>NZ_JAZGTF010000002.1:0-543259 GCF_037389125.1 Photobacterium sp. MCCC 1A19761
TCTGTTGTTTTCCCTGATTTGATCAACAAAGCCTTGTTGAAGCCTAACCGGTATACCACAACCAAAAAACGGAGAGCCTGGCTCTCCGTTTTTTGTTGTCTCTGTATTGGGTTTCAGACGCACCCGAATATATTTTTATCGTATTTTTTTGATGCGGCTGATTACATATTTGCGGCAAGCCGATTATAGAACGTAAATTCCCCGCCCTATCGTATGGACATTCGATATAACGCAGACGTGCGCCCGGTCAACGTGTCGATTGCGCGGCATTCCACAGAAACAACAGCACGGTTGATTTATTCCCTGATACCTGACCCCTCGTCAACAGGCACTTTCCCGAATGCCATCTCCCCTATACGATCGAAATCGAAATAAGGATTTCACCCATCCGGCGATTTTCCTGACGGGATGATTTGCAGACTTAGATTGACCTGATGTCCGGGAGTAAAGATAAATCCCTATCACTATTTGCAACATTTGATCGTAAAACTTCTGTCAATTTTTTACGATTCAAATGCTGACAACCGACACTGACAATACAAGCGGCAGATAAAAGAATTCCATCAACGGACATACCGCTGTGTTGAAAGTCTGGATAAAGCGTGATGTGTTTTGAAAAGTTAGTCTTGTTGTTTCAACACCAGATCTTCAGGGTGAACGCCATCCTTTTCCATTTGGGCCAGGATTTCCGTCATACGAACCTGACGTGCTTCCTCTTTAAATTCATAAAGCACAGCAATCAGGTCATTAATCTTTTGCAGTGGAATACGCTTGATGACGGCCTTCTGACGACCCGGAACTTCGTCCGCGAAATCAATCAGCATTTGACGATAATCAACACGCTCTTCTTTTGTTGAGCCGTTCGCTTCAACGTTTTTTAACATAGCGGTCAGTGCTTTTTCAGCAGCTGCAAAACTATCCATGAAATATACCTCTTAAATCACAAACCAACTTGGTCTCATTCAGGCATTACATTGAAGCTTGAACGAATAATAAGTTGTTCGGCATTCGCCTCAGAACGAGATTGCCAATTAATATAAAAATTAATAGGCACACAAAAGGAATCATAAAGGTTGGTAACTGCCTGCCAAACTCATCGATTAGAACGGAGAATCAATTCACACCCTAATTATAATGGAAATTTGTCGCTGTGCAGCGCAGAGAGGCATTTACGTGCAAATCATACTCTCAGTTTTGTTTATTGTGAACTTAAATTTTAGCGATTTCTCAAATAAAGTCTCTGCCAGCATGCAGTGCAACGTGAACCCGACCTCACCGGAAGCCAAGTCCTTCACAAAACAGCATGTTACCTCGCTTTCAATGAAACATACCCGCTGCCTGACACTTCAGATGATGATGCCCAGAACCTCCTCTAACTGCTGAGAGTTCGAGCATTTAATCTCACACCATCACTGTTTTGGTAGATCGATCACACTTTAGCCTTTGCTTTCCGAGCTGCTTGTTGCTAATTTAAAGCCGTCGATAAGACCATGAATATAATGGCCTTTTGGCGGACATTAGCGCAGTCTGGTAGCGCACTACTCTGGGGGAGTAGGGGTCGCTGGTTCGAATCCAGTATGTCCGACCAAAGGGCCTTTTTTGTATCTGAACGATATGAACAACGATACTGAACATGAAAACGGTGATCGATTATCACTACCCGCCCCTTTCGTTAGATGAGATCGCTTTTCCCTGTCTGTCCCTGTCACAGGCGCAGAATAAAAACTTGCGATGAATCCAACTTTCCACCGCGCAATATATGAAACCCATGGAACTCACAGTATGATTCCAGAGTATAACAGGGAGGATAACCAATGAAGCTCGATCCGATTTGTAATCAATGCGGACAATCTGATGAGTTTTTTGTGTCAGAAGATAATGTTTATATCTGTATTTGCGGACACAAATGCACAGATATTATTGAAATACACGAAGACGAGGTCCTGAAGCCGGCACTCGTGCACTATCACCATCTGCTCAAGCCCCAGTATACCCACTAAACCGATGCATCCTTATATAGCTTCAATTTGGGAGCTTCTATTTGGATTGCATCCACATTACATCAAGTCGCCTGCTCCCGGACGGGGGCATCATTGTGTTTTCAACAACATCTTCCCCATCCATCACTGCTCAAATTACACCCAGCACAGCGTTTGAAAGATCGCCAGTTGTTAAAATTTAGCAATATAACCCCACAATGAATAAGTTAAATTTTCTGAATTTTAAGTTAAATTCAGGTTAAAATAATTCTTTTGCCTAATTGTGCAGCGTTCGATTCATTCCTGCTCACATCATGCGAATACAAATATAACTCATTGATTTAATTTGTTAATATTTATTTACATTCAACAAATAACAGTAACTTGCATATTTATCATTTAAGAAGTGTGACTTAGATCGCAAGTGGGCTTCAGAATTTCATGCTAACTTTCTGCACCTTCACAAGTCGAAGCATCCGATTTCATGTTTCACAATTGTAAATGCAACTGGTTACCCATGCAGACACCTTTGTGAGCAACCAACAAGAACACATCTGAAATCGGTCAATACGAACTGTCACTTAAATGGACGTTCCGGTTCGCTCAGTGAGTCACAAACTTGCTGAGCCAGTTAAACAGGAAAATAATATGAGTGCTACACACGAAACTTGGTTAACCTCGCTCAATGACGGCCTGCTGGCAATTATTGGTGAAGTTAATGATGTACTTTGGGGCTATCTACTTATCTACCTGCTCGTTGCAGTGGGTATCTACTTTACTATTCGCCTCGGTTTCATCCAGATTCGTCAATTCAAACACGCCGTTGATGTCCTGAAGAGCGGGAAAGATGTTGATAACGGGATCAGCTCCTATCAGGTATTCTGCACCTCAATGGCTGCCCGTGTCGGTACCGGGAACATGGCTGGTGTCGCTGTTGCCCTGACTGTGGGCGGCCCGGGCGCTATCTTCTGGATGTGGTTAATCGCCATGTTCGGGATGTCAACTGCGTTCATCGAGTCAACCCTGGCGCAGGTGTTCAAAACCAAAGATGTCGACGGTCAATACCGTGGCGGCCCGGCCTACTACATGGAAAAAGGTCTGGGCATGCGCTGGATGGGCTCGCTGTTTTCAGTCTGTCTGATCATCGCCTTCGGTCTGGTCTTCAACGCAGTTCAAGCCAACACCATTACCGATGCACTGAACCACTCGTTTGGTTTTGATAAAACTGTGATGGGGATTGTGATTGTCATCGCAGCGGCCTTCTTCATTATGGGTGGCCTGCGTAAAGTCGCAGAAGCTTCCTCTCGTATCGTTCCGGTGATGGCGATTGGTTACCTGGCGATTGCGATGGTGATTGTGGCGATGAACATCACCGAGCTGCCTGCGGCCGTTGCTCTGATCGTCAAGAGCGCGTTTGGCTGGGAAGAGGCCGCTGTCGGTGGTGTGGCTTACACCATTTCGCAAGCCATGCAGAACGGTATCGCCCGAGGCCTGTTCTCGAACGAAGCCGGTATGGGTTCTGCGGCCAACGTGGCAGCCAGTGCGACACCAAACCCGAACCACCCGGCCTCTCAGGGCTTTGTTCAAATGCTGGGTGTTTTTGCGGATACCATCGTGATCTGTACAGCTTCTGCTGCGATGATTATGCTCTCTGGCGTCATGGATCAGCCAAATGCCGCGACCGGCATCGGCCTGCTCCAACAAGCCCTGAGCAGTGAGCTGGGCAGCTGGACAACCTACTTTATGGCTGCTGCCATCCTGTTGTTCTGCTTCACCTCGATCATTGCCAACTACACCTACGCCGAAACGAACATCATGTTCCTGAACGGCAACAGCAATAAAGGTCTGTTCATCTTCCGCCTGTTCGTGCTGGCGATGGTCATGTTCGGTTCTGTTGCGTCGCTGCCGGTTGTCTGGAGCCTGGCAGATGCATCCATGGGGGTCATGGCGCTGGTCAACATCATCGCACTGGTGCTGCTGTCACAGCTGGCCATCAAAGTGATTAAAGACTATGAAGTGCAGCTGAAAGCCGGTAAGACGCCTGAGTTCGACCGCTCGAAGTTCCCGGAACTGGAAGAGCTGGACGGTGCTTGGCACCCGGAGCAGCCGAGCACGGCAAACAAATAACGCAATTTCTATTGCCATGAATGAAAACAGCCAGCAATTTGCTGGCTGTTTTTTATCCCCAGAGCCCGTTTATTCAAACCGGACGTTGATCTCCAGTGGCTGTCGGACATCCACCGCCGGGTTGCTGATCCGCACCTGGTCGCCCTGTTGCGTCCATTCGACAACCGGCTTGCCGTTCAGCGTCACAGCCGCAACCTTCTGCGTCAGCCCGAACCACGCCAGTTGAATTGGCCGCTGTTGCAATGCACCGTCGTAGCTGCCTTCCGTGGTCACCTGTAGCGCAACCCCGTTTGTTGTTTCACGAGTGCTCAGCGTCGTCTTCCGCACTTTCCCCTGCAGATAAGCATGTGTCTGCCCATCATCTTCATACAAGGTAAATGCACCGGATTTGCCGTAAATCCGCGCCGCCAGGGCTTCCGGTACATCACTGCTCATCGGCATCGATTGCTGTGGATTGACCGGAATAATCGCGCCCTCCCGGGCATACAGCGGAAGGGTCATTACCTGATCCTGATACAGCGGTACAGATGACAACCACTGGCCCTGGCTTTCAATGGCCCGGCCGGTACGATAGTCATACCAGGTGCCACGCGGTAGGTAGACATCCACGCTTTGCTGACCCAGTTTGGCCACCGCGGCCCCCATCAGAGACGGACCCATCATCTTTTGCGCCGGCAGGTTATGCGCCAGCTGGTCATCACCGAAGTAATACTCCAGTGACGGATAGACCGGCTCGGCAGCCAAATGGGCCCGGTGGGCCAGTGAGTACAGGTAAGGGATTAACTGATAGCGCAATTGGATACTGGCCAGATTACTGGCTTGATCGCCGACGCGATCGGGCGCAGTTTCTTTACAGTTACACAAGTTTTCCGTATGCGGCCTGACCGGCACCTCAAACAGGGCGCTGTAGGCAAACCATTGGGTATAGGTTTCATCCAGTGCCTGCTTCCGTTTCTCCGGCACCACGCTGAGGGCGCTGCGGTGAAAACCGCCAATATCCGAGCTGTAGTAATCCATGCCCGACAGCATCATATTCGGCTGCATACTGAACTGAGTCGCCAGACTTTCCACATTGGTGCCGATATCTGCCGACCACATCGTCGCACCGAAACGTTGAATGCCCGGAGCACCGGAGCGAGACATCATGAAGGGTCTCGTCTCCACCTCATTTCGCTGATAGCCGGCGTAAATACTTTCCAGCCACTTGTAGTTGAAAATATTATGAACTGCATTGTGCGACTTCCCACCGGCATAGATCCCCTGCGGGTTATACATTTCCGGCTCACCCAAGTCGGTCCAGTGACCTAATATGCCCATCTCAATCAGAGGCTGGCGTTTCCAGTCATGCCAGGCATTCCCGGCTTCCGGTTGGGTCCAGTCAATCATGCCGCCTTTACCCCACCAGTAGCCGTAACCATTGGGATCTGAATCAATCGGCTGCCCGCTTTGGCGATCCTGGACCAGGTAACCGTCTTCTGCCAGCTTGGTGTGCTCTGCCAACCCGTCACTGACATAAGACTCTTCGATCAGCATCATGCCGACACCCTGCTCTTTGAGCTGCTGGATTTTTTGCGCCGGATTCGGAAAATGCGCCTCATCCCAGGTCAAAGTGCCCATGGCGCTGGTTGAGCTGAAGGCATCGACATTGCCGAACCACTGCAAATCCATCACCACGCCATCCAGCGGAAACTTGTGCTCAGCCAGGGTGGTCAGTTTATCATCCAGCTCTTGCCAGTTATCGAAGCCATACTCAGACAACCATAATCCAAACAGCTTTCGGGGCGGAACCAGTGGATTGCCGACCAAAGCCATATACTGCTGGCGCAGATCCGGCAGATCATCACCGGCGATGAATAGAAACTTCGGATCGTCTGCCAGCTGGGAGATCTGCCAAGGGGCCTGGGTAAAATCCCATTCCGCGGAATAAACGGTATCCAGATACACGGCATAATTTTTTTGCTGCGGGTTGAGCGCATACAAGATCGGAAACTGGGTATTCCCTGTGCCGCCGCCCTGGAACCCTTCCATCTTATTGCCACCATGGCGTTTATGTCCCAGCCAGTTGGCATTCAGCACGCCCGGATCATGAAACTCCTGCCCCAGCCCGTTGAGCTGATAATCTCCTGGTGAGTCGAGGCTAAAACCGTTGCCCTTACCCGGACAGATTTCGCTCAGCTGGCCGTGGCGCTTTGACGTGACCGTCAAACACAGGCTCTCGGGTGCTACCGTGACCTGCAATGACGCCGTCGAGAATCCCTGTTCAGTCTTCACCACCGATGCTTTGCGGGCCAGCCCTTTCAGATCAATCAACTCAGTGGTCGGCAGTGCCTGATTGTCCGGATACGATGAAAAGGCGACATGCAGCACGTCATCGTTAATGACATCAATCGACAAACTTTCAACGGGCTGGCGGGCTTTCTCCACCAAACGGGCCTGATGCTGCGCAACAATCGCCTCACCAAGTTGGTCGCTCAGTGCCTGTAAAAACAATGGCTCACTGTAATACGTCTTCCCTATCAGCGGTTTCAGCGCCTTGCGCAGATCCACATCCGGAATCGCCTTGCGCATCCGGAACACCTGCGCGGCATCCAGCCGGTAACTTTCCAGATTCTGATAACGGAAATGGGTGCTTTCAGCCGCTGCTGCACCGCTCATCGCCAATAAGCCTGGCACTGCCAACCCCAGCAGCCACGGGCATAATCGTTTGTTTCGGGTCATCGTGATTCCTTTTCAGCTCGAGGCGGAGCGATAACTACCAACCTGTCCAACACCTGCATGAACGGTGGCTCCCCCTGCTGAAACGCAATATACGACGCGCGAAAGCACCTTAAAAGCAATCAATATCAATAATTTAGTTATTTAACACCTATCACTAAATGT
The DNA here is from genome assembly GCF_037389125.1 of Photobacterium sp. MCCC 1A19761. Lineage (NCBI taxonomy): Bacteria > Pseudomonadati > Pseudomonadota > Gammaproteobacteria > Vibrionales > Vibrionaceae > Photobacterium > Photobacterium sp. MCCC 1A19761. The sequence goes on from NZ_JAZGTF010000002.1 coordinate 6,987, forward strand.
GCAGATGAAAAGTTACCCGGGTCACAGAATGCAGGGCTATCTGTCAATTACAATCTCTGTCACTGCACCCAAATATTGTCCTTCCCCCACCTCCTCTTGAGCGCTGCTGCGATGATTTTTTAGCCGATAGAAGCAGCAAATCGGCCTGATCGCTTTAAACTGATTCTGAGCTGCTTTACTATGCCTCTGCAATTCACCTGAGGACAACACGCCATGCAACAAGTCAACATTGCCCCGAATCCACAAATCGCCGTAATCTTCAAGGGTTGGGCCGAAGACTGGGCGAAAGACAGCCAAGCGAACCAAAAAGATATGGCGACCAAATTCCACACGGTCTACACCATTGCCGCAGACTTGTTTTCAAAGGGGGGTGAGATTGAGCTGACCTTTATTTCTGCGTTGTTTCAGGACTGCAAGACCAAGCTTGAAATGGCTGAAGCGATGAACCAGAAGATCAAGGCAAGCCTGAAGGCAGACGACGCGCGTGCTGAGCTGCTGATTGCTAAAGTGAACCGCGCCGCTCAGGATGCGGCGCATGTGGTTCGTTATCTCGGCCAGCTCCTGAAACCAACTGCTTGAAAACAACTGTTTGAAGCCGACAGCTTGAAACCTGCAGCCTGATACCAGAGATTTGATAACAGGCGCTTGAGATACCAGACGCACAGGCCCGGGCGGCCTGTGCGCTCGACTTAAGACGCTTGCCCGTCCGTTTGCGACGACTTCGGCTTCCAGGCTTTCAAATCAACATCCAGATCCGGAAACTTCTTCGGATCAAAAACCGGATGCTCGACCCCGGCCTTCAGCTGCCGTTTGTAATCCTTGAGAATCCGGGTCAGGGTTGGGAACAACATCATCAACGCCAGCAAGTTCACAATCGCCAGTACCCCCATCAGCGGATCGGAAAAGAAGAAGACTGAGGTGGCTCCGGGTGCAACCGCCCCCATAAATACGATCCCAATCACCACCACCCGCAGCACAAACACGGCAGCTTTGCTGCCGGACATGAAGGTCAGGGCATTTTCCCCCAGGTAGTAGTTATAAATAATCGAACTGACGGCAAAGAGCAGGATCGCCACAGTCAGGAAGTACTGCGACCATTCACCCATATGCGACACCAGGGATTGCTGTGTGAGGACGACTCCGTCAATATCCGCAGCACCAGGGACATACACATCCCCCAGCAGGATCACAAACGCGGTACAGCTACAGATCAGGATCGTATCAATGAACACCGACAAAGACTGTGTGATCCCCTGGCTGATCGGGTGAGACACTTCGGCGGTCGCCGCCACATTCGGCGCCGAACCCAGTCCGGCTTCATTCGAGAACAGGCCCCGGCGCAACCCCTGCGCCAATGCGGCCCCCATCCCACCGCCAACCGCTTCTTCCAGGCCAAAAGCGTTGGCAACAATACTGCTGAGCACGGCTGGAATATGGGTAATGTTCATCAAAATCACCACCAGCGACATTGCCAGATACCCGACGGCCATAATCGGCACAATGATGTCCGCCGCTTTAGCAATCCGCTTGATCCCACCAAACACGATAAAACCGGTCCCGATCGCCAGTAGGGCGCCGGTCCAAATCCGGTCGATCCCCAAACTATCCTGCGCGGCACCGGCAACGGTGTTACCCTGGAACGCGTTGAATCCAAGTGCAAACGAGGCGATCAGACACACGGCATACAGGTATGCCAGCCAGCGGTAGTCTTCTCCCAGGCCGTGAATGATGGTTCGGGCCGGCCCCCCGCGATAGGCTTCACCTTCTTTGCGTTTATACAGTTGGGCCAGTGAACACTCCACCAGGCTGGTGGCCATCCCGACCAATGCGATCGCCCACATCCAGAAGACCGCGCCGGGACCACCCAGGGTAATCGCAACGGCCACCCCGGCGATGTTCCCGCCACCGACCCGGCCACCGACGGAGAGCAGCAGTGCCTCCCGGCCCGAAATGGCATCTTTGTCTGCGGTTTGATTTTTATTAAGCAGGACCCGGAACATGCGTCCGAAGAAACGGAATTGGACGAATCCGCTGACAATGGTAAAGAAAAGGCCCAGGATGACGAGGAAAGGTACCAGCGACCATCCCCAGGTGAGATCACCGATGATCCCAAAAAAGCTCTCTAAAAATTCCATACCCACTCCGAATTCGTTTTCTTCTTTTGACCATTCAGAGTATAGACAGGGCTATTCAATCCAGTTGTCAGGGATTTGCGTCCTTTCATGCTGATCTCAGCGATGAAAATCACGCACAAAAGAGAAAAGAACAATCTTGGTTCTCTAGCCGACGGGGACCTCAACACAATTGCAGCACAGCTGTTGGACATTCAGATATCCGGCCGCACACCCGAGATCACAGGTCCGGCAAGTGGCAAAATAAGCCGGATTGTTCAGGGCGATGAGTAACCCCTGGATGGCTTCCAAAGCGTCTTCACAGCGGAAGGTTCCGAGGGTTTGCCAACGATGGACCGGCTTTGCATCCGGTTGTTGCACGACGGTACAGAGGGTGAGCTTGATCGGTCGGAGTGGGTCATCCTGGCAAGATGGCAAAGGCGCCGCGCTGAAAAAATCAACAGCCATCCATGAAGTCAGACTGAGCATCGGATAAGGGCTGCTGAGATCATCCAGCGTTAAATAGTGTGTGCGCGGAATATGGGACTCGACCAGCAAGCTCTCGATATAGACTAAAGCCCCCTGGCGTAAATGCTCGTCAATATAGACCATCTGCTGTGACAGCAGATGGTGAGCCACCGATAATTGTTCTACAGAAAAGACCACAGGTACGACAACTTACTGTTTTGCGGTTAAATCGCTTCACCGGCCGCACATCGCAATGTGATGCTGGGTTCAGCCGGGTGCAGCATTCAGGGGCTACTTCGGAATATTGAAACTCTTGTCATCTGCGCAGGTGAAGGTGTAATAATTACTGCGCTCATTAAACACAGAAAAGCCTTTCCCGTAACAATAGGCGCCATTGAGCTCGTTCATATAGGCCAGCGTTTGCTGATCTTTCACCAGGAAATAGCTTTCATTGTCGCACACCACCCGAATTTTACCGTCTTCCCCTTGTGAATAAGACTTCACTTTGGCACCACACAGCGCAAAGCTTAAATCAATATACTCATCAGCGCGCTCATCGACAGATTTGGCACACCCGGCCAGGAAGATCGGCAGCAACATTGGCAAAATAGCTTTCACAGAGGATCCCCCGAGTCATATTTCATATCTTGAATTTATCAGGGCATTATGATCAGTTTATACAACCGGTGCAACAGATTGAGGGAAGTAAAACAAGTGTTTGCGGGGATTATCATCACTTCGCCTCCCCGCTGGTTCAATCGGACTCACCCCATGATTTCAGGCAAACCCGAAACCGAATGCACCCGCCCGTCAGCACGGCACAGTTCCCCCAATGCCCCTTCAACAATCATCACGCAATCCATCCCGGCCGCCAGAGCAGCACGCTTCCCCAGGTCGGTATCTTCAAAGACCACGCAGTCCTGCGGATCCAGTCCAAGTCGCTCAGCCGCCCGGAGAAAGGTATCCGGATGAGGCTTGTGATTGTCCACATCATCAGCGGTTACCAGCGCATCCAGCAAAGGCAAAATTGCGGTCTCTTCCAGTAGCGGCGCTGCATACTTGTGTCGGCTGCCGGTGCCCACCGCAATTTTCTTCTCGGTTTGCAGGCGTTTAAGCAACTGAAAGGTTTCCGGGATCACTTCGCCTCGGTTAGGCAATGCAGCAAAAAATTCGCCCTTGGTGTCTGCCAGACGATGAATATCGAAGTTTTGTGCATAGCGACGGTTAATCGCCTGCGCCGTCTTCAGGGTCGGCAGTCCGCCCAGGCTGTAGAACCAGGCTTCATCGAACGGGATTTCAAATAATTCACAGGTTTGTTTCCAGGCATAGACGTGGGCAGGCATCGAATCGATCAACGTGCCGTCCATATCAAAGATCAATCCTTTGTAGGCTGAAAAATCCATATCACTCCTTGCGATAACATCATTACTGATCTGGTGGCACTCAGCCCTCCCCGATCAACCTATCAGTCCACCATGTCATTTTTATTGCGTCCGTTCAACGCCAAAGATGGACAATTTTTCACCGCCTCCATCACCTCGCCTGTCTTTACCTGAGGCTTAAGGAATATCCAGACTCACCATGCCCCATTTCCGGGCAACCCGGTCAAAAAAACCCTGTGTCTTTTTCAGCTCAATCCAGTGATTGACGTAATTGATCCAAATCTGATCTTCTTTCGGCAGCAGCATGGCAACCGGGGTTGGCCGTCGCATGCCCTTCACCTTTGCCACCGCCAGCTGAGGAAACCGGTTTGTCAGTGTCGCCGCCTCAATATTGGAAATCACAATCGCCGTAGCCTTATCCGCCAGTAACTGCTGGTAATCTCGCAACGGCGGTTGAATCACATCGTGCCGGGCTTCCGGAAACAGCTCCTTGGCCAGACTCTCCTGGGTGGTCCCTTCCCGGGAAGTAATGGTGATCAAATGACTGTTGAAATCTCCCCAGGAACGAAAGCGACGAAAATGTTTTTTCTGTATCACCGGGACATAAGCCAGATAAAAATACGGCTGGCTGTAACCCGCGACCCTGGCCCGTTTCAGGTTCAGTGTCGCACTTCCGGTCATATCATACTTACTGGTGATCACCCCGCTAACCAGTGCTTTCCAGTCTGTGGCCACATATTCCACTGTGACGCCCAGATCTTTGGCCAGCTCCGTGGTGATATCAATATCAAAGCCTTTGTAGAAGTTGGTGGACGGATCGCGCATCGTCATCGGTGCCCAGTCACCGGTCGTTCCGACGCGTAACACACCCCGGTCAATGATTTGTTGCAGGCGGCTGGCCGCAGCGAGTGATGGCTGAGATAAACAAAGCAGAAGGAGTAAACCGGCAAAGAGAACAGGATTCGGGGTGTACAACGCTCTCATAAAACTTCTCCGCAAAGACAGCTGAAAACACAAGCGCATACGTTTAAAGATAGCAGTCTTTTGACACCCCACTTCTCAAATAAATAGCATTCCGAGCCGGATCCCGCCCACCAGCGTCAACTCCCGTTGCTCCAGGCGCACCTAGAAAAATGACTCAAACGGGAAGCGGTGATAATGGCCGCTCAACCATCGCCACCCATCCCAATCCGGTTAGCGGCAACGCTGCAGCAATTGCTGATAGGCTTCGACAAACCCCTGGTTAGGAAAATATTCATTGTTGATGAGTAAGCTTTGGCTGTCAGCCCAGTTGGCCGCGAATGAACCATTGCCGTAGGGGATGTTATACACCTGGAAGTGCCGATCATGTCGCTCGAAAATCAGATTGGCCGCCAGACGCCCGGCACGAAGATGGCTATTGTGATAATACTGAAAATGCCCGCCGCACCCTTTTACGATATAGGAGCCCTTTTCGCTCCGGACCCGGATATAAGGCTGGGGAAGGTTTTCATATTGCTGAAGGTCCCAATGCCCAACCAGATTAACCAGCCGGATGCGCGGCGCAAGCGGGCGCACAGCGGACTCCGCCTGTATGGGCATGATTTCCTGCGCCGGGGTGGTCGGCATCGCGTCGTCAGGATTGTAGTTCAGAATGGTCATTTTGACTTCCGGCGGTGGCGGCGGCTCATCAAACATCGCCATCAACGATAACCACGGCGCCTTGCCTGCAGTAATCAATCCGGCCACCACAATCAGCGGCATCGCCATCAGCGCGGAACGACGCAGGTTAATCCGCCCCAAAGACTTGAGCTGGTTTAGCACCACAGGCGAAATCTGACTCAGTGGGGCCCGGGTTCCGGCGTCCGCTTTGCGGTCTGATTTGCGCTCCGGTTCAAAGCGGGCGACGGTGCGGGTCGACTCACTGAGTTTGCGGCGCGCCTCATCCAGTTGTTTGGTCAGGCGGTTATTTTCCCGACGGAGTAACTTCAGATCTTCTTCACAGGCCGCCGCAACACGTTCCAGCTCTTCGGTCGATTTCTGCTGCCGCTTATCGCGCTGCAACTGGAGGGTCAAGTCGTCATTGATCCGTTGCAATGCTTCCACTTCCCGTTCAAGCTGGCGACACTTCGCCTGATAGCGCTCACTTGAAGCCCCCTTCACGGTGATCGTTCGCACGGCCTCTTCATGTCCCTTGCCCTGGCAGATCTTGTCGTAGGCCTGGACCAGTAACTGCATCATGGCCTTCGAACCACCTTTATCCGGGTGCAGGCGACTGGAAAGAAGTTTATAACGTCGCTTGAGTTCATCTGCCGGCGTATGCCGGTCTGTCCCTAAAATATCGTGAAAGGTTGTCATCTTATTCTTATACCGTTAACCCTTTGCGCACCTGCCGCGACCATTCAGCTCATCGACACCAGTGAAGACAATGCCACTGAAGGCAATGCAAATGAAGATTGTACAACTGAAGGTATCGCATTCCCTCTTGGTATGCTTTCAAGTGTATATCATGAATGAGCAAGGTCACAGGCAACTTCGCGGCACGGACAAATCGCCCTGTCCGGGTTATCGGCAAGTGAGGTGATTCTTTAAGAAAAATGAGGTGCGTTCAGGGCTGAACGCACATCGTTGACGCAGGTTAGGTGTTGAGGTTGTGTTTGCGCATTCTGAATTCTCCGGGCGAGCATCCCATGTGCTTTTTAAAGACTCGGGAGAAATAGGACACATCCTTGAATCCGGCAGAATTAGCAATCTGAGAGATTTTTTCCCGATCGGAGCTCAACAGTCCGCACGCCAAATCCAAACGCTTTTTGATAATGTACTGCTTCAGCGTCACCCCCATAATGCTATGAAACAGCCGGGAGAAGTAGGTTGGCGAATAATGACAGGCGTTCGCCAGATCCTCCTCGCGCAGCGGCGCGCTGATGTTTTCATCGATAATTTTCAGTGCCGGCCGAATGGACAATTCCCGGTGTTCGAAGCCGCTATCCGCTTCATTTTCCACCTGATGGGTGTGCAATCGGCTAAAACATTCATCCAACTCCTGTCTTGTCGCATTCGCGGGCAACACGTCCTCACCACCGGCCCTCAGCACATTCAGTGCCAGATTGGCATCCAGGCTGTGGTACACCACCACAACTTTCGCCTGGGGAAAGCGACTTTTCACCGAACGCAGCAACTCAAATCCTTCTGAGCTTGAATCAACGACCTCCAAAAAAATCAATTCCTGGCCTGTCATTGTCGACAGTAATTCAAAAGGCGAAACATCAACAACATTGTGTGATTGCTTTAAGTTTTCTCTGGCTTCTGCCGTCTTATCGTGATGACTACAACTGACCCAAATCACAAATTCACCTTACTACCAGTCGGATTAGTACATACAGCTTTTGGCTAAGCTGTGGTGAAACACTCCTTGTTGATGAAGTAAATAAGCATTTATTGGAATTGTTGTTTCAGGCGTCAAAAAATTGACCACCTGTGAATAATTAACGCTCAGAAACTTAAATAAATCCAGCCGGGCGATACTGTTTCAAATTTAAGCAATAACTCTGAAATTTTCTGCTACCCCAGTATGTTCAGGAACTTATGTCCTTACATACAAGATTTCATTCGATTTGGAATATCTAAAGGAAATTAGAAACGGCCCGATTATTCCCAATTAGTCTATAGATTTACCATTCGTCGCTGTCTGGAAAATAGTATAGAAAACCATAAAAAAATAATAGCTCAGTACGAATTGCTGTGAATTACTTAATTCGTATGATTTTTTCGTCACTTGATGTCATGCCAACTTTTACAACCCAACCCTACAGTGACTCAGGCTGGTTATCTATTCACCCGGCACTGGTGATATTTTGCTCGACACCCTCGCCGAACATGCCAGATTTTATCTCGCCTTGTTATTTTTATGCAGACAATCACATTTCTATCCATTAATATATCCAGCGCAAAATGAGTTCCGATGAAGACAGCAGGAGAGTGGCACGCGACTGACCCATCCGGTTCAGGACCCGCCCGCCGAAGAAGTAAGTACGTTATCCCCCGGTTTTTTCTGATAAAAATCAGCCGGCTGATAAGGTGTAAATCTTTCAGGCACCCGCATTTCTATGCATAGATATACGGGTATGGACTGTTGTTGGAGGAGCCTCTGGAGAGATCCGTTCAATCGGACGCCGAAGGAGCAAACTTGCCGATTCGCTGAATCATTCAGCCGCGGCAAGTGAAACTCTCAGGCAAAAGGACAGAGGAGATAAGATCAACAGCTCAGAAATTTTAACGTACCAACTTTCTGGAACATCCTTTTCCTGTTGTTCTTCATCTCTTCCTTTGATATTTAAGGGGAGAATTATGAATCCAATCTACCACTTTCTTGAAACTGTCGATAACTTCATCTGGGGGCCTCCCCTGCTGATCCTGTTAGTCGGCACCGGCTGCTACCTCACACTACGACTTGGCTTTATTCAACTGCGCCACCTGCCGCTGGCACTTGGTTACCTGTTTTCTGGCAATGGCAAAAATCGTGGTGAAGGGGATGTGTCAAGCTTTGCCGCCCTTTGTACTGCCCTGTCCGCTACCATCGGAACCGGGAATATCGTGGGTGTCGCCACCGCCATCAAACTAGGGGGGCCGGGTGCCCTGTTCTGGATGTGGCTGGCTGCGTTGTTCGGGATGGCAACCAAGTACGCAGAGTGTCTGCTTGCGGTGAAGTACCGCGAAGTGGATGCGAACGGTCAGATGATCGGCGGTCCGATGTACTACCTGGAAAAAGGGGTCGGCAGCAAGTGGCTGGCGAAACTGTTTGCCGTTTTTGCACTGGGTGTCGCCTGCTTCGGTATCGGGACGTTCCCGCAAACCAACGCTATCCTCGATGCTGCCTACCTGTCATTTGATGTGCCGCGCGAACTGGGCGCAATTCTGCTGACGCTGCTGGTCGCCACCGTCACGCTCGGTGGGATCCAATCCATCGCCAAGGTCGCCAGTAAAGTCGTCCCCCTGATGGCCGGATTCTATATCATCGCCTGTATTGCCGTGCTGACGGCTCAGTCTGAAGCCCTGCCAGCGGCCATTACACTGGTGATCCAGTCCGCCTTTACCGGCCATGCCGCAGCCGGTGGTTTCGTCGGCGCCGGGATTATGCTCGCGATTCAGTCCGGAATTGCCCGCGGGGTGTTCTCGAATGAATCCGGTCTGGGAAGTGCGCCGATGGCCGCCGCAGCCGCCAAGACAGATTCCTGCGTCCAGCAGGGCCTGGTGTCGATGACCGGGACCTTTTTTGACACCATCATTATCTGTACCATGACCGGCCTGACCCTGGTTGTAACCGGCGCCTGGCAAAGTGAACACGCCGGTGCGGCAATGACCACCTTCGCGTTTGCCAGCGGGCTGGACTCTGCCTATTGGGGACCGATGATGGTATCCGTCGGGCTGATGTTCTTTGCCTTTACCACCATCCTGGGCTGGAACTACTACGGCGAGCGCTGTGTGACCTATCTGTTCGGGGTGAAAGCCATTTTGCCTTACAAGCTGTTTTTCCTGGCCTTGATTGGCGGGGGCGCTTTCCTGCAACTGGATATGATCTGGCTGATTGCCGATATTGTGAACGGGCTGATGGCGATCCCGAATTTGATTGGTCTGATCCTGCTCCGTGGCGTGGTAATTGGGGAAACCCGGCAGTATTTCGAAGCGCTTAAATTAACCCGAGCTGCCAAGATCCAGACCGCTTAATCATCCGACAGCTTAATCAACCGACAGCTTAATCAACCGACAGCTTGATCGCCCGGCGCTGTTCAACATAGCCAAAGGCCTCAAACGATATACGGCGCGGTATTGACCGCGCCGCTTTTTTTTATCTCAGTCCGACTCCTACCTATTTCGAGCCTATTCAAGATAACGGGTCAGCTGCTGGTACAGGTCAAAACTACTGTCTTCCATCCGACACGTGGTGATCAGGTGATTCTGACGCAGAAAATACACCATGCCGGTCATCTCGACCTGTTGCTTGCGCGCCGGGATTTTGGCCCAGCCGCCATTGTAAATCGCACTGCAATGATAGAGGGCTACCGTCCGGTCGCCTTCATTGACGATATCCTGTACCGTGAACTTCACGTCCCGAAACCGTTGACCCCAAATATCCAGGTAGCCCAGATACTCCTGATGACTGACCGTCCTCACCCGTCCGCCGGGCAAATGAAAACTAAACGGATCGGCAGCATATTCCGACAACAACCGGCCATCTGCACGTTGCCAGATATCCGAAAACCAGCGAATCACCCACTCGTTACTCTTACTCATGCGCGGCACCACTCCAACATCAGTTTTTTGCGCTTCCTAAAGGAAGACTAGACAAAAAAGTACCGAAATACAGTGAAGCTGCGCTGAGAGATCCAAAAAATCGCCCGATTGCGTTCCCTTATCTAATTCTCTCTCAGGAAAGCAACCCGTCCGAAATCGAACTACTGCAAGGCCAGTTGGGAAAACGCCGCTTTGAAGTGCACCATGTTCGGAATATGGTGGCGGTGTTGTTTCGCCTGCCCGACTTCGACAAAGTCGTATCCCAGCTCCTGCGCAGCATGCTTGTTCCAGCTGCCGTTCCCGAAAAATACCCGGCGGGCAAATGTTGCCCCGGAGTCCTGTTTGGCGCGAAATGCGGCCAGCGCCATGATTTCCGTGCGGCTGACCGCATCAGATGAGGTGGCCAGCGTCATTCCGGCCAGGGCAATACCTGCCGCGCGTAGCTTCAACTCGGCCACGGCAGCCCAGTTTCCGGTCGCAACTGCCACATGAGTATTCTCCCGTTCCCGCATTTGCGCCACAAACGCCTCTGCTCCCTGCGCCGCAGTAAAGGCTGTCGGGTGAGCAGTCACATACTCCCGCAGTAAGGCGAGATAACGACTTTCAACCTGTCGGTGGATCAGCGACCGATTTGCCGCGACATGATGCCGTTGGATCACATCATCCAGAATCCCGGCATCGGTCACATTTTGATATTGAGGCCAGTCCGTATGGATCTGGATCCCGACGACGTCCTCGATGGCTTGGCTGTAACACTGAAGATCCGCATGATCGGACTCGACCAAAACCCCATCAATATCAATCAGAAATAAGTTCATTTTCTTACCTTTGTAATTCTCGTCATTGGTGAGACGGACACATGATGCACTTGTAAATAAAATGTTTCAACTGCGCAAACGTTACAATCTGAAAATTGTTTGCGCTGTATCAATCCTTTGTAGTCAACCACTTGAGCTTGAATATTCAATGACCACAATGTTTACAAAGTGTTAAATGATCGCCACTGTCCCCGTAAGCATCTTGACCATCCTGACGAAAGCCCCCTGCAAATCAAAAACATCTCCGATGTCGCAAAATGAATGTGTCGCTCCCGGCATATCCCTTCCACACTTATACGGACCGGGGCAAAGTCGGCCATAAGTTCGACATGCCTTCGGCAAGGTAAGATTCCGTGCCATGACGAAGCTAAGTCATGTAGAAGCTATGCCATGCAGAAGCGGAGCCATGAAGAATCTAAGCAACAAAGAATGCAATGAAGAATCAATGCAATGTCGTGCTCTCAGAGGAAATCATCATGAAGAAAGATGCAAGTCGCAGAACGTTTTTAAAGCTCAGTCTGGCAAGTGTGATCGGGATAACTTTAGGCGGGAAAGAGCTGATTAGCCCGGCTCAAGCAGCAGATCTCCCTCATCTGACGGCGGACGATCCGCAAGCCAAAGCGCTGCAGTACACCGAAAACTCACCTCATGAAGATAAAAAGTGCGGTGGTTGTGCCTTGCTTCTGGGGGAAGAAGGCGCTGAATGGCGACCTTGCCAGCTCTTTCCCGGCAAAGCGGTGTCGGTCAACGGCTGGTGCTCAGCCTGGGTCAAACGCTCTTAACGCGACGCCCTGCAGAAATGGCACAAGCCCGACGACAGGTCGGGCTTGTGCCGCTGGCGATTTCCGGCATGGTTTAGGCGAAACAGCGTTCGGCCCAGCGGGCCAAACCCGCCGTTACCGAACCAAAATAGTTGCCACTGACCAAAGGCACCCCCGGCAACAGCGATTCGATACTGGCACGCAACACCGGAGAGCGCGCCGTCCCACCGGTCAGGTACACAACATCCGGCTTGGTGCTGCTCTGCTGGATCACTTCCGTCACCAACTGGCTGATCTTCACCCGCGGCGACTCAATCGCCTGCGCCATGTCCTGCTGGGATACAGACGCCGTTAACAGCGCCGACAAACCATCCAGCACCACCTGATTCGACACCTGCTCGGACAGCGCAATCTTGCACTCTTCAGCCTTACGCACCAACTGGTAGCCCAAGGTTTCCTGATGCACCCGGAGCAAATAGCGGAGCTTGTCCGGATCAGCTGCATCGCGCAGCAGTTGCTCCAGCACCCGATAGTTCGCAGCACTGTAGAAATCCGTCTGCGCCGCAATATTGTTGATGGCGATCGGGTTCCAGAACTGACTCACCGGCAGATCAATTCCCTTTTGGTTTTGGCTGCCTAGGCCGAGCAACGGCATCAGCTGACGAAAAGCCAGGTGAATATCCAGGTCATTCCCTCCGACCCGCAAGCCGGTGTGACCCAGCAGGCTGTCTTGGCGATTGGTTTTACCGCGCCAATCCGGCCCCATCTGAATCATCGAACAGTCTGTGGTTCCCCCGCCGATATCGACCACCAGCACGGTTTTGTTGTCCGTCAGGGTACTTTCAAAATCCAGCCCGGCCGCGACCGGCTCGAACTGGAACTCAATATTGCGAAACCCGGCGCGCTCGGCGGCCTGACGCAGAATACCTTCGGCCTGTTGGTTGGCCTGTTCGCCACCGGTGCCCTGAAAGTTGACCGGGCGTCCAATCACCGCATGCTCAATGGCTTGCTGCGTCGTCTGCTCCGCCTGAGTCTTAATATTGTGCATCATGGCACAGACCAGATCCTCAAAGAAACTGATCTGGGCGGCTTGCAGGCCATTGGCACCTAAAAACGACTTGGGCGATTTGACGTAATACACTTCTTCCGGATCATCGAGATACAGATCCAACGCAGCCTGACCGAACCGCATATCTCCCGGCTCGACATCAATCCCCTCTTCCCGGTTCATTGCAATTGAACGCCGCAACAACTGCTCGCCAACCGTCTCCCGGGGAGAAACGCCCATGTGCCGGTACAGATACTCACTCACCGCTTCGCGGCTCGGGGCACACAGCGTGGAAGGAATATAGTGGTTCCCTTGCTCCAGCGGTAATAACACTGGATTTCCTTCAGCCATCATGGCTACCGAACAATTTGCCGTCCCGTAATCAAACCCAATATACATCCTGATTCCTCCACGCTGAAAAAAGCCGGCCATGTTAGCGAAACTTCAGGAAATATTCAACGACTTGCAATATGCCCCTTGTTACGGTACTCGAATGAAAAAATGTAACAAAAGCCTTCAATTTATGCTGTTTTTTATACAGTTTGCACTGTTCTGAACCGTTATTTTCACAACTCGACGACAAGACGGCTGAATGTTCCTGTCAAGACTTGAAGATCCTGATTGATAGTGGTTTGATCTGCCGCCTTGCCGCAATAAATCCCGGTAAAACCGGGTCCAAAGCGGATATAAAACCGGTTGTTATGAGCTGGTTTTCTATCATTTGTGCTGGAACAGAAGACAAACATTAAGGTGCATTCATCATGGCGAAAACTCCAACGGCTTCAGCAGCCTCTCAGGCAATCGACATTGCTTACCAGCCGACATCAATGGAGATTTGGGACAGCAAATACCGTCTGAAATCCAAGCATGGCGAGGCGATTGATCAAACGCTCGATGACACATTCAAGCGTGTCGCGCGTGCGTTAGCCGATTTGGAACATGACAAGGTCAAGGACCACTGGTACCAGGAATTTCTGTGGGCCCTGCGCAACGGTGCGATTCCGGCGGGACGGATCACTTCCAACGCAGGGGCTTTTGAGCATAAGCCCGCGACGTCGACCATCAACTGTACTGTCTCCGGCACCATTGAAGACTCAATGGACGATATTCTGGGGAAAGTTCACGAAGCCGGACTGACCCTGAAAGCCGGCTGCGGGATCGGCTATGATTTCTCGACCCTGCGCCCGCGCGGTGCCTTTGTGTCCGGGGCCGGCGCCTACACCTCAGGTCCGCTGTCCTTCATGGATATCTATGACAAGATGTGTTTTACCGTCTCGTCTGCCGGTGGCCGCCGCGGCGCTCAAATGGGCACCATGGATATCCGTCACCCGGATGTGATCGACTTTATCCGTGCCAAACGTGAAGACGGCCGCCTGCGCCAGTTCAACCTGTCACTGCTGATCACCGAAGAATTTATCAACGCCGTCAAAACTGACACCGAATGGCAGCTGATTTTCCCGATCACTGCAACCGAAGCCAAACAGGATCAGTTGGATCCGCACACAGATACGTCGATCATCTGGGCGGACTGGCCGACCAAAACGAACCTGATTGAAGATGATCTGGGCCGCGTGGCCTGTAAAATCTACCGCACCTTGCCGGCCCGCAAGCTGTGGAACGTGATCATGAGTTCAACCTATGACTACGCCGAGCCAGGTTTTATCCTGATCGACAAGGTCAACCAGATGAACAACAACTGGTTCTGTGAAGACATTCGCGCCACCAACCCGTGCGGCGAGCAACCCCTGCCGCCTTATGGCGCCTGTCTGCTGGGTTCGGTCAACCTGACCAAGTTTGTCCGCGACCCGTTTACTGACAAAGCACGCTTTGACTGGGACAGCTACCGCCGGGTGGTTGCCATCTTTACCCGCATGCTCGATAACGTGGTCGAAATCAACCAGCTGCCGCTGGAAAAACAGCGTCATGAAATCCAGCACAAGCGCCGTCACGGCATGGGCTTTTTGGGCCTGGGCTCGACCCTAACCATGCTCAAGCACCAGTACGGCAGTGCGGCATCCGTTGCATTTACCGAGCAGGTTGCCCAGGAAATGGCCGTCACCGGCTGGAAAGAAGCCCTGAGCCTGGCCAAAGAAAAAGGGGCGGCACCGGTCATGGCGGAAGAATTTGAGATCACCGCGAAAATGATGCGCCTGCGCCCGGAAATGGCTGAAGACGGCATTCAGGTCGGTGACAAAGTGAAAGGCAAGGTGCTGCACGCCCGATACAGCCGCTACATGCAGCAAATGGCAGCCATTGAGCCAGAGCTGATTGCCGAGCTGGAAAAACACGGTGCCCGCTTTACCCACCACAGCTCGATTGCGCCGACCGGCACCATTTCGCTGTCCCTGGCCAATAACGCCAGTAACGGTATTGAACCAAGCTTTGCCCATCACTACACCCGCAACGTGATTGTCAGCGGCAAGAAATCGAAAGAAAGTGTCGATGTATACAGCTATGAGCTGCTGGCCTACCGTGCGTTGATCAATGACGAGGCGATGCCGTACAGCAACGACCCAGAGACTCAACTGCCGGACTATTTCATCACCGCAGACGATATTACACCAGCTCAGCACGTGGCTGTTCAGGCCGCAGCTCAGCGCTGGATCGACTCGTCCATCTCCAAAACAGCCAACGTCCCGACCGACTTCCCGTTCGAGACGTTTAAAGACATCTATATGGATGCCTACGATCAGGGCCTGAAAGGCTGCACGACGTTCCGCTTTAACCCGGAAGTCTTCCAGGGCGTTCTGGTCAAAGAGCAGGATCTGGAAAACACCACCTATGTGTTCACACTGGAAGACGGCTCTACCCTGGAAGCCAAAGGCAACGAGACCATCGAATACGATGGCGAAACACATACCGCGGCCAACCTCTATGATGCGCTCAAAGAAGGCTACTACGGCAAATTTTAAGTAAGGTTACAACATCATGGTCAAAAAGATTGACAGCAAAATTGTCGGGTACAAAGTCAAAGCCCCGGCCGACGATACCACCGCAACAGCAAGCGCGGCACCGCAACCAGCCGCCAAACCGGATGTGGTACACATGCATGAAGATATGCCGCGCCCGGAAAAACTACTGGGGTCGACCTATAAACTGAAAACGCCGGAGCATATTTCCGAGCACTCTCTGTTTATCACCATCAACGATGTGGTGCTGAATGAAGGCACGGAGCATGAAATCCGCCGTCCGTTTGAGGTGTTCATCAACTCCAAAAGCCTGGAGCACTACCAGTGGATTGTGGCACTGACGCGCATTATGTCAGCCGTGTTCCGCAAAGGCGGCGACTGTACCTTCCTGGTGGAAGAGCTGCGCTCCGTGTTCGATCCAAAAGGCGGATACTGGAACAAGGGCAAATACGTCCCATCACTGATTGCCGAAATCGGCAACGTGATTGAGCAGCACCTGACGGAAATCGGCATGCTGGCCAAACCTGAGCCGGACGCACATCAGCAAGCGTTCCTGGCGGCGAAGAAGCAAGAGCTGACTGCATCCTCTGCAGTCGAAGCATCACCGGCCGAAGATGCAGAAGCCAACAACAGTAGCTTCCCGCCAAGTGCAACGCTGTGCTACAAATGCCACAACAAGGCCGTGATCATCAAAGATGGTTGCAAGACTTGCCTCAATTGCGGCGATTCAAAGTGCGGTTAATCCGTTAAGCCTCTGATATTTCTCTGGCGGTTGAGCCATATAAACTCAATCGTCAGGGAATAGTTTTCATTCAAATCCAGTTCATTATTTTGCGTGGCTGTATTTCACCATCAAATAAACGGAACAATATTGATATTTAATTTATCAACATCTGATATTGAATCTAATTTTACCCACGCCCCCATTTCAGTTATCAAGAACATAAAAAATAACTTTCATGATGTTACCGTGTCATCGTATTGAAATATTTTGCACGCATCTGTTTCTGTAGAACAGCAATCATAAGTCGAAATGAATATCAGTTTCAATTATTAGTGTATTTTTCAGGAAGCCCAAGTCCCAGCCGCCACCAACACCGGATAGATACAGCACGAGCAGTTCGGAAAAACCCAAACAGCACGGCCGCCGAACCTCTTCCTTTCCAGCCGGGGCCAGCCCGCCGCACTAGCTTAACCAGCGTTGCACGAAATACTCATGCCTACATATTCTGACGTTATTGACAAAAGACTTAGAGTAAATGTGAGCAAACACAAAAACTAAATCATATTCTGCACAAATAACACGACAATGCTTCAATAATTTTTATGCTTTGCCGATATAATAAAAAAATTCATATACCAAGATCCAAACCCTATTCCGGAAGCCAGAGTTCAGCCGTATGAAAGAAATAAAATTAAAGAGCAAGTTGTTATTACTCAGTTTGTTACCTGCACTGGTCATGATGAGTGTCGCCATCGGCATCATTCTTACCCTCGAAGATAAAGCCATTGATGAAGAAGTCGCGCTCTATAAAGCACGATTGGTTCAGGAGCGAAAAAGCCAGCTGCAAGACTCCGTCAATATTGCCAAGCATACCGTGGATCATGTCCTTGCCAACACACCGGACACCGCTGCGGCCCTGACAGAACTGCGCCAGCTCCTGACGCCCCTGCGCTTTGCCGACAACAACGCCGGCTACTTTTTCATTTATGACATGCAGGGAGTAAACCTGGTCCACCCGCTCGCGCCGGAGAAGCATAACTCAAACATGATCGGCCTGAAAGACAGCAACGGCGTCGCCTTCATCCGGGAGCTGGTTCAAGCCGGTCAGCGCGGCGGGGATTTTGTTGCCTACGCGTACCCGAAAACCAATGGTGGTCAACCGCAGCCGAAATTGAGCTTCGCAACCAGTGTGAACAACGGTAAATGGATGATTGGGACCGGGCTGTACATTGATGATATTGACCGCGAAGTGGCAGTCTTCCATGACGATGCCGTTGCCGGAATGCAAAAACGTTTCCAGATCGTACTGATGATCACTCTGGTCCTCGGTGTCCTGTTTGCCATGGTCATTCTCTACTTTGCCAATCGTATGGCCCGGCCGGTGCAAAACATGGCACGCACCCTCAATGAAATTGCCGACGGTGAAGGTGATTTAACCCGCCGCCTGGACGTGCACGGCCACGACGAAATTGCCCAGCTCGGCGATGCATTCAACCGTTTCGTGGCAAAACTGCAGGGCATCATCACCCAGGTTTCCGATGCCACCCATCATGTCTCCAGCGCAGCCAGTAACATTCACCAGCAAACGGTTCGTCTGACTAAGCAGTTACATGAACACAACAACGAAACCGAGCAGGTTGTCACTGCCGTCACCGAAATGAGCTCAGCGGCCAGCGAAGTGGCGATGAATGCCAATGAAGTCTCCAATGCCACCAGCAGTGCCAGTGAAGAAGCGCATATTGCTCAGCAGCGGGTTGATACTTCTGTTGTCTCCATTACCGCACTGGTTGAAGAAGTCGATCAGGCGGCCCAGCATATCCACTCGCTGAACCAGCAATCGCAAAAAATCGATAATGTCCTGAAAGTCATTGGCGAGATCGCCGAGCAGACCAACCTGCTGGCGCTCAATGCTGCCATCGAAGCTGCGCGGGCCGGTGAGCAAGGCCGTGGTTTCGCCGTCGTTGCTGATGAAGTGCGCGGGCTCGCCAGCCGCACCCAATCCAGCACACAGGAAATTAAAGAGATGCTGGATGAGCTGCATGCCCTGGTTTCCCAGGCCGTTTCATCCATGACGCATAGCCAGTCCACCTGCAACGAAGCTGTGGATGCCGCCAACTCGATCACTGAAAGCCTGTCGACCGTCACCCATGCAGTGGAAGCGATTAATGACATGACCAGCCAAATTGCCACCGCTGCCACAGAGCAAAGCTCGGTGACTGACGAGATCAACCGCAATATGGTCGCGATTCAGGACATTATTGCCGAGCTGACCGAGTCAAGCCGCTGCTCCGAACAGGTTGTCAGCGAGCTCAATCATGCCGGTGCGGATCTGAAAAAACTGGTCGGACAGTTCAAAACCAGTTAATCCCTGTTGCTTTGAAATGAATGAACTCAGGCGGCCTATTCAGGCCGCCTTTTCTTTACCGCCGTGCGGAAAATCCTGTTGCGATGCCTACTTCGGCTGCTATGCTTTCGCCCTTAGCCTCATCATCATGACCAAGGGAACTTCATGAACAACACTCATCCCTACCCAATCGGCACTCCGGATACCCCCTGGACCGCACAAGAGAAAAGTGCTTGGCGCGCTCAGGTCACCCTCAAACGCTCGTATCAGGACGATGTGCTGACCAAGCTCAAACCACTGAATGGCCGCTTCGAGCAGGTTCAGTACGGGGCACTTTCTTATGACAAACAACGCTACCCGCTGTATGCGCTGAAAACCCTGAACTGGGACAGCCGCAAGCCGACGATCCTGGTGACCGGCGGTGTTCATGGCTACGAAACCAGCGGTGTACACGGCGCGATTCAGTTTATCGATCAGCAGGCGGAACGATACAGCCAGTGGTTTAATCTGCTGATTGCCCCGTGCGTCAGTCCCTGGGGATATGAGACGATCAACCGCTGGAACCCGAATGCGGTCGATCCGAACCGTTCGTTTTACGCCGACAGTCCGGCAGAAGAATCAGCGGCCTTGATGAAACTGGTGGAAACCCTGCAAACCGACATCCTGGCGCACATTGATCTGCACGAAACCACCGACACCGACGAGCTGGAATTTCGTCCGGCGCTGGCGGCCCGCGACGGCGTTGCGTACATCCCGGGCACGGTGCCGGATGGCTTCTACCTGGTCGGTGACACGGACAATCCTCAACCGGATTTCCAGAAAGCGATCATTGATGCCGTCCGCTCTGTGACGCACATTGCGCCACCGGACAGCGATGGAAAGATCATCGGCGAGCCAATCACCCAGGAAGGCGTCATCAACTACCCGACCAAAAAGCTGGGTCTGTGCAGCGGTCTGACCAATTGTGTCTACGGCACCACCACGGAGGTCTACCCGGACAGTCCGAAAGTGACCGAGCAAGAATGTAATGATGCCCAGGTTGCCGCGATCACCGGTGCGCTGGACTATATTCTCAGGGCCGAGGGACTCTAAACTCGTCCCTTCCCCTCCAATGAAAAGCAAAGCCAAGTAAAGCAAAGGGGCGCCTGAAGCGCCCCCGATTCACATTAGCTTTCACCCATGTTCGCGATTAGACCGATTCAATCCCGTAGTCCTTGCCATACTGCTCAACAACAAAGTCGATATCTTTGTCACCGCGACCGGAGAGGTTAATCAGCATTGAGCCTTTCTCGCCGGCCTTCGCCAGTTTCAACGCATAGGCCACCGCGTGTGCCGACTCAATCGCCGGAATGATCCCTTCACTGCGCGAGAGTTCGAAGAATGCTGCAATCGCTTCATCGTCGCTGACCGTGCCATACTGGGCACGGCCGATGTCTTTCAGGTAACTGTGCTGCGGTCCGACCGACGGGTAATCCAGCCCGCTGGCGACCGAATGCACTTCCTGTGGCTCCCCCTGATCATCTTTGAGCATATAAGACTTAAAACCATGCATGATCCCTGGCTCGCCCAGCGTCAGCGTTGCCGCATGCTCCCCGACTTCTGTCAGTGAACGACCTGCCGGCTCTACCCCATGAATTGCCACATCGTGATCGTCCAGAAATGCGCTGAATAATCCCATCGCATTCGAGCCGCCGCCGACACAAGCCACCAGATTCTCGGGCAGGCTCCCGGTCATTTCCTTAAACTGCACCCGCGCTTCGTTGCCGATAATCGACTGGAAATCACGCACCATCATCGGAAACGGATGTGGTCCCACCACCGAGCCAATGGCATACAGCTGATGAATCGGATCCTTCAGATAAGCTTCGAACGCAGCATCAACCGCTTCCTTCAGCGTTTTACGTCCGTGGGTTGCCGGGATCACATTGGCCCCCAGGATCCGCATCCGCACCACATTCGGGTGCTCCTTGGCGATATCTACCTCGCCCATGTAAATATCACACTCTAATCCGACCAACGCTGCGGCTGTTGCCAACGCCACACCGTGCTGACCGGCCCCGGTTTCGGCAATCAGTTTTTTCTTGCCCATTTTCTTGGCGACCAGCGCCTCACCCAAGCAGTGGTTAATCTTATGGGCGCCGGTGTGGTTCAAGTCTTCCCGTTTCAGATAAATCGGCGCGCCATATTTACGCGACAGGTTCTCGGCATGAAAAATAGGGCTGGGCCGACCCACAAAATGCTTATATAAACGTGCCAGCTCGTCACGGAATGCCGGATCCTGTCGACACGCATCATAAGCTGCCGTGATCTGAACCATGATCTCCTGCAACGCCGGTGGGATAAAGCTCCCGCCATATTCACCGAAATAACCTTCTGCATTAGGCAATGCGTGCTCAAACGTATTTTTCATGCTTCCCTGTCCTACTCAATAAGTACAGTTTTCATCTTAAATCAATCACTCGGCAGGAATCTATGACCAAGATATCAGTATTGATGCATAGGGATGAATGTTGGTAAATCGATGTCACCGCTTCGAAGTGCAATCACGATTCCGTTTCACCCACAGTAAGACTACCGACACAGTTTCGTACAGAAATGCCGACGGACACCGCTTCTGCTCATTTTCCAAGCAAACGCTTCTCAAATTAAAAACAATGTACATAATTATATTGCACAGTGTTTTTATAAGCGCTAATCTGCCGCCAGAGCTAAGACGACATCACGGTTCACCGTGCTGCGCAATAACAAAATACAGGCGAACAACATGAACAAGATTGCTTTACTTCCGCTTTCAGCGCTGATGATCACCGCTTTTTCTGCTCAGGCTGACAACGCAACGCAAAACTTCAACTTTGTCAGCGGCGGACTTCAGGTTTCTGAGTACAACCACCAATTGCCGACCTCCGTTTCTTCCTGGGGCGGGACAACTTCGGATTCAACTGCTGGCCTGTATCTGCGCGGTAGCTGGAACTTTACTGATCAATTCTTTCTGGAAGCCCGAAGCGAAGGCACCGTCGACAACGATCTGACCATTTCACACTCGCTGCTGGGCCTGGGTTACTTCCAGCCAATCAATAACCGTCTGACCGTTTACGGCCTGGCGGGGATTTCAGGATTCGAAGCTGAGCTGGATGTGCATTTCTGGGGATTCTCAGACAGCCATGCGTCGTTCCGTGAAGATGACTCCGGCCTAACGGGTGAAGTTGGCGCCCGTTACCAACTGATGCGCAACTGGACGATTGAGCCTGCGGTTCGCCTGGCAGCCTATGATGACACCATGCAAGAGTTTCGTTTGGGGAACAACATTCAGCTGACTCAACATTTCAGCCTGGAAGCAAACCTCCAACACCGTAAAATTGAAGAGCTGAAAGAAACCAGCTATCAGTTGGGTGCGCGTTACAGCTTCTAAGCACGTAACAGCGGCTGTTCTTACTGACTGAACCAGCGGCTGCAAGTACGAAAAAGCGGTTTATCCGGCCATCGGATAAACCGCTTTGTTGTTTCTCAGGACAGAAGGTTATTTCAAAGTAGCAACCAGACGTTCAAACGCCGCCACTTGTTGCTGCACCATGTCCACGCTTTGCTGCCAGAACGCCGGTTGACGGATGTCCATCCCCAGGTGTTTCTGAACCACGGCTTCGGCCGTCATGGAGCCGGTATCGCGCAGTAAGGCTTTGTAGTCGCTGTAGAACTGTGCCCCTTTCGCTGCCCGCTGTGCATACACGCCTTTACTGAACAGGTAGCCGAACAGGTACGGGTAGTTGTAGAAACTGATCTCCGGAATACTGAAGTGCAGCTTGCTGGCCCAGAACATGTCGTTGGTTTCGTCCATCGCCTCGCCATACCAGTCACGCCAGGTCTTGGCCATCAGTTCTCGCAATTGCAGCGGCGTCAGCTCCCCTTCCTGGCGTTGCTCATAAAAGGCTTTTTCGAATTCATAGCGCACCGGAATGTTAATGATCAATTGCAGTGCCGACTGCGCTTCTTCCCACAACATCTGCAGTTTATCCTGCGTCGTTTTCGCTTTGGCCATCAGCGCATCGCGGACAATATTCTCGGCAAAAATGGATGCCGTCTCAGCCAGCGTCATCGGATATTCGGTGCGGACCAGCGGCATATCCCGCATCACCCAGTTATGGAAGGCATGGCCCAGCTCATGGGCCAGCGTCAGCACATCAGACATACTGCCGCCCCAGGTCATGAACACCAACGGCGAACGGGTATCAGCAAACTTGGTGCAATACGCGCCCAAGCGCTTGCGTGGTTGCGGCGCGGCATCAATGCGCTGGTTTTCCACCATCCAGTCGACAAAATCGGCCATTTCCGGATCAACCCCGACAAACGCTTCGCGGATGATCGCAATCCCCTCGTCAAAGCTGTACGTTTCACTCTCCCCGCCGCCCAAGGCCGGCATCGACGCCAGCTCATCCCAGGGCTTAAGTTTCTCGGTACCAAACAAGGTCGCCATCGCCAGACCGGCTTGCTGTCCGACATCGCGATTGTTCCGTGCCACACTCAGCATGGCATCAAGGGTCTGCTTTTCAATCCGGCTGGTGTGCAGACTTGGATCCAAAAAATGAACCTGCTCGGTATGGCTGCGCTTTTCATATTCGGTCAAACGACCACCGGCCAGAGCGTTCAGGATCGCCGCAAATGACTCCTGGTGCACTGTCATCACCTGCGAGATACCACGCCAGGCAGGCTCCCGACGTTGTGTCTCCGGGCCATACAACAGACTCGCAGCCTGTGACAAACCCACCGTTTCTTCACTGCCGTCGGCAAGTTGCATCGTCACCGACAAACTCCCGGTCAGGTTGTCATACAAACGCCCCCAGGCATTGCGGCCGTCAACATGCATCGCCGACAGCAATTGCTCTTCGCCGACCGACAACATTCTGTTACGCTGTAACCGGCGACGTTCCAACTTAAAGCGAAATGCGTCCAGCCCCTCGCCTTGCAGGAAAGTCTCAAATGCGTTTTCATCCAGGTGAATGATGGATTGCTGATAGGGATTCATCGCCTGCTCAGCCTGCGAATAGAGTCGATCGGCCTGCCCGGCCAGCTTCTTCGCCCCGTCGTGGCTGGCATCCACGGAGGCCAGACAGTTGGCATACGTGGACAGGGTCGACAGGATCACCGCAATGTTGGCATCCGTGATCACAGCCTGCTGCAAGTCTTCCAGCAATGTTGGATCCAGTGCTTCCAAGCGCGTGATCAGCGATTTGATCGTCTGGATATCCTGGGTGATTTTGGGATCAGAAAGATCCTGATAGGCGATGGAGAGATCCCAGCTGGGTGCGTTCATGTTTAACTCCTAGTCAGCCGAACTTCCTGTTTCGGCTTGGTTATCACAGATATGAAACTAAGATTATAACAAATTCGCAGCAGATCGCCTGCCATTCCCGGCCAGATCCCGTTATCATTTTTGCGAGCAGGACCAAAATATCACCCGCTATTTTCGTGCTAGTCGGTAAAAATCAGGCAGGATTGCCCCTGGTGTTCGATGCGCTGGACCCGGGTTGAAAAGACACTTTCTAAACGCTCGACGGTCATCACAGTTTCTGGTTCGCCTTTCGCCACGCAACAGCCATGGTTGAGCAAAATAACTTTATCGGCCTCACGCAAGGTGCGGTTCAGATCATGGTTTGCCATCACCACGGCGATGCCTTTCCCGGCCATCATGCGGATCAGCTGGTACATCGCTGCTTCCTGCCCGATATCCAACGCCGCGGCCGGTTCATCGAGCAGGAGCAATCTGGCTTCAGGGTTTAAGGCCGGCCACACCTGCAAGCAGGCAGCCGCCAGGCGAACCCGCTGCCATTCCCCCCCGGACAGCTGCTGAATGTTACGGTTCAGCTTGTCTGCAATACTGAGCGCAAGACACACCTCATCCAGCGCTTGCTGGACCGCTATCGGATCCAGAGGCCCCAGCGCCGAGAGCGCCAGTGCCAGGTAATGATAGACCCCGACAGAAAAAGCCGGCCTGTCCTGCTGCGCCAGGTAACATCGCACGGTTGCCAGACTCGGCAAGTCATAGTCCGCGAGTGATTGTCCTTGCAGCACAACAGTCCCTTGGGCCGGGACCAGGCCTGACAGCATCGCAATGGCGGTACTCTTGCCACTGCCGTTCGGGCCAATCAGATGCACAATCTCGCCGGCAGCGACGGTAAATGACACCGGCAGCAAACGCGGTGGCATCGCCAGGTTTTTCACATCCAGGAGCAAGCCCTGTGGATTCATCTCGTTCATTGGCTTAGTCCATTTGCGATCGCAGCAGCATCCAGATAAAGACCGGCGCGCCAAGGCTGGTGATCACCACACCGACCGGCAGCTCAGCCGCCGGCAGTAAAACCCGGGCGAAAATATCAGCGACGGCCAGCAGTAAAGCACCGCAGATCGCCGACAGCGGCAAGAGGTATCGGTTTTCGGTCCCGAGTGACAAGCGCAGTAAATGCGGCACGACCAGTCCGATAAAGCCAATCACCCCGGCCAGCGCAACTGCTGCGCCAACCAATAAAGACACCACCAGAATTAACCGCCAGCGAAAGGCCACGACATCCAGCCCCAGTTGCCGGGCCTGATTCTCACCCAACATCAGCAGATCCAGTTTTTGCCCCTGCAGACACAGCCAACCCAGCACTGGGATCACCAGGAACAGCAGGGAGAGCTGAGTCCAGTTTGCGCCGCCAACACTCCCCATCACCCAATACGTCAGCTGCCGCAGGTTCAAATCATCACTGAAGTAAAAGGCCCAGGTCACGACGGCCCCGGAGAGGATCCCCAGTGCCACCCCGATAAGCAGCAAACGCGTCGTCGATACCTTTCGCCGCCGCGACAGACCGACCAGGATCAAGGTAAAACACAAAGCCCCGGCCATGGCCACGGCCATGGTGATCATCGGGTTCGATAATGCCGGAAAGAAAAACAGCAGGATCACCAGCGCCAGGCTGGCACCGCCGGAAATGCCGATCACCCCGGGCTCCGCCAGCGGGTTCCCCAGCAACACCTGAAGCACGGCTCCGGAGACTGCCAGCGAAGCCCCGATGGCCATCGCGGCGAATAACCGTGGCATGCGTAATTGCAGCAGGAACTGTTGCTCAAGCGCCCCTTCCGGTGACCAGGGTAAGATAAAGATTTCGCCCACGGCGAGAGAGAAGAAACCCGCGATGACCAGCGCGACAGCACTCAGTATCAAACTGAACTGCCACCTCGCGCGCTGGCGTAAAATAAGATCATTTAGCTGCATGGGACGAATATGGTAAAAACGGAGCGTTTACAATACCTTCTCGACCCCGGAATGAAAAGCGGCGACCGACAAAGAATGCTGTTTCTTTGTCGGTCGCCGCACGTTACCGATGAGAGCGATGAATTATTCGACAGTCACCTGCTCACGGAAGTTGACCCGGGTTTTCTTCACCAGCAGACAGGCACGCTGGCCGATGGCCACATTCGGATTCGGGAAAACGACCGCTTCTCCGCCCGGTGCCGCGGTGTACTCGACCCCTTCATCACTGCCCAGCAAGGCCCCTTCTTCAAAGTGAGTAAAATTCGCCTGGTCCGCCGGGAACGTAAACTGAAATGCATCGGTATGCTTAGTCAGCGTACGCGTCACTTTATAGACGCTAATCGTTTCGCCGTACCACTCCAGCGGGACATCGTTCTCGGTGACCAACGCCAGCATCGCATTATAAAAACCTTCCAGCAACGTCAGGTCATTCTCGCCAAATCGAGCCACTTTCCCAAGTTCCATCGTCAGCGCCTGGGCCGAGAAATATTCAGCACTGTACCAGCTGAATGTCGGCGAAGCCGAGTTAGACAGGAGCACCGCATCAATTTGGGCGCGTTGCAAAAACGCAAAAAGACGATTGCTGCGAGTCGGGTTATCCGTATACGGACTGACCGCAAAGGTGTAGTGCCTGGAGTCGCGGATGGCACAATGCAGATCTAAGTGCCAGCGATCCGGCTGCGCCTGTGAGGAACCATGATAAAAATCACTGACGGCTTGCTGCAATGCGTTGGCCGTGATGCAGTCGACATTACGCGCGTCATTTTGCGCTTTAAACAACCGGTTCATATTTTCAGTCACAAACCGGGTATGGGCGTTAATCGCTTCCGGGTGAGCAATGATTAACAATAAACGGTGGGCAGGAATAATCTCCCCTTTCAGAATCCCCTCAGCCAGACGCTGGATCAGTTCAACCGGGCTGGTTTCATCACCATGAACCCCTGAGGAGAGCACGATATCTTTTTCTGTCCCATTCAATGCTGACGGTGTGATGTCGAGAACACCGCGCATCGGCATCTTGCACTGAACCCCTGAATCCAGTGCCCATTCCCCGGGCTCAAACGGCGAAGTCAGGTCCAGAGTTGCTTTCAAGAACCGACCTTTTTTCACCTGTTTCAGAAACGCCATCGACAACCTCCGTGTAATTGCTCTTTTGCTTTGCGCTTTAGTAGTGTTTTATCGTTGGGATTCACTGTCTGGTAGCGTTACACAGTGAAAGCGTTGCAAAGTAATATACAAGTTAGCTAAATGATTGTAACGACCGGGCTCTTGCAGAAGATCTCAAAAAAAGAAAAAAGCCCTAAAAAAACGAAACCCAGGTAAGCCTACACACCTTACCTGGGTTCATATTCCGAACTCAAAACTGCTATTTTTCGATTTCGATGCTTTCTACGCGAGCTTTAAGTTTCTGGCCTGGGCGGAAAGTGACAACACGGCGGGCAGAAATTGGAATGTCTTCACCGGTTTTCGGATTTCGTCCTGGTCGCTCATTTTTATCACGCAGGTCGAAATTACCAAATCCAGATAACTTCACTTGCTCACCATGTTCCAGAGCTTTCCTGATCTCTTCAAAAAAGACTTCCACCGTATCCTTGGCGTCCCGTTTGCTTAGTCCCACATTCTCAAACAGGTTCTCAGCCAAATCGGCTTTTGTGAGCGCCATAGATAATTCCCTCAAGACTATGTTGAATGGACCGCAGAGATAGTGTCACGACCTCTGCTACGTATTAGTCGTCAGGCAAGCATCACTCGGCGATGGATCGTCGTACAGTATAATTTCCATAACCGGAGCCCGTCCTTAACTAGTCACAAGTTTAAGCCAACTCGCTGATTTCCGCCAACTTTTTTACGTCAATGAAACGTCAAATTATTGATTTTTCGTCGCAGTAAAAGCCAAATTTCATGCACCTAGTTGTGCTTTCTATTCACTTGTCCCCAAAATAATTTCTGAAAAATCAGGGGACTACCGCATAACACTCTGTGAGTTGCGACAGAACCAGCAAATACCGCTATCTATCAGAATGTTAGACAATTTTGGCTAAAGATCAAAAAAAAGCAGCCATTTCCGGCTGCTTTCATAAAACAATGACTTAAATAGCAAAAATTTGCTTATTCAGGTCAAACCAGTTTGTAATCAATCACGCAGCGATGCCGCAAAGCCTTCAGCCAGTGCTGCAACAATGCTATCAACAGCACCAGAAATATCAGCTTCTTCCAGCGTTCGCTCCGTCGATTGCAACGTCAGCGCAATGGCCAGGCTCTTCTTGCCTTCCTCAACCCCTTTGCCGCGGTAAACGTCAAAGAGATTCACGTCGGTCAGCAATTCACCACCGTGAGCCTGACAAGCCGCGACGATATCGCCCGCAGCAACGTCTTCATTCACAACCACAGCGATATCGCGACGGTTGGCAGGGAACTTAGACAGACCTACAGCTTCCGGGATCACACGAGAATCAATGGCAGCCCACTCCAGCTCAAAGACGATGGTGCGGCCGTTCAGACCGAACTTACGCTCAAGCTCAGGGTGAACCGTCCCGATGATACCCACTTCCTGGCCATCAACAACAATGGCAGCGGTTTGACCCGGATGCAATGCCGGATGCTTCGCCGCTTTGAAGCTGTAGGCTTTCTCGTTCGCTGTCAGCTCCAGAATTGCTTCCAGATCACCTTTCAGATCGAAGAAATCAACCGTGTTGGTTTCAATGTCCCAGTGCTCTTCGCTGCGTGTTCCTGCAATCACACCGGCCAGCATTGGCTCCTGGCGCATGCCGTTTTCAGCAGTGTCACACGGAATGAAACGCAAGCCGTGCTCGAACAGGCGAACGCGTGGCTGCTGGCGCTTCTGGTTATGAACCACAGTGTTCAGCAGACCCTGGATCAGGCCCAGGCGCATAGCAGACATATCAGCAGAGATCGGGTTTGGCAGCACCAATGGTGCAACATCCGGTACGATCAGCTTCTGCTGCTCTGGCTCAACGAAGCTGTAAGTGATCGCTTCATGGTAGCCACGGTCAACCAGCAAATGACGAACACGTTTCAGCGGCAAATTCGCTTCTTTGTGGTCGTTCATTTTCAATGCGGCAGCCGGCGACTGATTCGGAATATTGTTGTAACCGTAAATACGGCCTACTTCTTCGATCAGATCCTGCTCAATGGCAATGTCGAAACGCCAGGTCGGCGCAGTCGCCGTCCAGCCTTCAGCCGTTGTTGAAACAGCCATACCCAGACGCTCTAGGATCTCAACCACATCGGCATCAGCGATGTGATGACCCAGCAGGTTGTCCAGTTTCTCACGACGCAGGGCAACAATGTTCGGTTTCGGCAAATCGGCTTCAGATTCAACCGCAACCACAGGTGCGACTTCACCACCGCAGATTTCAACGATCAGCTGCGTCGCACGCTCCATGGCGCTTGCCTGCAGTGCGTAATCCACGCCACGCTCGAAACGCATTGAAGAATCCGTGTGCAGACCGTAGCTACGCGCACGCCCACGGATGTGATCCGGCGCGAAGAACGCACACTCCAGCAGGATGTCTTTGGTGTATGACATCACACCTGACAGTTCGCCACCAAAGATGCCGGCAATTGCCAGCGCTTTGTTGTGGTCAGCAACAACCAGCGTGTCTGCATTCAGCACCGCTTCAGAGCCGTCCAGCAGCGTCAGCTTCTCATCTTGCTCCGCCATACGAACCACGATACCGCCTTCGATCTTGTCCAGATCAAATGCATGCATCGGCTGGCCCTGCTCAAGCAGAATAAAGTTGGTGATATCTACAACCGGATCAATCGAACGGATACCGCAACGACGCAGTTTTTCCTGCATCCACAGCGGTGTTTTTGCAGCAACGTTCACATTCTTGATCACACGACCCAGGTAGCGTGGACAAGCCGCAGGCGCTTTCACTTCGATAGAAACCGTGTCGTCGATCGATGGCGCAACGGCGTCAACGGCCGGTGCAGTGACGTCAGCACGGTTCAGAACGCCGACTTCACGCGCCATACCACGAATGCTGAAACAGTCCGCACGGTTCGCCGTCAGATCAACGTCAACGGTCACATCATCCAGGCCCAGGAATTCACGGAAATCGGTACCGATCACGGCATTTTCCGCCAGCTCCATGATGCCGTCAGAGTCTACGTCGATCCCCAGTTCGGTGAAAGAACACAGCATACCGTGAGAAGGCTGGCCACGCAGCTTGGCTTTCTTGATTTTGAAATCACCCGGCAGAACCGCGCCCACGGTCGCCACAGCGACTTTCAGGCCCAGGCGACAGTTCGACGCACCACAGACGATGTCCAGCAGCTCAGCTTCACCCACGTCAACTTTTGTCACGCGCAGCTTGTCCGCATCCGGGTGCTGACCGCATTCGACAACCTGGCCCACTTTCACGCCAGTGAAGGTGCCCGCAACCGGCAGGACGTCGTCGACCTCCAGACCGGCCATTGTAATTTGGTGCGTAAGCTCGTCAGTTGTCACAGAAGGGCTTACCCACTCACGAAGCCATGATTCGCTAAATTTCATAGTGTTTAAACCTCTGGATTACTTGAACTGTTTTAGGAAACGAAGATCGTTCTCGAAGAATGCGCGCAGATCGTTTACGCCGTAACGCAACATCGTCAGACGCTCTACACCCATACCGAACGCAAAACCAGAGTATTTTTCAGGATCGATCCCAACGCTACGCAGCACGTTCGGGTGAACCATACCGCAGCCCAGAACCTCAAGCCACTTGCCGTTCTTCCCTTTCACGTCAACTTCCGCAGAAGGCTCTGTAAACGGGAAGTACGATGGGCGGAAACGCACTTCCACTTCTTCTTCGAAGAAGTTACACAGGAAGTCATGCAGAATGCCTTTCAGCTGGGCAAAGTTGACGTTTTCATCAACCAGCATCCCTTCCACCTGGTGGAACATTGGCGTGTGCGTCTGGTCGTAGTCGTTACGATACACACGGCCCGGAGCAATAAAGCGGAATGGCGGCTTGCCGTTTTCCATGGTCCGGATCTGAACGCCTGAAGTATGCGTACGAAGCATCAGATCAGGGTTGAAGAAGAAGGTGTCGTGATCCGTACGCGCCGGGTGATCGGCTGCAATGTTCAACGCGTCAAAGTTGTGGAAAGCATCTTCGATTTCAGGACCAGACTCAACATTGAAGCCCAGCTCACCAAAGAAGGTTTCAATACGCTCTACGGTACGTGTCACCGGATGCAGACCACCGTTCTCAATGCGACGACCCGGCAGGCTCACATCAATGGTTTCTGCCGCCAGCTTCGCTTCCAGCTCGGCACGTTGCAGCGCATCTTTACGCGCGGCAATACCCTGCTGAACCACCTGCTTGGCTTTGTTGATTTCTTGGCCCGCTTCGCGGCGCTCTTCCGGCGGAAGTTTACCTAAACTTTGGAGTTGCAGGGTCAGTTCACCCTTTTTGCCCAGATACTGGACACGGACTTCGTCCAGAGCGACTAATGATTCAGCCTGCTCTATAGCTGCCGTTGCGTTGGCAATAATCTCGTCTAGATGTAGCATCGTTTCCTCATCCACCTACAAGTGGCGTCCTTTAGGGAGATATAAATTCGCGTAACGATACATACTAAAGAAACATGCGTCTAAATCCAAACTGAAATGCCATAAAAAGAGGGAATTGAGCAAAATTAACCCCGCCAAGCGACGAAGTCTTCAGGCACGAATCAGCCACCTCTCGAGCGACACACCAAATCGACTTATAAAACCAAGGAAACAGTTGAATAAGTTGCAAAAACAGTGAAGGATCCGCACTGATATGCACCTGCGCTCAATCATTGATTCGGAGACACAAATGCCAAGGATCTATGCATTCGACACGTTTAAATTTTTCGCCATCATTGCGGTGTTTGTGATTCATTATATGAGTTTCTACGGATACGGCGGCGAAGATCAAAACGGAATTTATCTCAGCCTGAATATACTGGCGCGATTTGCGGTGCCTTTCTTTTTAGTGGTAGCCGGCTACCTGTACTTTTTTCAGAGTCAGAAAGACAGCTGGGGCTATACTTGGCGCTATGTGAGCAAACTTGCCCGGATGTACCTCACCTGGACGCTGCTGTACCTGCTCGTCGACGGGCTTGGGTATCAAAACTGGCAACCTTTTTCCTGGCTGCAGGCGCTTTACCACGGCACCCTAGGATTCGAGATCATGTGGTTTATGACCGCGCTGATCATCGCCACCGTCCTGCTCTGCCTGGCACAGCATTTTCAGCGGACCATGCACCTGTTCCTGCTCGCTGGTGTCCTGCATGTCATCGGTCTGAGCGGACAGTCATACCAAGCCCTGATTCCGTTTGAGATTTTCAACCCGGAAACCCACACGTTTTTTGTGAACTCAAGGGATCCATTGTTTTTTGGCTTATTTTATCTGTGCTTGGGCTATCAGCTCGCCCGTAGCAACGCTATCCAATTATTCATGCGTGCCCCCTGGCCGGTGTATTTGCTTGCCACCCTTCTGTTTTCAGCGCTGGCGGTGGCAGAAGGGCTCTGGCTGATTTGGGGACACGACAGTTTCGCCGCTGACTATTACCTCATGACGCTTCCAGTCACACTCGCGATCACCGCCCTGGCCCTGACGCTGCCGTCGGTAAAATCACCGTCCCTCCTGGCTAAACTCGGAACCCACAGTGGCGAAATTTACCTCAACCATGGCGTACTCAATACGCTGGTCATGTCGCTCTTTTGGTATATGGGGGCCTACAGCGATCCCGCAATCGCCACATTCATTTTTGATAACCTGCCGCTGCAACTGTTGCTGGTTCCTGTGGCGCTGGGCTTAAACTTATTCCTTTACTTCGCCATCCGGCGTGTTTTTCACGGGCTGTTTGGCCGCCACTGGCTCGGCCAATGGCGCGAGTCTGCCATGGTCCTTTGTGCCTACTGGCTCCTGTTCCTCCTGATGGGCGATAATCAGGGAGGACTCCGGTTCGATATTCAGGATCCGCTCACCATCCTACTGGCCGTTATCGGCAGTCTGGTGACCTACCTGGTTTTCATCTGGCTGTTAATGCCGGCATCAAGCCGCAATGGCATTGATCTACGCCGCCATGTCCTGATCCCGATGCTGACTGCTGCCTATTGGCTAATGCTGGATTGGTGCGACGTGATCGACAGGCTCCTGGCACTGTTTCAGTACGATGCCTCCCCCGCGGTGCAACTGCTGACCAGCCCTTTACTCCTTTTCAGCCTGCTGACCGTGGTTTCTGTTGCTGTGGTCCTGGGCCTGCAAAAATGGGCTTACCAACATGGAACCGATCGTCAGCCTGCGCCGTCCTATGAATCCTAACCCGCCATATTACGACGCGATGCATGGGCTATGTGCTATGTGCTATGTGCTATGTACGGAGGCGACCTTGAGACGTCAAAGCGTGAAAACGTTAGAGCACTGAAATATTGAGGCGTAGAGGCGAATCAGTGGAGCGAATAGACCGATCAGACATAGCGAGAAAGGCCAGTGCTGAGAATGGGTGGCTCTTGCTTTTCAGCGGGAAAGTCTAGGACAAAAAGTCAGGCAGGAATACAGAAGACGGATAGGAAAAAAGGAGAGCCGAAGCTCTCCTTTTCCCATCAAACTGGACTGAAATTACAGTGCAGCTTTTGCTTTTTCAACTAGAACTGAAAAAGTTGCTTTGTCGAATACAGCGATGTCAGCCAGGATCTTACGATCGATCTCGATAGATGCTTTCTTCAGACCATTAATCAGACGGCTGTAAGACATACCGTTTTGACGAGCAGCAGCGTTGATACGTGCAATCCACAGTTGACGGAAAGTACGTTTCTTGTTGCGACGGTCACGGTAAGCATACTGACCAGCTTTAGTAACTGCTTGGAAAGCTACACGATATACACGTGAACGTGCACCGTAGTAACCTTTAGCTTGTTTAAGAACTTTCTTGTGACGTGCACGTGCTTGTACACCACGTTTTACGCGAGGCATAGGAGACTCCTAACTAAAATTAAATATAAAACTAAAAACGATTAAGCGAACGGAAGCATACGTGCAACAGCTGCCACTTCACATGCTGGAAGGATAGCGTTTGGACGAAGCTGACGTTTGTTCTTAGTAGTACGTTTAGTCAGGATGTGACGCTTAGTTGCGTGCTTAAACTTAAAGCCACCAGCAGTTTTCTTGAAACGCTTAGCAGCACCTTTGTTGGATTTCATCTTAGGCATGATGAGACTCCGCATTGTTGATAGTTAATAACATAGTAATCAGGCGAACAAAAAGCGCTGCGGTGAAGCAGCGCTTTTGCTACTTGTAATGCCGTAATTACTTCTTCTTCGGGGCAAGCATCATCGTCATTTGACGACCTTCAACTCGGCTCGGGAAGCTCTCTACAACCGCTAGGTCGGCTAGCTCATCCTTAATACGATTCAGAAGATCGATACCCAGACTCTGGTGGGCCATTTCACGACCGCGGAAACGCAGTGTGACTTTACCCTTGTTGCCCTCTTCTAAAAAGCGAGTCAGGTTGCGCAGTTTTACCTGATAATCGCCTTCGTCTGTACCAGGACGGAATTTAACTTCCTTCACCTGGATTTGTTTCTGCTTTTTCTTTTGCTCTTTAGCAGCCTTGCTCTTTTCGAACAGGTACTTGCCATAGTCCATCACACGACAGACTGGTGGCTCGGCATTAGGGCTGATTTCAACTAGATCAACACCAGCTTCATGAGCAGTATTAATTGCTTCTTCAATAGAAACAACGCCAATTGACTCCCCATCAATACCAGTCAAGCGAACTTCACGTACGCCACGGATCTCGCCGTTCAGACGATGCTGATTTTGTTTAACCGGTGCTTGGGTTTTTTTTCCGCCTTTAATACCTTATTCCTCCACAATATTGAGCTTGCGACTGCTAATTTCTTCCTGCATAAATGCAACAAGATCATCAATCTTAAATTTACCCAAATCTTTACCCTTGCGAGTACGTACCGCAATCTCGCCTGCTTCGACCTCTTTGTCACCGCAAACCAGCATGTATGGTACTCGCTTCAAAGTATGTTCGCGAATTTTAAAGCCAATCTTCTCATTTCTCAAGTCCGCAATGGCTCTAATTCCACTTTTTTGCAGTTTTGCTACAACTTCCTGGACATATTCTGACTGACTATCGGTGATATTCATCACAACAGCCTGTTGCGGCGCCAACCAAGTTGGGAAGAAGCCAGCATACTCTTCAATCAAAATGCCGATAAAGCGCTCCAGCGAGCCCAGAATTGCACGGTGAATCATGACCGGCGTATGACGCTCATTGTCTTCACCAACATATGTCGCGCCCAAACGCTCAGGCAGGGCAAAGTCCAGCTGCACTGTACCACACTGCCAGGCACGATCCAGACAGTCATGCAGGGTAAACTCGATCTTCGGTCCGTAGAATGCACCCTCACCTTCTTGAATTTCGTATGGCAGTGCCATCGATTCCAAGGCCAGTTTCAGGTCCGACTCCGCTTTATCCCACATTTCATCTGAACCAACACGCTTTTCAGGACGCGTTGATAGTTTCACAACGATGTTGTCGAAACCAAATGTCTGGTAGGTATCATAAACCATTTTAATGCAAGAAGTAACTTCTTGTTGCACTTGGCTTTCCGTACAGAAGATATGCGCATCGTCCTGGGTAAAACCACGAACACGCATGATCCCGTGCAGCGCGCCGGATGGTTCGTTCCGGTGACATGAACCGAACTCGGCCATGCGCAGCGGCAGATCACGGTAAGATTTCAGACCCTGGTTGAAGATCTGAACGTGACCCGGACAGTTCATCGGCTTAATCGCATATTCACGGTTCTCAGAAGAGGTGGTGAACATGGCTTCAGCGTATTTGTCCCAGTGACCTGAACGTTCCCACAGCACGCGGTCCATCATCAGCGGACCTTTCACTTCCTGGTAGTCATACTCAGTCAGTTTTTCACGCACGAACACTTCCAGCTCACGGAAAATAGTCCAGCCGTTGTGGTGCCAGAACACCATACCCGGTGCTTCTTGCTGCATGTGGAACAGATCCAACTGCTTACCAATCTTACGGTGGTCACGCTTTGCAGCTTCTTCCAGACGAACCAGATGCGCTTTCAGCGCTTTCTTGTCGTGGAAAGCCGTACCGTAAATACGCTGCAGCATCTTGTTGTCGCTGTTACCACGCCAATAGGCACCGGCAACGTTCAGCAGCGTAAAGTTCTGGCAGAAGCCCATGTGCGGCACGTGTGGACCACGACACATGTCGACGTATTCTTCATGATGGTACAGACCCGGACGATCGTCGCGAGAAACATTCTCATCAAGAATTTCCATCTTGTACGGTTCGCCGCGTGATTCAAATGTATCACGTGCTTCCTGCCAGCTGACCTTTTTCTTTACCACTTGGTATTTGGTCTTCGCCAGCTCTTTCATCCGCGCTTCGATCTTTTCCAGATCTTCTTGCGTCAGTGACTCATCCAGATCGATATCGTAGTAGAAGCCGTTATCGATGGTTGGACCGATCGCCATTTTCGCTTGTGGGTAAAGCTGCTTCAGGGCGTGGCCCAGCAGGTGCGCACAGGAGTGACGAACGATTTCAAGGCCGTCGACTTCATCTTTTACGGTGATGATTTCTAGGCTCGCGTCGGCTTCAATCGGATCACACGCATCCACGCGTTGACCGTTGACACGACCGGCAATGGTGGCTTTCGCCAGACCCGGACCAATCGATTCCGCAACTTCCATGGTTGAAACTGGGTTGTCAAAGTGACGCTGACTGCCGTCAGGAAGAGTAATTACAGGCATGTATATATCCCTTAACAGTGGTCTTGCACACCAAGCAAGACATGTTGAATTTAAACGTAAAAGCTTTGAGAAGCTTAAAGTGAGAGTCGCTTTTGTGCCGATACCGCAATACTGAGCAGCCCGATACACAAACGCAAAGTGGGACTATAGCAAACGCAGGGAAGAAAATGCAAAGTCAGACTGCATCAACTCGCGGAAATCGTACATTTTCCCGCCATCACACCCCACAGTGGACTGATTTCTCTTGCATCCCCCCTGAATTCTACGCGGGTAAACTTGAAATCGGACGGAAAAATTGCTTTCATTTGTATAGGCAATTATGGAATCACAGCAATGGCTCAGTCCCCGCGATACTTACAAATCAAGCAATATCTCCATGACAAAATCCGGTCCCGCGCCTGGCCGCCGGGCCATCGGATCCCCACCGAAATCGAACTGTCGGAGCAATTTTCCGTCAGCCGCATGACGGCCAACAAGGCCGTTCGCGATTTGGTAAAAGACGGCATGTTGGAACGGACACCACGATTGGGGACATTTGTTTGTCAGAAGAAAGCCGAATCGCCATTGATGGAGATCCGAAATATCGCGGCAGAAGTCAAAAACCGCGGTCACAGCTATACCAGCCAGGTGATCAGCCAAACCACCGTGAAAGCCAGTGATGATATTGCCTTGCAACTGGGGGTCAGGCACGGCACCGATGTTTATTTTACCCAGATCGTCCATTACGAAAACGACAGCCCAATCCAACTTGAAGAGCGCTGGGTCAATCCGGACTATGCCCCGAGCTATATCGATCAGGACTTTACCCGCCAGACGCCGAACGAGTATCTGGTGCAGGCATGCCCGCTCAGTGATATCGAACATACGGTTGAAGCGATTTTACCGGCCAAACGCATTGCTGATTTACTAAAAATTCGCACCGGCTCGCCTTGTTTGCTCCTCAATCGCCGGACCTGGAGTAATAAGAACCTGATCAGCACAGCCCTGCTCTACCATCCGGGTGACAAATACAAACTCAGCTCCCGCAGCAAAGTTTAATCTCCCCTTCTTTTCTCTATACCAGACAGGGGCCGTCAACCGGTCCCTGCTTTGTCATCTGAGATGCCATCTCATTATTTGCCATCTCATTATTTGCCATCTCATTATTTGCCATCTCATTATTTGCCATCTCATTATTTGCCAGCCAGCCCCGCCACAGAAGGGCCAAAGCCATAAAATGACCATGACTGTCTGGTCATGATTATCATCTATACATTTATAAAATCAGCGGTTCAACATGGATTCATTCGAGCACTGATCCTGCCCAATTGTTAAAATTATCGATTTAGTGCCATTTCGATCACATTTTATTTACACAATCTCTTGTGTTCAGGCTCAACTTTGACTAATAATTTGTATATACATAAACGACACGCAAATTAGGTTCCCATGGATCGCGTACTGACAAATCTCAAAATGGTAACGATGCAACCGGAAAACGGCTATCAGATCATCGATAACGCCATGATCGGTATCCAGGACGGTAAAATTCAATTCGTCGGTCATGCCGATGAACATCCGGACTGTCATGGTCACCCGCAGGTGATCGATTGTCAGGGCGCACTGGTTACACCGGGGTTCATCGACAGCCACACCCACTTGGTATTTGCCGGTAATCGTGCCAATGAGTTTGAGCAGCGTTTGAACGGTGTACCTTACGAAACCATCGCCAAAGCCGGTGGTGGGATTCTGGCCACGGTCAATGCAACACGCGAAGCGTCAGAAGACGAATTGTATGCACTGGCTATGGCGCGATTGCAGGGGCTGAAGAATGACGGCGTCACCACGGTTGAGATCAAGTCCGGTTATGGCCTGACGCTGGAAAGCGAAATGAAGATGCTGCGCGTCGCTCGCCGGATCGGTCAGGCGTCGGACATCAAAGTTTCCACAACCCTATTGGCCGCCCACGCCTTGCCGCCTGAATTCAAAGATGATGCGGATGGCTATATCGATCTGGTCTGCAATGAGATGATTCCTGTTGCTGCCAAAGAGCAGCTGGCAGATGCAGTCGATGTATTCTGTGAAGGCATCGGTTTCTCAACGCAGCAGTGTGAACGCGTATTTGAAGCAGCCAAACAGCATGGTTTAGCCATTAAAGGCCACACCGAGCAACTGTCCAACCTTGGCGGCAGCGCAATGGCAGCTCGTCTGGGCGCGTTATCGGTCGACCATATTGAATACCTTGATGAACCCGGAGTGAAAGCTTTGGCTGAGCACGGTACGGTTGCGACGCTGCTTCCGGGCGCCTTTTACTTTCTGCGCGAGACCCAGCAACCGCCGATTGAAACCTTGCGCCAACACCAGGTGCCGATGGCTTTAGCCACGGATTTCAATCCGGGAACCTCTCCGATTGCCTCGCTGCGAACCATGATGAATATGGGCTGTACCCTGTTCCGCCTGACGCCGGAAGAATGTCTGCGCGGCGTCACCTGCCACGCAGCAAAAGCGCTGGGGTTACAGGAGCAACGCGGACAAATCAAACCCGGTATGGCAGCCGACCTTGCCCTGTGGCAAGTCTCGACGCCTGCCGAGCTATCTTATCGCCTCGGTGTTCCGGACTTGATGGCACGTGTCGTCGACGGACATCTGTTTCCAGCGAATGGAGCGTTCAACCATGCCAATTGATATGAGTGCCTGGACAGGCCGTACTGATCCGGAAGACGGTGAACTGGGATTGCGCTGGCACCAGGTGGTCCAGCCAGCCGATAAAGTCAACGACGAAGGCATCATGCTGCTGGGATTCGCCTGTGATGAAGGCGTCGCCCGAAACAAAGGCCGCACCGGTGCTTACCAGGCCCCGCAAGCTATCCGTAAAGCCCTGGCCAATCTGGCCTGGCACCATGAAGAGCCGGTCTATGACGGCGGCGATATCAGCTGTAACGACGGTAACCTGGAGCTGGCTCAGCATCGGCTGGGCGAAGATGTCTGCCGGGCACTGCGCCAACGCCATAAAGTGATCGTCTTCGGCGGCGGCCATGAAGTGGCTTGGGGGACCTTCCAGGGGATCGGCAACTACCTGCTGCAAAAACAACATGCAGCGGTGTCGGATCACTCGGACGCCGACGCCCAGTCGTCTCATCCGGCACCCAGCATCGGTATTATCAACTTCGACGCTCATTTCGATTTGCGGAACCCGCCTGCCGGGCAGCAATCCAACATGGGCAGCTCCGGCACGCCGTTTCATCAGGCAGCCCGCTTCTGTCAGTTGCAAAACTGGCCGTTCCGCTATGCCTGCCTGGGCCTGAGCCGAACCAGTAATACTCAGGCACTGTATGAGAAAGCGGATCGATTGGGCGTGCTTTACAAAGATGATACGGAGCTGACGCATCAGCACCTGGAGCAAACCCTGAATGAATTACAAACGTTTATCGATCAGTGTGATCACCTCTATCTGACCATTGATCTGGACGTATTTCCCGCCGCTGTCGCCCCCGGGGTCAGTGCCCCGGCTGCGCGCGGCGTACCATTCGATGTCGTTGAGCAGTTACTCGCGCCCATTTTGGCAGCGAAAAATCCAGCCGGTGAATCCAAAATTCTGGTCGCCGACCTGGCCGAGTACAACCCGCGTTTCGACATTGATAACCACACAGCACGGCTGGCCGCACGGTTAGCCTGGACAATCGCCCGTGCCATCCGATAACAACACAGGCACAGCAAGGAGAGCCAAATGACACAATCTACGACGCAACAGAATCCACGTTTAGATGAAACACGGACCATCAAAGCACCGACCGGGACTCAGCTCAATGCCAAATCCTGGTTGACAGAAGCGCCACTGCGGATGCTGATGAACAACCTACACCCGGATGTCGCGGAGCACCCGCACGCGCTGGTGGTTTACGGCGGGATTGGTCGTGCTGCACGGAACTGGGAATGCTACGACAAGATTGTAGAAGTGCTGAAACGCCTGGAAGAAGACGAGACGCTGATGGTTCAGTCCGGAAAGCCGGTCGGCGTCTTTAAGACTCACGCCAATGCGCCGCGCGTCCTGATCGCCAACTCCAACCTGGTCCCGCACTGGGCCAACTGGGAGCACTTTAACGAGCTGGATAAGAAAGGCCTGATGATGTACGGCCAGATGACTGCCGGGAGCTGGATCTACATCGGCTCACAGGGCATCGTTCAGGGCACTTACGAAACCTTCGTGGCAATGGCGAAAACACACTTTAACGGTGATGCATCCGGCCGCTGGATCCTGACTGGTGGTTTGGGTGGCATGGGCGGCGCTCAACCCCTGGCGGCAACCATGGCCGGCTTCTCGATGATTGCGGTCGAGTGTGATGAAAGCCGTATCGATTACCGTCTGCGTACCGGCTATGTCGATTGT
The DNA here is from genome assembly GCF_037389125.1 of Photobacterium sp. MCCC 1A19761. NCBI lineage: Bacteria > Pseudomonadati > Pseudomonadota > Gammaproteobacteria > Vibrionales > Vibrionaceae > Photobacterium > Photobacterium sp. MCCC 1A19761. The sequence goes on from NZ_JAZGTF010000002.1 coordinate 48,251, forward strand.
AAAGCCACCACGCTGGATGAAGCGCTGGCGATTGTTGCAGAAGCTAAACAAACCGGCAAACCGGTCTCCGTCGGCCTGCTGGGCAACGCCGCCGATATCTATCCGGAAATTGTTCGCCGCGGCATTGTCCCGGACGGCACGACGGATCAAACCTCGGCCCACGATCCGCTGAACGGCTACCTGCCACAAGGCTGGAGCATGGAATACGCGGCTGAAATGCGTCTGCAAGACGAAGCAGCAGTGGTGAAAGCGGCAAAAGCTTCTATGGCCGTTCAGGTTCAGGCGATGCTGGATCTGCAAAAAGCCGGCTCGGCGACTGTAGACTACGGCAACAACATCCGCCAGATGGCACTGGAAGAAGGCGTTGAGAACGCATTCGATTTCCCAGGTTTCGTTCCGGCGTATATCCGCCCACTGTTCTGTGAAGGTGTCGGTCCGTTCCGTTGGGCAGCTCTGTCCGGCGATCCGGAAGATATCTACAAAACCGATCAGAAAGTGAAAGAGCTGATTCCGGACAACCCGCATCTGCACAACTGGCTGGACATGGCGCGCGAGCGTATTCAGTTCCAGGGCTTGCCGGCACGTATCTGCTGGGTGGGTCTGAAAGACCGTGCCCGCCTGGGGAAAGCCTTCAACGAAATGGTGAAAAATGGTGAGCTGAAAGCACCGATTGTCATCGGTCGTGACCACCTGGACTCTGGCTCTGTTGCCAGCCCGAACCGTGAAACCGAAGGTATGATGGACGGCTCAGATGCTGTGTCTGACTGGCCGCTGCTGAACGCCCTGCTGAATACGGCATCCGGTGCCACCTGGGTATCGCTGCACCACGGCGGCGGTGTCGGTATGGGCTTCTCACAACACTCAGGTATGGTTGTTGTGTGTGACGGCTCCGACGAAGCGGGTGAGCGTGTCGGCCGCGTGCTGCGTAACGACCCGGCCACAGGCGTCATGCGTCACGCCGATGCCGGTTACGAAATTGCCATTAACTGTGCCAAAGAGCAGGGTCTGGACCTGCCAATGATCACTACCAAATAACGATTGCGAAAAGGACGTTGTATGTACCATTTAGAAATCAATCCGGGTCAACTGTCACTGAAACAACTGCGTGAAGTCAACCGCCAGCGGGTTTCACTGTCTCTCCATGACTCTGCGCTGGAAGGCATGCTGGCCAGTACCGCCGCTGTTGAACGGATCATTGCTGAAGATCGTGTCGTTTACGGGATCAACACCGGGTTTGGCCTGCTGGCCAACACCCGCATCGCCGTCGAGGATCTGGAAACCCTGCAGCGCAGTATTGTCCTTTCCCATGCCGCCGGGATTGGCGAGTTCATGGACGACGCGACCGTGCGCCTGATGATGGTGCTGAAAATTAACAGCCTGTCTCGCGGCTTCTCGGGCATCCGTCCGTTGGTGGTCAATGCCCTGATGCAGCTGGTCAATGCCGAAGTCTACCCGTGTATTCCGAAGAAAGGCTCCGTCGGTGCGTCCGGCGACCTGGCACCGCTGGCGCACATGAGCACCGTGCTGCTGGGCGAAGGTCAGGCCCGTCACAAGGGTGAAATCCTGAGTGGTGCTGAGGCGCTGAAAATTGCCGGCCTGGAGCCTATCACCCTGGCACCAAAAGAAGGTCTGGCGTTGCTGAACGGCACCCAGGCATCCACAGCGTTTGCTCTGGAAGGTCTGTTTGCAGCGGAAGATCTGTACGCGGCCGGGACCGTGTGCGGCTCCATGTCTGTCGATGCCGCGCTGGGCAGCCGTCGTCCGTTTGATCCGCGCATCCATCGTGTTCGCGGCCATCGCTGCCAGATTGATGCTGCCACAGCGTATCGTCACATGCTGGATAAAGACAGTGAGATCGGTCTTTCCCACCAGCAGTGTGAAAAAGTACAGGATCCATACTCCCTGCGCTGTCAGCCGCAAGTCATGGGCGCCTGTTTGCAGCAGATCCGCCACGCCGCAGACATTCTGGAAGTCGAAGCCAATTCAGTGTCCGATAACCCACTGGTGTTTGCGGAAGATGACGACATCATTTCCGGCGGGAACTTCCACGCCGAGCCGGTCGCCATGGCCGCCGACAACCTGGCGCTGGCGATTGCTGAAATCGGCAGCCTGTCAGAGCGTCGCATGGCCCTGCTGATCGACAGCGCGCTGAGCAAACTGCCGCCATTCCTGGTTGATAACGGTGGCGTGAACTCCGGCTTCATGATTGCGCAGGTCACCGCTGCAGCGCTGGCCAGTGAAAACAAAACCCTGGCACACCCGGCTTCCGTCGACAGCCTGCCAACCTCGGCAAACCAGGAAGACCATGTGTCGATGGCGACTTTCGCCGGTCGCCGCCTGGCAGACATGGCTGAGAATACCCGCGGGATCCTGGCGGTTGAACTGCTGGCCGCGGCGCAGGGTCTCGATTTCCGTAGCCCGAACAAGAGTTCGGCGCGGATTGAAACGGCCAAAGCTCAGCTGCGTGAACGTGTCAGCTTCTACGATAAGGACCGCTATTTTGCGCCGGACATCGAAAAAGCCAACCAATTGCTGCTGGAAGCAAGCTTCAACGCCCTGATGCCGGCAACGCTTCTGCCAAGCCTGTAAGCAGCCCTATCACCCATCCCTCACTCAAAGCCGGAAGACTTTCCGGCTTTTTTCATTGTTTTGTCATCTGTTCAGGCCGCCAACCCGGTCAGCTTTGGCTATGCTTGGATGAGCAGATCAGAAGTCAATGCGCTAAAACCTTGATGAACGCACAGTAACGGGTTCAGAAATTAGGCTAGGATGTTGAAGGAACAGGTAACTTCTGACTGGTTATACCTGGATGGGCCGTGGAGGATGCTATGTGGCAAGTAATATCTCACCAGCTTTCTGATGTTTTGGGAAAACCGTTCACAATCACCGAAAAGGAGCCGGTCGAGGGCGGCGATGTCAACGACTGCTACTGTATCAGCGATGGCAACGACCGTTTCTTTGTCAAACTCAACGATCGCGAACAACTGGTGACCTTCGAAGCCGAAGCTGAAAACCTGCGTATTCTTCAGGAAGCCGGGTGCATCCAGGTTCCGGAAGTCCAGCATCTGGGGATCTCCCGCGAGCACGCCTTTCTGATCTTAAATTTCCTGCCCACCAAAGTCCTGGATGACGACAGCGCCTACGCACTCGGCCAGGACTTGGCTCGCCTGCATGCCTGGGGCGAGCAAGCCGAATACGGATTCGATATCGACAATTTTATCGGCCTGACACCGCAGCCCAACAAATGGCGCCGCCGTTGGTGCCGGTTCTTTGCCGAACAACGCATCGCCTGGCAACTCCAGCTTTGCCTGGAAAAAGGGATCGACTTCGGCAATATCGACACCATCACCAGCCGGGTCATCGATCTGCTCATGAACCACCAGCCCAAGCCGTCGCTGCTCCATGGCGACCTCTGGCACGGCAATACCGCCGTTACCGTCACCGGCCCGATCATCTTCGATCCGGCCAGCTACTGGGGCGATCGGGAATGCGACATCGCGATGACAGAGCTGTTTGGTGGCTTCCCGCCCCGCTTCTATGAAGGCTACCAAGCCATCTGGCCCCTGGACGAAGGCTACCAGGAGCGAAAAGAGCTGTACAACCTGTACCACATCCTCAATCACTGTAACCTGTTCGGCGGCAGCTATATCGCCAAAGCCGAGCACCTGATTGAAAAACTCGGACTGCTCGATTAATCTCTCCGCCCATCGCACGGTGGCGGGCGTCCGTCCCGCCACCGTGGCACACGCCCCCGTGACCTTCCACGCCATACCATGACGAGCGCCGCAATCTTGTGTTATCTTCAGGATTTCCGACAAGTCAGAACGTGCGAATCGTCAGATATTCAGATGGGTGCGAATCCGACTTGCCGCTCGTCGTGAAAATTGAGAGATGTACATGTTACAAGCTGCTGTTTTTGATATGGATGGCCTGCTGGTCGACTCAGAACCTTTCTGGCAACGCGCTCAAGTTGAAGTACTAACATCGCAGGGTGTTCAGATCACGCTGGAAGATACCCGGGAAACCACCGGACTGCGTATCGATCAGGTGGTCGAGTTCTGGTTTGCCAAGCAGCCCTGGCAAGGGAACGACTGCGCCACCGTCACCGACTTGATTGTCAGCCGGGTCGAAGCCCTGATCAACGAGCACAAACCCATGTTGCCGGGGGTGCTGGAAGCGATTCAGGTTTGCGAACAAGCCGGGTTAAAAATTGCTCTGGCCTCTTCTTCTCCGATGCGTTTGATCCAATCAACCCTGCAGGCTCTCTCCCTGGAAGATAAGTTTCTCGCAGTTCTGTCGGCCGAGCATCTTCGCTACGGAAAACCACATCCGGAAGTCTATATCAATGCCGCCGACGCACTGGGCGTTCCGCCTCAGGCCTGTGTTGCCTTTGAAGATTCGGTGAATGGACTACTGGCGGCCAAAGCCGCGCAAATGAAGGGGATCGCCGTTCCGGAACTTCACTTTGCCGATGATGCCCGCTGGGCGATTGCAGACCAGAAACTTCGCTCGTTAAACGAAGTAAGTAGCGACTTGCTTCAGGCGCTGTAGCGCCATTTTTCGCAGCTTTCAGAGGTAAAGATCAACGCTTTCTCTTTACCTCTCATTTTTATCTTTTGCTTTCAGCGCAATGTTCCGAAATTGACTTTTTATCTTTTCACGCCGCTCTGATAAAACGATAAATTACCAGCACAACAATTCCCCTTACAGACACATTCCCCGTGATTTATCCTAAATTGCCCCACCAATCAAACTTTATGGTTAATTCTCAGCAAAAACCAACACAAAACGCTACAGTTTAGATAAATGGAGGATGCCAATCGTCCATGAACTGCCTTGATTTGAAAGGATTTTGATTCCCTCTGTCCGACAATCGAATCTCCCCAGGGGCGAATACAGAACAGAATGGAATCTGGCTTGACGTGCTCAGCACTTCAGTAAGGAGTACAACAATGAAAAATATTACAGAGCAAGGGGTTATCTGCCCGCATTGCGGCCACAATATTCGCATCACCTTAGATACCAGCGGCGGCAGTCAGGAATTCTATGACGACTGTCCGGCGTGCTGCCATGCCATTCATTTGACCATGGAAGTCGATGAATTACATCGCACCATCAACTTATTTGTGGATGCCGACGACGAACAAATTTTCTGAGCCAGAGCCTGCGTGATCACGAGACAACACCGCAGGCTCAGCGGCCGGGCTTGCAATTGTCCCGATTATGCCCGGGCTGCCAACACACGCTCAACGGTATCGACGATCGCCTGGGTTTGCGGGTCGATTTCAATATTGACCCGATCACCGGCGCGACGCTGACCAAACAGCGTCCGATTCAGCGTCTCCGGGATCAAATGGACACAAAACTGCGTGCCAGTGACCTCACCGATGGTCAGCGAACAGCCGTCAATCCCGATATAGCCTTTACGCAGCACGTACTTACTGTAGTCCTCCGGTAAGTTGAACCACAGCGTACAATTATTTGGCGTAGTGATCACTTCGCTGATTTCGGTGGTGAAGTTCACATGGCCGGACATCGAGTGGCCACCAATTTCATCGCCAAACTTCGCCGCCCGTTCAATATTGACGTGATCGCCCACCACCACCCGGCCCAAGTTCGTCACTTTGAGCGTTTCCTGCATCAGATCGAAAGCAACCCGATCGCCTTCAATCGCCGTCACGGTCAGGCAGCAGCCGTTATGGGCAACCGATGCACCGATTTCCAACCCGCTGAGCAACGCTTGCGGTATGCAAATCACATGGGTCTGAAACTGCTCTTTTTTAATGATCTCAACAACTTCTGCGGTCCCTTGAACAATCCCGGTAAACATACATACTCCAGAGGAAAATCCGGTATCCGAATCATGGATACCGCTTGAAAAGCGTATCCTAGCACAACCTTCCCGGTTTCCCGGATATTGCCAATGGGCCTCCGGGAAATTCCGGCCAGGATTTCCGAAATCACAGCGTTTTTTAGTCGTTAACAATTGTGTCACGTTATTATCGCGCTATAATTCACCGCTCAGCACATTTGTATTACCTTTCTCTTACCCTGTTCCAGGAGCATCCCGTGCAAAACTATTGGCGAGAAACCCGTCATCTCTTGAAATTAGCCATTCCGGTACTGATCGCATCTGTGGCCCAAACCGCCATGGGATTTGTCGATACCGTCATGGCCGGTGGCGTCAGCGCCACCGACATGGCGGCCGTTTCCGTTGCCGCAAGCATCTGGTTACCGGCCATTTTATTTGGGGTTGGCCTGTTGATTGCGCTGGTGCCGATCGTTGCCCAGCTCAATGGTTCCGGAAAGAAAGAAAAGATCCCATTTGAAGTCCAGCACGGATTTGTCCTCTCCGCGCTGGTGTCCGTTCCGATTATTCTGGTGCTCTATAACGCAGGGATCCTGATTGACTTGATGGACGTTGAACCGGTTCTGGCTGAGAAAACCATCGGCTATCTGCATGCGGTACTCTACGCTGTTCCCGGCCTGTTGTTCTTCCAGACCCTGAAAAGCTTCTCGGAAGGACTGTCCTTAACCATCCCCGGGATGGTCATCGGCTTTATCGGCCTGGCAGCCAACATTCCGCTGAACTGGATCTTTGTCTACGGTAAATTCGGCGCACCGGAAATGGGCGGCGTCGGCTGCGGCGTCGCAACCGCGATTGTCTACTGGCTGATGTTTATCGCGATGCTGTTCTATGTCTTCATCAACAAACGCTTAAAACAAGCGGGCCTGTTTACCACGCTGTACCAACCGCAACCGAAGGCTGTTCTGCGCCTGTTTAAGCTGGGCTTCCCGGTCGCGGCCTCGCTGTTTTTTGAAGTTTCCCTGTTTGCAGCGATTGCCCTGCTGATCTCCCCCTTGGGTTCGATTGTGGTGGCCGCGCATCAGGTTGCAATCAACTTCTCCTCGCTGATCTTTATGCTGCCGATGAGCCTCGGCGCAGCGTTGAGCATCCGGGTCGGTTTCCTGATGGGGAAAGAAGAGATTGATGAAGCCCGGATTGCCAGCTATAGCGGGATTTTCGTGGCAATCGCAATGTCGCTCATCACCGCGGTCTTCACCGTGCTGTTCCGTGAAGAAATCGCCCAGCTCTACACCGACAACCCGGAGGTTATCCTGCTGGCCGGTCAACTGCTGTTCCTGGCCGCCGTGTATCAGTGTAGCGACGCGATCCAGGTGGTCGCCGCCGGTGCCCTGCGTGGTTATAAAGATATGCAGGCGATTTTCAGCCGCACCTTTATCGCCTATTGGATCCTGGGTCTGCCGTCCGGGTATATTCTGGGTATGACCGATTGGGTGGTGACACCGATGGGCCCGCACGGCTTCTGGTATGGAAACATCATCGGCCTGACGTCCGCCGCCGTTATGCTGGCCGTGCGGATGCGCTGGGTACACCATCAGGACAATCAGTTCCAACTGGCAATGTCACTGCGATAAGCCCCGCATCTCCCCCATCGAAAACAAGGCGACTCAGGTCGCCTTTTCTTTTTGCGACAAAGTTAACCATAATAAAGAAAGCAATCATAAAAAACATAAGCTTACGTGATGCCAAAATGCCCTGCGATTTTTGTACTGCTCCTCTGCTTCGCCCTCTTCGGGTGTGAGCGCAATGACTCGGATGCCAGTTTCGAGACCTATCAGCAGCGCCTTGCCAGTGTTCTCGAGGTGCCGGCACCTGCCGCACCGAAAACACAACCTCCGCCCCTGCCGGACATTCGTGACCTGATTCTCCCGATAGAGGAAATCCGAATCGGCCTGCTGGATGCATATGAACTTCGAAAGTGTGGTTTGTTCCAGCTCATCGCAGAGCGAAACTCGACGCTGGGAAAGCTTCAGGATAAAACCCGCCAGATGCGCTACGAGCTGCTGTTTATGGACGGACTGGAATACTGCCTCAGTACGTTACCGGAAGACTCAGACTTGCGGCCCCAGCTTGAGCAGTTTCACGCTTTAAAACGCAGGCAACTGCCACGTTATTTATGGAACATGCTGACAACTGGGGAAGAATGGCGCCGGCAACTGAACCTGTTCACCCACGCCTTTCCACTGGACAGCTTCCCCGGTGCAACAGAGAACCAGGAAGCAATGCGCTTCTTGCAACACATTCACCAGATCATTACCCGGGGGGAAACCCTGCCGCCCAAGCAGGCCGAAGGCTTACTCCATCATCAGGCGGCCATTCACACCTTCCGTTACTTCGGCCAGCTCGTCTATTCCTTAGCCCGTGCCAGCGACTGGCTCAACGCCTCTACCCGGCTGCTGGAAACCCATGAATCCGGGGTCATCTGCGGGGCAAACCGCAACCAGCGGCAAGCGGAATATCTGAGTAATGTGTTCTATCAATTTTATGCCGTCGACCTGCAGCCCTATCTCGCCGAACTCGACAGCCAGTATCAGCAAATCCAGGTCCCCCTGCGGATATTGTTGAACCCACCGCCGGAACTGAGTCCCCGGTTTACGCCCTACTACGACTATTACCTCGCCGGTCAACTCTATCAGGACTATCGCCAAGCCATCCTCAGCCATGTCCGATTTTGGCAGCGCACGTTCAAACGCTGCCGGATCAAAGTCGGTTTGCAGCACCAATCCAACTGATGCTACGCAAACTAGTATTAGCCCAACCAACACCGAGGCAGCCCGAGCTATCTATCCCGGGTGAATCCCTCTATGATGAACTCAGCTGTGCTATCAGGCACATAGGTGGATCGCGAAGGGAAGGAACACAGATGAAAAAGAATAAGAACGATGCCAAATTACTGAAAAAAGCGCTGGAATTGGGCTTTGCCTTTGCGCACAAGCAAGGCTACGGTGATTTGGATAAAAGCGTTTCGGCCAAAGACAAGGTGGAATGTATTTACCGCCTGCTGGTTGCGGCCAAGCAAATTACGCCACTGGCTCCGGATCAGGAAGACGGCCCCAATATGAAGCATAAGCTGGTGTTGTGGATTTCCCGCTTATTGCCCCCGGATCACGAGTTACTGAAATAAGCATTGCGACGCATACCGCGGTCAGGTAACGTATTTTGATTCAACATCATCCAGGGAAGGGAGACATGCGGCGAGTCATATTTAACCAAAAAGGTGGCGTGGGTAAATCCAGCATTGCGACTAACCTAGCGGCACTGAGCGCGGCACAAGGCTACAAAACACTGCTGATCGATTTGGATGTTCAAGGCAACAGCAGCCATTATTTGGGCTACGATCCCCGCGATGACGCCGGGACAGATCAAAGCAAGAGTATTGCAGAATTACTGAATCAAACCGTCGGCTGGTTTTCGGTCTCCACACCGGTCAAAGCCTTTCCCCAGCCGACTCAATTCCCCAAGTTAGATATCATTCCGTCTAGCCCCAAACTGGAAAAAATTGAATCTGAACTCGAACGCCGTTACAAAATCTACAAGCTTCGGGATGCGCTCGATGAACTCGAAAAAGATTATGATCGCATTTACATCGATACCCCGCCCAACTTTAACTTTTTCAGCAAAGCAGCACTCATTGCCGCACAGCGGCTACTGATCCCATTCGATTGCGACAGCTTTTCCCAGCAAGCCCTGATGACTCTGCTCAATAATGTCGCCGAGCTTCGCGAAGATCATAACCGAACACTGGAAGTCGAGGGCGTGATTGTCAACATGTTCAACGCCCAGGCGAATTTTCCGGCCAAAATCATTGCTGATTTGAGTGACATCGGCTTACCGATCCTCAAGCCCTATTTGCCTTTATCAGTCAAAATGAAAGAGTCACATTACCACCAGCAACCACTGATCCATATGCTCCCGAATCATAAGCTGACCCAAGCCTTTGAACAGTTATTTGCGCATCTAGAGCAAACCACATCCAACAGGCTAGAAACTGAACAATAACAAGGTATTACTTGTCAGACATCCCAAATCTCGATAGCGCTTTGGAGGCTGTTATTGCTGATTTGGCTGGCGCTTTGCATAAACAGTAAGCAAACACGCGCTTTTTTCAGTTTTTATGGATAGTTGCACTTGCGCCCCCATCATGAAGTGTTTAATATCCACCTTGTTCTCAGGAACATGACAGTTCAGTGATACGACCGTAGCTCAGCTGGTTAGAGCACCACCTTGACATGGTGGGGGTCGGTGGTTCGAGTCCACTCGGTCGTACCAATTTTGAATATCAAACCAGAATATTCGATAAACTGTGAACAATCTGCGTCTGTAGCTCAGCTGGTTAGAGTATCGCCTTGACATGGCGGGGGTCGGTGGTTCGAGTCCACTCAGACGCACCAAATTAAGAATGCCCTGCCCTTTCGATTTATGTCGACAAATGCGGTGCATCATAAACAATACGACCGTAGCTCAGCTGGTTAGAGCACCACCTTGACATGGTGGGGGTCGGTGGTTCGAGTCCACTCGGTCGTACCAATTTTGAACGTTAAACCAGAACGTTTCGAAATACTGAAACAAAATCTGCGTCTGTAGCTCAGCTGGTTAGAGTACTACCTTGACATGGTAGGGGTCGGTGGTTCGAGTCCACTCAGACGCACCAAATTAACATGCCCCGACCTTTCGGTTTTTATCGATAAAACGCGGTACATGACAAACAATACGACCGTAGCTCAGCTGGTTAGAGCACCACCTTGACATGGTGGGGGTCGGTGGTTCGAGTCCACTCGGTCGTACCAATTTTGAACGTTAAACCAGAACGTTTCGAAATACTGCAACAAAATTTGCGTCTGTAGCTCAGCTGGTTAGAGTACTACCTTGACATGGTAGGGGTCGGTGGTTCGAGTCCACTCAGACGCACCATTTCTCTCGAAAGAGATTGAAAAGCCTGTTCTCCGGAACAGGCTTTTTTGTATCCCGACGTCACTGCCAACCTGCTTTCTCAGCCAAGTTTTATCGGATCAGATTTCCTCGAAACAATCTATCGGACTACATATTCTCGAATGGGCGCCAGCAACAAAGCCGTCAAATCCAGCTGCGGTCCGGCATATGGAATCGAGTTGGTCGTCACCAGCTGGTGTACCCCTTTGTCCAACAATCGTTGATCCGAGCTGTCGGCAAAAATACCGTGAATGGCCGCGCAGTCGATGGTTCCGAGTCCCTGTGCCTGTAAGGCATCGACGGTTTTCAGCAAAGTTTCACCACTGGCAATCACATCATCAATGATCACCGCTGTTCGACCCTGATATGGACGCAGATCCGGCAGCGTAACCTGAACATCCCGATCCCCACGGCGTAACTTGGTGCCAATCACGAACGGGTGACCACTTTGTTTTGCAACATCCGACACCCACTGGTGGCTTTCTTGATCCGGCCCAATCAGCAACAACTGTTCCCTTGTCGCCAACCACGCCGTCAATAGTGATGTGGCATGCAGTACCCGGCTGGGAATCGTATAAATCTCATCGAGGGATTGATAACGGTGCAGGTGTGGATCCACGGTGATCAGCCAGTCCACCTCCCGGGACAGTTGCCCGGCAAAAATACGTGAAGTCACGGCTTCTCCCGGCATAAATCGGCGATCCTGGCGCATATAGCAAAGATAAGGCGCAACCAGCCCCACACTTGTTGCACCGAGTTCACGCAAGGTCGCCGCCAGATAGATCATCGGCAAATACTTGTCATCCGGCCGGGACAGGTCTGCCAGAATGATACAAGGCCGCCCGCTGACATCGCTTTCCACACGCAGGTAAGACTCGCCGTCCGGGAAGCGCCGGGAGGCGAGCTGCCCCGGTTGTGCCGGCAGTTGCTGACACAAGCTCCGGGCTAACGGATGCGGTGTCAACGCAAACAACACCGGATGATTCTGCTGCTGATGCACCTGTGCCATTTCGTCGACCATGGGCCACCTCCATTACAAGCCATCTGTAATCACAAACATATCCAAATTTTCCCGGTAGTACGCCAAAGCATAATCCCGCTCGCCCAGGCTTTGCGTCAACAGGGTGAACAGCGGCGCCCCTTCCTCGACCCAATCCCCCACAGACACATGAAACCGCAGGCCTGCGCTGGCTTCATTCGGTGCCCCGGCCAACTTCGCTAACCGGGCCAGGCGACGATTATCAATCCGCAACACCCTGCCACTGCGCCGGGCATACTGAACCTGCTGATGTTTTGCTGTCGGTGGGATTTTTACCGGGCCTTGCGCCTGAAGAATTCGTTCAAACTGCGCCCAGGCAGCCCCGCTATCCAGAAGCTGGGTAGCCTGAGCCAACGCGGCATCCAGCCCCTCACCAAACGCAAAGTCGAGCAGCTCAGCTGACAACTGTAGCGCCCGTGTCCTGAGCTCACTGGTCGGCCCGACGTCGCCTTTAAGGATGGCCAGGATCTCCCGGGCTTCCTCCGCCGGACCAATGCCCAACCCAATCGGGTGACTACCATCGGTGATCACGCAGCGAACATTCAGGCCGAGCGCCAAACCGACCAACGGGAAGAGCTCCGCCAGCCGATAGGCATCCTCCTGGTTCCGTACTTTAGCCGTCTCGCCGACCGGAATATCGATCAACACATGGGTAGAACCAGCAGCAATTTTTTTCGACAGCACCGATGCAATCAGTTGTCCTTCACCATCCAGATCCAGCGCCCGCTCTACCCGGATCAACACTTCATCTACCGGACTCAGGCTCACTGCCCCACCCCAGGCCAGACAGGCGCCGGTTTGCTCCACCACGGTTTGTAACTGTGTCAGTTTCAGATCCACCGTCGTCAGAGTTTCCATAGTATCTGCCGTTCCGGCAGGTGACGTGATTGCCCGCGAGGAGGTTTTCGGGATCACCAATCCGGCGGCACTGACAATCGCAACCACCAGGGGTGTCGTCCGATTACCCGGCAGCCCGCCGACACAGTGCTTATCAAAGACCCGCTCATGCCCCGGCCATGTCAGCCGTTTGCCGCAATCGACCATCGCACGCGTCAGCGCAATAATCTCAATGGAACTCAGCCGCTGACCGGCACAAGCTGTCAGAAAGCTGGCAATCTCGATATCACTGTAATGGTGAGCCCGGATGTCCGAAATGATGGAGCGGATATCCCGATCATTGAGTTCATGGCCATAAATTTTCTTCCGCAACGCGCTCAGTGAGGGCACTAAGGGAACATGCTTCACCTGGACCTGATCGCCATTGGCAACCCCCAGGCGTTGAAAGGCTACATCAGAAAAACCGATATGATGGTGCGGCATCACGTGCTTCGCCACCACATTCAGTGTCGCAATAATCACCTGCCCATCCGATTCGACCGCAACCCTGGAGCTGGCCACCAGCCCCTCGGCGCGACAGATATGACAGTCACTCCGCATATAGACCACCGGCTCCTGGTGAGTATCAATCCCCATTTTCATTGCAGTCAGCAGATGCTTCTTCTCCATACGGTTCGGCACCTCATGTTGTGGTTATCCATGACCCATCGGATCTCAACAGCATCCTTGATGTATGCCCCACACGGGCTCACCCGCGTCCCTGATCTCCGGTTAAATGGTCACAATGCTCTGGTATCCGGCAATATCGACCCGGTACTTGGTCGTTTGTTGCAAGTGATCCCGCATCCCTTCGAGGGCATCCGGGTCGCCGTGAATTAGCTGGATGGGGGTGTTGTGGCGTAAAGAAGAACGTTTCAGCCACGTGATGATATCGACATAATCCCCGTGCCCCGACAAACCTTCGATCACTTCAACTTCGGCCTTGTTTGCGACCCAATCCCCGTGGATTTTAATGTGCTCGGCACCTTCCAGCATTTTGGCGCCGCGGGTCCCCCCGGCCTGGTAACCGACAAACAAAACGGTGGTACGGTGATCCGACAATCGCTGCTTCATGTGATGCAGAATCCGCCCGCCAGTGACCATGCCGCTACCGGCAATAATAATCATCGGTCCCTGCTTTTCAGCAATCATCTTCGATTCATCCACCGTGCGGGTGAACACTGCGACGTTGCACATTGCATGGCATTGATCCGGATTCAGCTTATGCTCCACTGCGTATCGGCAGTAAATATCGGACACATCAATCGCCATCGGGCTGTCAAGGTAAGTCGGTAGTTTGGGGATCCGCTTGTCGGCCATCAGTCGCGATAACATGTGCAGCAAAGTTTGAGCACGCCCGACCGCGAAGCTGGGGATCAGCAGGGTTCCCCCCTTCTGCGCCGTACGATTCACCACATCGGCCAGTGCGGTCATCGGATCGCCTGCATCATGCCGCCGGTTCCCGTATGTGGACTCCAGAAACAACATATCCAGAGTCGGCAGCGGTTCCGGCGGGCGCATCAGAATGTCATCCGGGCGCCCGACATCTCCGGAGAATCCGATCACCTTGCCTTCCGCCTGCAGGATCACGCTGGCCGCACCGAGAATATGTCCGGCATTTTGCAGTCGAAGCCGAATATCCCCGACCTCGAATGTTTCCTCGTAATTGACCGACTGAAACAGCGCCATCGACGCTTCCGCGGTCGGCCGATCATAGAGTGGCTCCGGATTTTCGTGCTTACTTAGCTGATGCTTGTGATAAAAATTCGCATCTTCTTCCTGCAAGTGTCCACTATCGGCCAACAAAATCCCGCAGAGCTCTTTCGTCGCACTGTGCGTAATCACCGGTCCCCGGTACCCGCGCTTATAGAGCACCGGAATAAAACCGGAATGATCCAAATGCGCATGGGTCAGCACAATGGCGTCCAATTTATCGATATCAAACAGTTGCGGCTGCCAGTTCCGCCGACGCAACCATTTGTACCCCTGATACAAACCACAATCGACCAGAATCCGGGTGGTTTGGGTTTCCACCAGGAATTTCGATCCCGTGACCGTTTCACAACCGCCAAGACAGAAAATCTTCATCGTTTTCCACAACTAAAAAGAGGGTGCTCCATCAATAGTAGTGTCGCTTCCGCCATTCCACGAAATTTCATCTCTGCTTCAGTGCATAGCCATGCCATGTCTACGTAACGATGCCGTCATCAGATGGCCATCGACTGATGTTAGTTGCGTGAAAATAATCACATTTTAAACAGAATGTAATCACATGGTTTCTATTCTACAAAGGCATATTGTTGACAGTTATCACAATTCCAAAAGCAACCGATTGCGAGTAATTACTCTAAGTGTGAGCATATAAACAGTTATTTGCGATTCAATGTTAAAAATCTAACACTTTCTAAGGTCAAATAATGAAAATGACAACGGCTCACAAAACCAAACTTGCGGCACTCGTTTCTGCCCTGCTCTGCGCATCCAGCGCACATGCAGCCAAGATCTACCAGGACGAGCAAGGTAATGCCATGAACCTGTATGGTGAAGTCGGCGTTGGCGGACACTTCGGTGCCAACTACGAATACGGCGAGTTCTATGCCGATCAGGGCTACATTGACGATTCATTCGCCACACTCGGGGTTAAAGGCAACAACGGCGATCTTCAGTACCGCCTTGAAGTCGACTACGAGCGTGAAAACTGGGCCTACGGCTCCGGCGATATGGTGCTCAGCATCGACAAGCTGTACCTGGGCTACATCCTGAATGACTACCACTACGTTGAATTCGGCCTGACCGACACCGCCTTCGACGACTACGACAAGTGGGGCGACTTTACGTTTGACACCACGGTCGAAACCGGTGAAGCAGGCGATCAGGATGCCACCGTCAAATATGAAGGGACTTATGGCAGCGTGAAACTGGGTACCTCATACAGTTACAACGCCCAGTCGTCTTCCGGTGCCCTGCTGGGTGACGTGGTGAACGGTTATCTTGGCTACTTCGGCGACCGCTTCTCTGCTGTGGTGGGGCTGGAAGGTCGTGCCGGCTCTGAAGGCGAATCGAAATATGGTGAGCAGCGACTCGTCGGCTTTGGTATGCGCTTTGCCCTGACCGACAGCCTGCTGTTCGGCCTCAATGCCTTCTACGAAGAAGAAGATATTGCCCAGTCGAAAACAACCGTTGATGCAACGGACCCGAACAACAAGGTTTACGCCTTTAACGACTACCAGACCTTAAAGAACGAGGGTGCGCTGGTCTCTGCCAAATACATTCTGACCGAACAATGGGAATTTGTGGGTTCGGCAAACTACGAATCTTATGAGAAGTGGGAAGCGGACAGTGAATTCTGGGACGGTAAGAACACCGACTGGGGCAACAGCCGTACCTGGGGCACCCTGGGCGTGAACTTCAAGCCAACCCGCTCCTCGGTGATCGCGATCGAAGGTAACGTCGGCGAAGCGGCCCAGGATGCCTACGCCTACGCCCGTGTCTACTTCTAAACATTTTGTGAATACGCTATCTGCGACTGACGAATGAGAACTCACAATGAATAAGAAAATTACTGTCCTCTCTGCGGCCATTGCCACCGCCCTCTCCGCCCCTGTGCTGGCGGATATCAACGATATTATTATTTCCGAGTATGTCGAAGGCTCTTCTAATAACAAAGCCATTGAACTGACCAACCTCGGAAATATCGACTTTACCTTTGACGACACCATTGCACTTTACTATTCCGATGGCCAGCACACGAATCCGGTACAGGATAAGAACAAAAATCCAATTTTAAAAGGCATCACAGTTCCGGCAAATAAATCTGTGGTTATTGTCAATGGTGCCGCCAGTCAAGATCTAAAGGACGCGGTGACAACAAATAACAGCACTCTTGTACTCACCGGCTCTTACACTGAAATTAAGTTTAACTCATTAAATTTCAATGGTGATGATGCCGTCTTACTGGCAAACGCCAATGATGCGACTCAGGTTCACGATATCATTGGGGTAAAAGGCAATTTCTGGGGCGCTGACAAAACCCTTCGCCGCGTGAAAACCGCCACCATGCCGAGCGCAACTTATAAGGGTGGCGACTGGGCACAGTTAGCAAAGGATGATTTCTCAGGCCTGGGCGATCCGACCCTTTCTGATCAACCCCCTGTCCCGACCCCATGTACAGATGCCAGTGGTAAGTTTGAAACCAAAACAATTGGCGAAATCCAGGGGGCGGGATTCCGCTCGCCGCTGCTTGCCGACGGTAAATATATCAGCGACAGCGAATATCAAATTGATGGCGTAGTCAGCGCGGTGGGCAGCAGCCTGATGAAAGGCTTCTATCTGTATCAAAGCGATGGCAATGAACTGACTTCAGACGGCGTTTTTGTCGCCACAAAGGCTTATGTGGATGAAAGCCTGGTCGGCAAAACCGTTTGTGTGATTGGTAAAGTTGAGGAAGCTTATGGCCTGACACAGATTCTGCCGACAGATGATCAGTGGGAAGTGGTGGATGACAGCACCACCGCGCCAGCAGCTGTTGATCTGACCCGCATCACAACAGACAAAGAGGACTTCCGCGCCACGTTGGAGCGTTTTGAAGGCATGAAGGTCAAGCTGCCGAAAGATATGGATGCCAGCCAAGAAGGCGACCAGGACATGCGAGTGTCGCGGACCTTCAGCTACGACTATGACAGCCGCCGAGACAATATGGTGCTGGCTTACACCCGTCCGAACATGCAGCCGAATCAGCACCATGTCGCGGGCAGCGTGGAATCGCAACTTCAGGCCAGCCAGAACCGTAACTTCCGCCTGTTCGTCGATAGCGACCAGAAAGCGCCAAGCGGCGAAATCCCGTATTACCCGAAATTCCAGGATAACCCGCACAAGGACTACATTCGGGTAAATGACAGTATTGTCGGCCTGGAAGGGATGATCACCTACAAAAAAGGTGAGTTCCGTCTTGTCCCAACCAATAATATTGAGCTCGCTATCCAGCCTGGAAAGTTACCTGATGGCAACACGAATCCTTACATTATCCGCAATACGCCGCGGACCTCCTCACCCGAGCTGAACGATGAAACCACGTTCGAGCAATTCCCAATCCGAATTGCAACCCAAAACGTGCTGAACTTTTTCAACTCGCCATACGGCGGCGCGGATAACCAGCACGGGGATAACCGGGGCGCCAAGAGTGAGATTGAATACACCAAGCAGAGAGATAAAATTGTTGAAGCCATTTATGGCCTGGATGCCGATATCATCGGCCTGATGGAAATCGAAAACAACGGTTTTGGCGACTACAGCGCCATCACGGAGCTGGTCAACGCAGTAAACGAGAAATACACCGACGAACGCTACTCTGCGCGCCATGGCAAGAACTCGATTGAAAACAAGTATGTTTTCGTTGGTTTCGACTCTGACGGCAACGCCCTGCTGGACGACCTGGACGCCATCGGCGGCGATGCGATTTCATCCGGCCTGCTCTACCGCCCGAGCAAGGTGACGCTGGAATTCTCGAAAGTCATCCCGATGCCATACCAGAAGGCACCGATGATCACCGATGAGAACGGCGCTGCAATCGTCGACAGCAAAGGCGAAATCCGTGAGAGCGGTAAGAACTACCAGCGTGATACCGTGGCTGCCACCTTCTGGGTGAACAATACCGGTAAGAAACTGACCGTGGCCGTCAACCACCTGAAATCCAAAGGTTCAACTTGTTGGGAAGACTGGCAGGGCTGGGAGAAATGGGACAACTTTGATCCGGCAAAAGACGATGTCAAAGATGATGACTTCCAGGGCTCTTGCGAAAACTTCCGGGTCGCAGCCGCTGATCACCTAGGTAAAGAAATGGCTAAAATCGGTGGCGATCGAGTCGTCATGGGCGACATGAACTCTTACGCTCAGGAAGACCCGATGCTGGTGCTGACAACAATCCCTGCCGGGAAAACCCTGAAAGCCGCTCGCGATACTTTCATTGGCTATAAGCCTCAGTTTGGTGAGAACGGTGGCGTCATCACCAAAGGCTATGGTTATATCAATGCCGTATCCCTGAAAGATGAAGCCAATAAACGTACCAGCTGGAGCTATTCGTTCAATGATGAAATCGGCTCTCTGGATCATGTCCTGATCACCAAAACCCTGGAAACCAAACTGTTGGATGCCACCGACTGGCATATTAACTCTTCCGAGTCGCCACTGTTTGATTACAAGCATAAGAACAAGGGCAGCTCAACGGTTATCGACCGCCTCTACAGTGCCAATGCATTCCGCTCTTCTGACCATGATTCCGCGATTATCGCCCTGGGTTATGGCTACGGTGAAACCGCAGGCGAGCGTGTGATCCTGGCGAGTAAGAGTGACCGAATCGAAGTGGCCTACCCGGTGAAAGGCGGAACAGCGGGGCAAATTGCCAAGATTTCGTTCTCCCCGGCACCGGCGGACATGACCAACGTAGCGCTGCCGTCAGTCACCCTGAAAGAGAGCGGCGACCAGACCGTGATGTTTGATGTCAACGGCATCAAGCCAGGTGATTACACGGTAACCATGGAATTGGTCAACCCGCTGACCAAAGCGGCTACAACAGAAGCGACTCGCACCATGCAGGTCACCGTCATTAAACGTGATTCGCTGACCCCGAAAACCACTGTTCAGCCATATGACGGCAGCGGCGGTTCATTCGGCCTGTTTGGTCTGCTATCGATGCTGGGCCTTGGCTTCCTACGCCGTAATAAGCGCTAAGCCACGTTAAGCAAGACAAGGGAGCAAATCCCATCACGCAAAGAGGCCGACTTCCGGCCTCTTTTTTTTGCTTACACCTCCCGCAGTAAAGCGGTCAAAACCCGACGACATCGGTGAAGTAAGGCTTACTGCGCTCCGGAACCAAGGACGCACTCCTGGTAAGCGAGCGGAATATCCGCATCGCAAATAAACTGATCCATTTGCTTCAAATCACAAACAAACGCCGATTTCACGGTACCCAGTTTGCTGTGATCCGCCAGCAGAATTTTTTGCCGCGATTGGCGAATAGCCTTTCGCTTATACGGCAGCTCTTTGTAGGAATAACAGGTGATCCCCATGGCCACATCCACCCCGGCCGCAGAGACAAACATCAAATCAAACCGCAGGTTATCGATTTCGCTCTGATCCCCGAGCGGGTAAAAATTGTCGTGCTGGGGATCATACTCCCCGCCACACAGAATCGCGGTACAGTTGGCCTTTTTTTTCAAGGCCATAAACGTATTGAGGGAAAAACAGACCCCGGTAAACGAGATCTGCTCGTCAATCGCCGCAATCAAGTGAATATTGGTCGTCCCGTTATCAAAGAAAATGGTCTGATTTTCGGCCACGTAAGCCGCAGCCATGGAGCCAATCAGTTGCTTTTCCTGGACGTGATTCCCGGTCTCCTCCTGCAAGATATAGCGACCGCCCGGCTGATTTCTTGGCTTGCTGACGATATACCCGCCAATCAGACTCACCAGCTCGCAGGGGTCGCTGAAATCCCGCCGAATGGTCATTTCAGACACCCCCAGTTGTTGGGCTGCCTCTTTTAAATGTATCTTTTCCCGACCCGCCAGAAGCGCATGGAGCTGCTTCAACCTGCGATCTCTTTTCGTTTCTGCCATTCGCAGCCCTGCTCTTCCTTCAATCATCATCAAATGCAACACCAGAAGCATCGCGCCACCCCGTTAAATCAGCGGCGGACGCTTTGGTGAATGACTGTAACTGCTAGGATAGAACAAGTTCAAACTTCTATAAAACGAGCATTATCAACAGTTTGATCAGGATTTGGAATTCACAGCTTTTTCTTTCGGGATCAGTGCCACCACCTGCTCCTGCTCAGTCGCATGGGTGGTGCCCAGGAACTTTCCCCCCCGCTCAATGCTTAGGTTGTCACAGTAAATCGTGCCGGAGACCACCCCGTTTTCAAGGATTTCCATCACGTTGGCCCGGCAGGTGCCTTCGACCAAACCGTTCACCACAATTTTGTCAGCCTGAATCTCCCCTTTCAGTCGGCCTTTACGACTGACCATAAGGTTTTTCTCCAGGCAGATCTTCCCTTCGATCATTCCGTCAACCTGCATATTACACGCTAACTGGAGCTCTCCCTGGATAAAGCATCCTTCTGCGATGAGAGTTGTACCTGCAGACTGACCCGCTGCGTCACCTTGTTTATTAAAGAAACCCATTTCACGTTCCTCTCTTTCTCAAATATCTGTTCAAAGTTATCCATTTCCCAGTCCACAAACGGTGCCGGATCCAATGCCCGACCGACAAACCGAACTTCGTAATGCAGATGAGGACCGGAAGAAAGCCCGGAATTGCCAGAATAGGCAATCAAGTCCCCTTTGTTGACAAAGTCACCATTGCGGACAGCGAATTTTTTCAGGTGGGAATAGGAAGAGGTAAATCCAAATGCATGTCGCAGTCGCAAGTAGTTGCCCGAACCCTTCTGGCTCGGTCGGACCGCCGACACCACACCATCGGCCGGCGCATATACCGGCGTACCGGTATTCACGGCAAAATCAAGTCCCTGGTGCATTCGCTTCAGCCCGGTCACCGGGTGCTTGCGTACACCAAATCGTGAAGAGCGTCTGGCATCTTTCACCGGCGAGCCGCTGGGCAGCGTATCGAGCACAATTCTTCGCACCACCGAATTAATCGCAGCCACATCCAGCCGATCCTCCAGCGTTTTCAGCCCCCCGGAATCGCCCCCGAGAACCAGCTCCAACTGATCCAGGCGCTCTGACACCAGAGTTAAGCGCAAATCCTTGTCGTCCAGCGCCCCCTCCAAATCGGCCCGTTGCTGCTGCAACTCGGCCAGTTGGTCGAGAACCTCACGGGACTGTTGCGCCAACGCCTGTTGTTTCTCTGTCGCTGCCTCCAGCGCCGTCTGCAGATACAGAATGGTGCCCACTGCGAATATACCGGAGATTAACGCCAGCACCCCGGTGCCCCATACGCCATGACGGATTTTTTTCCCGACCCGGAAGTGTCTGGAACCATGCGCCGAGGAGACAGAGATCGTGATATGTTCCTTCATCATTTTGCATACTCAAGAATGCCTCAGCCCTGAATGGCGACCAACGCCCGCTCACTGTTAATTTTCATCTCACAATATTTGAGACATCACGCAAAAAAACAAATGAAACAAAACACATAAGCAACTTGAATACCTTATCAAGGTCGACAGTCAGGCTGTAAACTAACAATAATCTGTGCCGCGTATGCCCGCGCCGTATCTTCCACAAGGACAGTTGCTGATGTTGCCGTTAAAAAAAGTGCTCTCCAGAAAACCCTGGATTATCTCCCTGTTTGTTATCCTGATCATCGCCCTCTGGCTTCTCAGCGGACGTACGACGGTTGATGCCGAAAAACCAGAGAGTGCCAAAGACACGCAACAGTCCTCGGCGCCGCCGCTGGCAAAAGTTGTGGTGGAACAATTTCAGGCCAGCCCGACACAAAAAGTCATCGTCCTCTATGGTCGCACGGCGCCGGATCGCGAAGCGACCCTGGCAGCCCAGGTGGCTGGCGCAGTGGAATCCCTCCAGATCCGCAAAGGGCAACGCGTCACTGAAGGCCAGCCGCTGCTCCGGCTCGACAAAGCCGACCGTGAGCTGCAACTGAAACGGGCCCAGGCGCAGCTTCGGGTTCGAGAGAAAGAGTTCAACGCCTCACGCTCGCTGCGCGCCAAAGGACTGCAAGGCGAAGTTGCCCTGAGCCAGGCCGAAGCAGCACTGATTGAAGCCAAGGCCACGGTTCGCAACCTGGAACTGGCGCTGGAAGATACCGTCATCACCGCGCCTTTTGACGGGATTATCGAAAAATTGCTGGTTGAGAAAGGCGATTACCTCGGCATAGGCGATCCGGTCGCGACCATCGTCGATCTCAACCCGCTGGTGATTAGCGCAGATGTCAGCGAACGCCACATCCAGAACATCCGGAGCGGACTGGATGCCAATATTACCCTGGTGGATGGCGCGAAAACCAAGGGGGAACTGCGGTATCAGGCCTCGGTGGCCGACCCGCAAACCAACACCTTTGCTATTGAAATTGAAATCCCCAACCCGGACATGCGCCTGAACGCTGGTGCCAGCGCCAGTGTCGAGCTGGTACTGGATACCCTGGAAGCCATCAAAGTCAGCCCTTCCATGCTGGCGCTCGATGAAGCCGGTAACTTAGGGATCAAAACGCTGGCTGATGACAACAAAGTCAGCTTCGTACCGATTTCAATCGTCAAAGTCGAGCCTGACGGCATCTGGCTCGACGGCGTCGGCAAGCAAGTGTCGGTGATCACTGTGGGCCAGGGATTCGTTCGTGATGGTGAAAGCGTGATCCCGGTACGACAGGCGGAGGCGAAGTAATGCTGACGTTAATCGATGCGGCGCTCAGCCGCTCCCGAACCATGATCACCCTGCTGATCCTCATTCTGATCGCCGGGGCCATCATGTATCGCTTGATGCCCAAAGAATCAAACCCCGACATTACGATCCCGGTCATTTACACCTCGGTCACCCATGAAGGGATCAGTCCGGAAGATGCCGAGCGGCTACTGGTACGTCCGCTGGAGAAAGAACTGCGCACCATTGAAGGCATCAAAGAAATGGAAGCCACCGCAGCCGAAGGCTATGCCTCGGTTGTTCTGGAATTCAATGCCGGGATCGATATCGAAGAGGCCCTGACCGATGTGCGCGAGGCGGTGGATCTGGCCAAGGTGAAACTGCCCAGCGACAGTGACGAGCCGAAAGTCAAAGAGATCACCATCGCCAGTTTTGACCCGGTCTTGTCCATGGTGCTCTACGGTACCGTCCCCGAGCGGACTATCGTCCAGATCGCCCGCAAACTTCAGGATGAGCTGGAGAGTTATCGCCAGGTATTGGAAGTCGATATTGCCGGAGACCGGGAAGATGTCGTCGAAGTGGTGGTTGAACCCCTACTGATGGAAAGCTACGGCCTGGATCAGGCTGACGTATTCAACCTGGTGGCCCGGAACAACCGGGTGGTCGCCGCCGGTTATATCGACAGCGGATACGGCCGTTTCTCCGTGAAGGTCCCTTCCGTCTTCGACTCCCTGAAAGATATTCTCGAGTTGCCGATCAAAGTCGAAGGCAACACCGTGATCACCTTCGGAGACATCGCCACCGTGCGCCGGGCATTTCGTGATCCCGACAGCTTTGCCCGCCTGAACGGCCAACCCGCAGTGGTGTTGGATGTGAAAAAACGGGCCGGGGAAAACATCATTGAGACGGTCGACATTGTCAAAGCGGTGATGGCGGAAGCCCAGCAGTTAGATGACTGGCCCGATAACCTGCTGGTGGAATACACCCTGGATCAATCCAAGGATGTCAAAACCATGTTGGTGGATCTCCAGAACAACATCCTGTCGGCGATCATCTTGGTGGTGATCGTGATCCTGGCGATCCTCGGTGCCCGCACGGCACTGCTGGTCGGGATCTCGATCCCCGGCTCTTTCCTCACCGGTTTGCTGGTCCTGGCCGTGAGCGGCGTGACCATCAACATTGTGGTGCTGTTTTCGCTGATCATGGCGGTCGGGATGCTGGTCGACGGCGCCATCGTGGTCACCGAATATGCCGACCGGCGAATGCAGGAGAACATTCCGCGCAAACAGGCGTACCAGGAAGCAGCCAAACGCATGGCCTGGCCGATCACGGCCTCAACCGCGACCACCCTGGCAGCCTTTGCGCCCATGCTGTTCTGGCCGGATACCACCGGGGAGTTCATGCGCTACCTGCCACTCACGCTCATCGCGACCCTGAGTGCGTCTCTGGTCATGGCCATGCTGTTCGTGCCGGTGCTCGGCAGTGTGTTCGGCAAGCCGCAATATATCAGCCCGAAACAGCAACAGCGGCAAATTGCTGTGGAGAACGGTCAGTTTGACCAAGCGACTGGCCTCACCCGGCTCTACCTCAACAGCCTGAATCTGGCGCTCCGCCATCCGGTGAAGATCTTACTGGGAGCATTAGCCTTTACCGTTGTGGTCGCTGTCGCCTATGCCAAGGCCGGACTGGGCGTGGTTTTCTTCCCGGACGTCGATCCACCGCACTTCACGATTAAGGCTCGTTCACAGGGCGATTTGTCCATCTATGAAAAAGATCTGTTGATGCAACAAGTCGAGGCCCGCGTAATCGGCACCGAGGGGATTAGCAGCGTCTACACCCGAACCGGAGGGGATGATCAAATCGGCCATATCCAGATCAACCCGCTTGACTGGCAATACCGCCCGCCGATTAAAGACATCATTGCTGAGCTACGGGAGAAAACGGCCGATCTGGCCGGGATTGAGCTGGAATTTACCTCCCCGGATGCCGGACCACCAAGTGAGCATGATCTGTTAATTGAGGTCAGCGGCACCAACAGCGCTGAGATGTCGCAGACCGTTCAGCAGGTCCGCCGCTGGATCGAGTCCCAGCCCGCGTTTACCAATATCTCTGACTCAGACAACAAACCGGGGATCGACTGGGAGATTAATATCGCCCGGGATGATGCCGCCCGCTTCGGCGGGGATGCCACCCTGGTCGGCAACACGGTTCAGTTCGTCACCAACGGGTTAAAAATCGGCGAATACCTGCCCAACGATACCGACGAAGAAGTCGATATCCTGGTCCGTTATCCGCAAGATAAACGGGATATCGGTCAGTTCAACGAATTGCGGATCAAAACCCAGTACGGGTTGGTGCCGATCACCAACTTCTCCAGCATCACGCCGTCACCGAAGCAACATACCATCAGCCGGATAGACGGAAAGCGGGTAGTTCAGGTGATGGCGGATATGGCACCGGGTTTCAACCTGAGCCTGGAAATCCCCAACATTCAGGCAGCCCTTGATCAAATGCCGATTGCAGCTGGTGTGACGGTTGAAATTCGCGGGCAGAACGAAGAACAGGCGGCCTCCCAGCAATTCCTGCAAACTGCATTTGTCGTAGCGCTGGCCGTGATGGGGCTGATCCTGGTCACTCAGTTCAATAGCTTCTACCAGGCTTTTCTGATCCTGAGTGCGGTGCTGTTCTCAACCGTGGGCGTCTTCCTCGGATTGCTGATTTTCCAGCGGCCGTTTGGCGTCATTATGTCCGGGATCGGGGTGATCTCACTGGCCGGGATTGTGGTCAACAACAACATCGTGTTGATTGACACCTATAACCAACTTCGTAAGCAGGGCTACGAGAAAACCGTGGCGATCATGCACACCGGTGCCCAACGTTTGCGCCCGGTGCTGTTGACCACCATCACCACAATTCTCGGGCTGCTACCGATGGTTCTGGAAATGAACATCGACTTGATCGGCCGGAAAGTGGAATTCGGCGCGCCGAGTACCCAATGGTGGTCGCAGCTGGCCACGGCGGTTGCCGGCGGTTTGACCTTCGCGACCCTGCTGACCCTGATCCTCACCCCTTGCTTGCTGATGCTGGGTCGGGATCAACATCAGAAAATTCAGCGCCGTCGGTTTGTCTATAAACCCAGTCACCACCAGCAACTGGAAAAACCGAAAGAAGTTTCGCGGGAGAAAACGGAAGATGTTTATTAGCGATTTACCGGGTGCGCTTTAACCATATCCATACGCCGAAAATAAAAACAGCCAGCGTCAAGCTGGCTGTTTTATTCTCCGTTCGGCATGAGAATCAGGCTGATTTGACACGCTGCGTATAGTGATCAAAAGTCGTCACCTTCACATAGCCTTCCGATTCATAAAGTGCCTTCGCCTTTACGTTCGATACCGCAGTGGCTAATTTCACCGTCAGCGCCCCAGTCTCCTTAGCAAAGGACTCGACATGCTTGAGTAAAGCCCGGGCGACCCCCTGGCCGCGGGCCGAATCCGCCACAAATAAATCGTTGAGGTACCACATGCTTTTCATCGCCACTGATGAAAACGACGGATACAGCTGAACAAAGCCCAGCGGCTCACCATCGTCTGCCAACGCCAGAAAGATCACCGAATCCTGATGTTCTAAACGTGCTTCAATAAAAGTCGTGGCCGCGTCGAGGTCTGGTGCCTGTTCATAGAACTGACGGTAACCATCGAACAAAGCCGACACTTGGACTATTTCTGCCCGGGATGCTTTCACAATTCTCATTTGACTTCCTTGTTTGGTACTGACCGGAACGCCGCACTCGCCAATCAGGACGATGGCAAGTTCGGCACAAATTTCTTCGTCATCCCATGGCTCGACGGCGCAACCATTCTGTATCCCAGTTTTTCATAAAACACCGGTTCGTCCGCAATCATGGAAACATAAGACCCCTCAAGGGCCACGGAAGCCAGATAGCCGTCAATATGCATCATGATTTGCCGCCCCAAGCCTTGTCCCTGATAGTGCGGGTCCACCGCTACATCCACCACCTCAAAATTACAGGCGCCGTCACCGACGACACGCCCCATCGCAACAAGGGCTTCGCCATCGTAAATTGAAACACCATACAAGGAATTCGGTAATCCGATGGTTGCCGCCTGCAGGGATTTTGCGGACAGGCCGGCTTTCACTCGTAATGCACAGAACATTTCTGCACTGGGTAATTGTTCAACAATATTTAATGTCATGATTGATCACTCCTTGTTCAGGCGGATAATCATACACACGAATACTGTGCAAATAAACAGGCACCATGAGATCCAGCAACCTCCAGAAAATAAATTAACTTCAACGCGTTAGCTTGAAGGTTCAGCATGGATCGTTACAACTTCCCGGCTAAACTGATAATCCGGATATTCCTGATTCAGTAAATCGACCACATTCAGCCATGCTTGCGGATCCAGCGAGAGCGGTGTTATTGCAGCAGGCAATAGCGCCCACGGCGCCAAATGAAAACCCCAGGAAACCCCGCCCACCGGATACAACACGCCATGACGTTCCGTTAATCCAAACAACATTCCCTGCCAGTTTAAATCCATATGCGGCGCGACCTGCCATCCGGGATTGTCTCTGAACACCGGACCCAGACTGTAAAATGGAATACTCTTATCTCTTTTTTCCTGCGCGCCGACATCGACAAAAGTCCAGAGATCATCTTGGGCGCCAAATGAGGCATGCCTGCCGGTGAGCTGTTTCTGTCCGGTGGTGGTCACGATATGAAGCCAATGCGTCACCGCTGCTGACGAGACTTCAACCGACGGAAATTTCGGGGCGTAGCAGTCGCCATTGCCTTGGGCGACAAACCGGATATCGAACTCAGCAGCGCTCCCCCACCCGTTCACCGTTTGATGCACAAGAGACGGGTCGTCAAAACATTTGGGATAACTCCCGTGGGCGATGTTGGTGGCCAACAGCGCATTGCGATACAGGCCAAATGAAATATATGCCGCAATCACAAGGACGGCGATACCGATCAAACCGACTAAACATCGTTTCATCTCACTTCAGGCTTCCATTCTGCTTTATGTGTGCCGGAGCGCGTCCTGCGCCATCAAAAAGTAACTCAACTTAAATCGGGGCATCAAATAACCGTTGAAGGGGATGCACCCAGAAGTGGCTGGTGTTTGATCTTGTGATAAGTCATCGCCAATTGCAGACAATGCCTGATGGCTTGCTCCGGCAACGGCTCAGACAGACTCAGGACAATTGCCCGGTTCCCCTGAAATACCAAGCTCTCGCCATACAGTTCCCGAAAGGTGTCCACCAGCTTGGTTTGGCAGTTAAAAAAGAGGTAATAGTGATGCGGTGTTTTCAGTTTCCAGTCGATGCGCACAGGGCTCCCGGCAGTGACGGTATAACTCGGCTCTCCCCACTTGAGCGTTTCCTCAACCTCCCCCAACGCATATTCCTCGGCGATTTGATAAATCAGCGCCCGCAAGTTTTCGAGTAAAGGTTGAACGGTTGGCGGATAATCGTTAAATCGGGTTTGAACTGCCCTGTCCATGTAAAATCTCCTGTTCGAAAGTGTCGGGCCAAAATCGTCCCGGCACTCAAAATACTGCTGAGTTCTGGCTGAATCTATACCCGCCATTCATAGCGGATGTTTTTACAAAACTGTGTGAATCCTAACTTCTGATACAGCGGAAAACCTTGCTCCGAGGACTGCAAAATAGCCACTTGATAACCATCACGGAGGGCATCTCGCAAGATCACGCGCATCATCTTCTGAGCGATTCCTTTGCCTCTGAAATCGGGCTTTGTGGAGACCCAATACACACCAACCACCCCGTCACTGAAGAAACAACTCGCTGTCGCAACAGGCTTCCCATCATAAACACCGATATAATGTTTGACCGGATCACGAAAGCCGGCATCGGTTAGCATCTGCTGATAAATCGGTCTCAATGCACGGTTGAACTGAAACCCATCAAACA
This sequence comes from Photobacterium sp. MCCC 1A19761, assembly GCF_037389125.1. Taxonomy (NCBI): domain Bacteria; kingdom Pseudomonadati; phylum Pseudomonadota; class Gammaproteobacteria; order Vibrionales; family Vibrionaceae; genus Photobacterium; species Photobacterium sp. MCCC 1A19761. The sequence continues at coordinate 77,246 of NZ_JAZGTF010000002.1, forward strand.
AGGTCGCAATCCATTCTCTTAACCCCAGTTCCGTATCCACGGGCTTGATCGTCAATTTCTCTAACGGTTTCGAATCAAGATCCAGCGCTGAAAGCTCAGCGGCCATCCCCGGACATTCTGAAGCAAGGGTGAGTCCTTTAGAATGAAGTCTTTTTCCCAAATCCGGCAAATTCGATGAAGACCATACTTTCCAGCAAAAGCTCTTTTGTCGAGATTTAAGAATCGCCAAGATGTCATCAATACGACTTTCGGCATCAGGCGTACTAAGGTCCGCCGCCAGCACCCCATTCAATATTGGCACGCAGCTTGCGCTTTCAATACGGAGATAATCTTCATTTTTTCTCAACGAGATCACATCGGACTGCGCCAGAAATAGATCATACGCCCGCTGATTGTTATCGATCAACAACGGTAAGTTGTGCGGCTCATAGCTTTTCATGACGCTCATGATTTTCCCCAACTCAATTTCAATACCATGATTTACAGAGGCAGCTTCGCAAATACGCGCGATGGTCGTTCACCCCAAAGAAGCATTATTTACCGTCAACGGTGTAGCAATAGACCCACTCTGCTTCCCCATCGAAGTTGAAGTCGCAAATGGTGCCGACTTTCTCAAATCCAATCGATTCAAATAGGGACTGCATCCGGGTGTTGCTTTCCTCGGTTGTTGAATAAACCTTATGCCAACCCGCCTGTGCTACCGCAGACCGAATCAACGCAGCGCCAATCCCTTTCCCTCTATAGTCAGGATGCGTATTCACCAGTGAGATCAGCGGCTTGTTAAAAAACTCATTACTGGTTAATTTCAAATATCCTACGCAAGGGATTGAGCCCAGATCGGCTATAAATAGTTCGCCACGCTCCATATCCATTCGCCGATCGCCTGCAAACTCATCGAATTCTTTCATTCGCACATAGTCGGTCACTTTACTTCTTCTGATCTTTATTTCCAAATTGGCATCCTTGCATTCATGAATTGATAAGCCAGATTACGCCCCAACGACGCGAAGCAATTAATCTCCATTCCTTCTTAGTGGATAGACTGGATCAACTTCAACACTTCCACTGGCTGGCCATTCACCTGAACCATAAATTCATCGACCACGTTGAACTGATGCTGTAAGTAGAGACGGAGTGCTGGCCGATTGGACTTGACGATATTTAACGTCAGTGCCTGGCCTTGAAACAAAGTCATGACATGCGCCAATAAAGCACGCCCCAGCCCCAAGCGGCGAAAACCGGGATGGACATATAACCAGCCAATTTCTTGCTGAGATATCGTAATAAACCCTACGACACTGTTGTTGATTTCCATGACATAAACATCAGAGTTGAGGAACTGCGCCAGACGGACCGGGTCATCTGCCAATGCCCGGGAGGTAATTTTCCCCACTTCATGGGCGAACTCTTCAGGCTTACACAATGCATAAATATTCTGAATGTCTGAAAAGTCGTTCTCAACATAGCTACGGATCTTGGGTTTAGCCTCGGTCGATGTTTCCAAAGTCATATCCGAATGTTTCCTTGTGTGGTGATAGCGCCCAGCGTGCCTTCAATCGACATTAGCCGAACGCTCACGGCCTGAACGTTAATAGCGGGCACCGCCGATATTTGAATATTTCCGCAATGGCAACTCACCTTCATCCGCACTGATCCTTTCCTTATCTGAGTATACAAATCAAGTCAATTGCTTACTGTATCACCATTAATTTCGTGGGGGAAATCGAGTTTTTAGTCACATCGATCACATAAATAAAACAGAACTGTAACAATAGCGCGTTTTTGTATATACATTTTAATCAATAAACAAGGAGGTGTTATGGAAAATTCCAATGCAGCATCACAGGCACACAGCCGCAACTATTTTCGGCTGTTCGGACTCAGTGCCCTGGGTGTGTTTATCTTTTTTATTCCGATCAGCTTTAACGGTAAAACCAGTATTCCCCTGGATCATCTGGTCAGCCTGCTCAAAAGCTGGCTCGGTAGCGGAACCAGCTGGTACGCGATGGCGATGATCCTGGCCGGTGCCATCTACCCGTTGTTCACCAAATCCTGGCGGCAAAGCACCACAGATACAGTGTTTCTGGGGCTGAAATGGCTCGGCGTCATCGCGGCGATTTTTGCCATCACCGGCACAGGTCCGCAAGCCTTGCAGTCGCCGGATATGCTGCCGTTTCTGTTTAATAAGCTGGTGATTTCCGTCGGTTTGATAGTACCGATCGGGTCGGTCTTCCTGGCGTTTCTGGTCAGCTACGGGTTACTGGAAGCCATTGGGATCCTGGTTCAGAAACTCATGCAACCGATTTGGCGTACGCCGGGCCGCTCCGCGATCGATGCCGTGGCATCTTTTGTCGGCAGCTACTCGATTGGCCTGCTGATCACCAACCGGGTGTATACCGCCGGTCAGTATTCCGCCCGGGAAGCGGCGATCATTGCCACCGGTTTCTCGACGGTCTCCGCGACCTTTATGATCATCGTGGCGAAAACCCTGGGCCTGATGGAGCTCTGGAATGTCTACTTCTGGGCAACCCTGCTGATCACCTTCATCGTCACCGCGATCACCGTGCGTCTGCCGCCGCTGTCGACCATGGATGATCAGGCGCAACACCGTGAGCCGGAATGCGAACCCGGCAACCGGATGAGAACGGCGCTGGACACCGGTCTCACCGTCGCGGAGCAAGCACCAAGTTTGGGCAAAAGCATTGTTGAGAACTTCAGAGATGGCCTGATCATGACCATCAGCATTCTGCCGTCCATTATGTCGGTCGGCCTGATTGGTTTGCTGGTCGCCAAATACACGCCGGTCTTTGACTGGCTGGGCATGGTCTTTTACCCCGTCACGCTAATCTGGGGACTGGAAGATGGCATGGCGCTGGCCCGCGCCAGTGCGGCCGGATTAGCGGAAATGTTCCTCCCGGCGCTGTTGATGACTGAAGCTAGCGACATTGCCCGCTTTGCGGCCGGGGTGGTGTGTGTCTCGTCGGTGCTGTTTTTCTCCGCTTCGATCCCGTGCATCCTGGCAACCCGGATCCCGCTGACCGTGGCAAAACTGGTGATCATCTGGTTGATCCGGACCATGCTGAGCCTGTTCCTGGCAATCCCAACCGCCATGCTGCTGCTCGGCTAACCTACCAATCCTAACGACTGTGAGTCGGGCAGAAACACCGTCCGGCTCAACAACAAATGGAGACTTCGGTCTCCAATTTTATCGCGAAGGCAAGTCGCCTGTCCCGCTTCGCTCGCGCCCATCATGTCCCGGGCAACGCCCAGCGGATCAACAGCGCAACCACCAGCAGCGTCAATACCCCGCCGGCCCACAGGGCCAGAAACCATAGCCAGCGCTTCAGACATGGATTGAACATTTAGTGATACCCCTCGCCTTCCTTGAGCCGTCCGCGAAACACCCAGTAAGAGTAAGCGGTATAGGCAATGATCAACGGCAGCAGGAACACAGTCCCGGTCAGCAAAAACTTCAGACTGGTATCCGGCGCTGCGGCATCCGCATACGTCAGACTGTGCGGCACAATGTAAGGATAAGTACTGACGCCAAAGCCGAGCGAGGCGAGGAAAAACAGCCCCAGGCTCGCTAAATACGCTTTCACCGGTTTATGTTCGATCAAGTCTTTGAACAGCAAGTAAACCAGATAACCCGAGCCAGCCGGGATCAGCAAAAACAACAACGCTTGCGGGAACGAGAACCAGCGAGCCGCGATTTCATGATTGGAGATTGGCAACCAGAGGCTGAGGATCGCAACCATGGCCACCATGATCAGCGCGCTGCGCTTGGCGGTCACGTAGTAGCGACGATGATAGGGTTTCGGCAACTTGATCAGTAACCAACAAGCCCCCAGCAAGGTGTAGGCTGCAACCGTCACCAGACCACAGAACACCGTGAACGGCGTGAACCAGTCAAACCAGCCGCCGCTGTACTGACGATCGACCACGGTGATCCCTTGCAGCAAGGTGCCCAGCATCATGCCCTGCGTGAAAGAGGCTATCAGTGAACCGATAAAAAAGGAGCTGTCCCACAGGAACTGGCCGCGATGGGTTCGGAAGCGGTATTCAAAGGCCACGCCGCGAAAGATCAGTCCGAGCAACATCATGATCAACGGTGCATACAACGCAGGCATCACCACCGAGTACGCCAGCGGGAATACCGCAAACAAACCGCCACCGCCCAGCACCAGCCAGGTTTCATTGCCGTCCCAGACCGGCGCGATGCTGTTCATCATCAAATCCCGCTCCTGGACCGACTCCCCGCCGATGAACAAAATCCCGATCCCCAAGTCAAACCCATCCAGGGCAACATAGGCAAACACGGCGATCGCAATCAGCATGTACCATATCAATGCATAATCCATATGGCCTCCTAGAGATTTGAATGTGTGGCCGAGGTGACGGTGTCACTATCAAGCGGACGTTCGTACTTGATGGGTGACTTGCGCATCAGTCGCAGCATGTAGAAAAAGCCCGCGCCGAACACGGTAAAATAGACCACCACAAATGCGGCCAACGACACACTGACCGCCGCAGCGTTCACAGGAGAAATTGATTCAGCTGTGCGCAGTAACCCGTACACCGTAAAAGGCTGCCGACCCACCTCGGTGGTGATCCAGCCACAGAGAATCGCAATAAATCCGGACGGGGCCATCGCCAGACAGCACCGGTGGAACCAGTCGGCATGGTACAGTTCTTGCTGCTTTCGCAACCACAGGCTGACCAGACCGACGGCCAGCATCAGAAAGCCCAGCGCGACCATGATGCGAAAACTCCAGAACACAATCGCCACCGGTGGATGATCGGCTTCAGGGAAGGCGTCCAGCCCTTTCACTTCACCGGTAAACGAGTGCGTCAGGATCAGACTGCCGAGATACGGAATCGACACCTGATAATCTACGACCTTGTTCGCTTGATCCGGCAATCCGAACAGGATTAACGGCGCGCCCTCATGGGTCTCGAAATGCCCTTCCATCGCTGCCACTTTGGCCGGTTGATGCTCCAGGGTGTTGAGGCCATGCAAATCGCCCACAAACACCTGAATGGGCGTCACAATCGCGGCCATCCACATCGCCATGGAAAACATGGTTCGCGCCAGATGGTTTTGCTGTGAGCGCAGCAGATGAAAGGCCCCGACCCCACCCACCACAAACGCCGTGGTCAGGAAGGCAGCCAGCACCATATGCGTCAGACGATACGGGAAGGAAGGATTAAAAATCACGGCCCACCAGTCTTCAGGAATGAACTGGCCCTGCGCGTTCATGCCGTATCCGGCCGGTGTCTGCATCCAACTGTTTACCGACAAAATCCAGAAGGCGGAGAACAAGGTCCCGATCGCCACGATCACCGTGGCCATAAAATGAAGCCGCTTGCCGACCCGGTTCATCCCGAACAGCATCACGCCCAGAAATCCAGCTTCAAGGAAGAAGGCGCTAAAGACTTCATAGCCCATCAACGGACCGAGCACCGGCCCGGTCTTGTCTGCAAAGACGCTCCAGTTGGTCCCAAACTGATAGCTCATCACAATTCCGCTCACGACCCCCATGCCGAAGCTGATGGCGAAGATTTTGATCCAGTAGTGATAGAGCTCGATATATTTTTGCTGGCCCGTTTTCAGATACAAACCTTCCAGAACCGCCAGATAGCTGGCAAGGCCAATCGTAAATGCCGGAAAAATGATATGAAATGACACCGTGAAGGCAAATTGAAATCTTGCCAGATCGACTGCAAGTTCACCCATCGTCCCCCCTTAGCCCGGCTCTTTCGACCACAACCGGAACCAGAACGTCCCCGCACCAGACGTTTATGCTGATACGAACAAAGTTAAATTATGGTTCATCTCGCTCCAGGCCGGGACGTTTTCCTCATGCCTGCCCCCGATCTGCCCCTAATTCGAAGTTGAATTGACGGGCTTAATCGAGAGGCCTCAGCCAATCGCTTCACGCATGCCGTGGCTTATCGATTCTGGAGGAATGGTTCATAAGACAAGCAGGAATCGAAATACACACAACCACTAAAAGTGAAATTATTAATAGCATTCATTCATTTCACCAACCAATTAAATTAAGTATATCTAAATCATTCAAACTCCAAATTCATCCTAAATTAAACATCAAGCAATGTATAAATTAAAAGACACACAAGCCTGAGTATTCAAACAACTTATTTCATTTGTCAGATCATTAAAACCCAATTCTTCTATTTTTAACGACAATAATTTGACGACAATTTAATGACGCAGAAAATTGCAAGGATTGGCGCAAAAAAATACTAATTTCAGATCAAGCGTTTGAAACAAACCCGGTAAAACTGGAATCAAAATCACCTGTTTTGGACACTGTTTTCGATTGATCCCTGGTTCAGCATTGATTAAAGTCAGCTGTGTCAGGGCAATGTCAAGGCGCTAAAAATTCACTAATATTTTCGGAATCAACGCAGGAGAGCAGCTTTTGAAATCAGGGGATGACATCAAACTTTCGAATTATCATTTCATTTAACGATGCAAATTTAAACCACTAGACAACAATTAACCTATATATCAACAAAAAAATGAAAATATTATTAGTAATTTTATTTGCGCTCGTTTCAAACAGTGTCATGGCGTTCAGTTCACTCCCAACTGTCGATATGGTGCTGGTCAAAAAAGCTGAAAGAAAACTATTTCTCATCAAGAATAATCAAATCTTCAAAGAATACTCGATCAGCCTGGGTAAACGACCGGTCGGACATAAACAGTCTCAGGGGGATTACCGGACGCCGGAGGGACTGTATACCATCGACTTCCGCAATCGTAATAGCAAATATCATCTCAGCTTGCACATAGATTATCCGAATGAACAGGACAAGCGCCGTGCAAACCAACAAGGCTTAAACCCCGGCGGCAACATCTTCATCCATGGCCTGCCGAATGGGAAAAATCTACCGCTGCTATATCAGGGCGTCGACTGGACCCGTGGCTGTATTGCAGTCAATAACAAGCAGATCCAGGAAATCGCCAGCTATGTTGCAGACGGCACCCCCATCCGGATCCACCCCTAACCCCATCACTGTTGCTGCGCCCTTGCCGACAAACAGAGACAGAATGAAACAAACAGTCTGACACAAGCTGATCAAGCTTTTCCTGAGTCAAAGCAGAGTGGCCTATCGTGCCACTCTGCACGCTGATTGGATGCCCCACGACTTGCCAATCACTGGCCCTCCGCTATCAAGTAGCTGTTTCGGCCATTATGCTTCACCTGATACAAAGCGCTGTCGGCCTGCTTGAGTAATGTTTCCCAATCGGCCGCCAGGTTCTCGCCGGATGTAGCCATCGTCGCCCCAATTGATACCGTGATCGTCCGCTCTCCCACAGTTGTCTCAAAAGGCTTTTCAATAATTGCCTGCTGTAATGCCGCCAGTCGCTGCCTGGCAACCTTCGGCTCACATCGCATCACCGCCACAAACTCTTCGCCCCCCCAGCGGGCCAGCATATCGTCGGCCGGCAGCGCTCGCTTCATTCTGGCGGCCAGCTCGACCAGCACCTGATCCCCGACATCGTGGCCGAGGGTATCATTGATCCGTTTAAAATGATCCACATCCAGCACGGCCACCATCAGGGGCTGGCGCAGCTTGGTCGCTTTCGTGCGCAGCCAGTTTTCCACGAAACGGCGATTCGACAGGCCGGTCAACACATCCTGACCGGATCGGATCGCCAACTCTGCGTGGGACTTGGCCAGATCATGATGGCGGCGACGGATCCGGCTGTATTGCCCGTACAGAATATACAAGCCCAATGTGCCGACTACAGCAGCCAGCAACCAGACATTCTCTCTGGCATTCTGAGTCGCGATCCGAGCGGTTTGCAGCGCATTTTCTGCCTTGAGCAAGGTCAGCTCATTTTCTTCCAGCTCAGCGCCCAGCTCCTGTTGGACCACGATCTTCGCCTGGCGCCGGGCTTCGATCAGGTAATCCCGACTATCTTCAATATATCGCTTGTAATAGGTGAGCGCTTGCTGATACTCCCCCAGTGCTTCATAGCTTTCGGCAGTGATTTTGGTGGCAAACAGATAAAACTTTCGATCGTCGCGCTCATCCAGCTTTTCGGCCGACGCCAGCGCCAGCGTTTTCGCCTGATCCGGCTGTCCCATTTGCAGCAGCGCCGAAGCCATCAGCACATTGCAATATGGCGTTCCTTTTTCGTCCTGGTTGCGGTAGGACATGATCAGACAACGGCTCGCGCTATTATAAGCCTCCCGACTCTGCGCCAAGTCCAGCTGGATGTCGGCCAGATTCAATAGCGTCGCCATTTTTAAGCGATAAGAACTGGTCTGCTCCGCCAGTTTATGTGCTTCACGCAAATGCACTTGCCGCTGCGCACCCCGATCAAAGTATTTATCGATCAAGCTGGCATTGATGTGCAGTGACGCCTCGGTCGCCGGTTGGGAATAATGATTCGCATGATAGAGCTCTATCGCGCGATTCAGATATTCTTCGGCCTTGGGCCACACTTCCATGCGCATATACACCGTGGAGGTATTAGAGAGCAACTTGGCGACCTGCATGAAATCATGCTGCTTGTTGAAGATCTGATACGCCTGGTGATAGTACACCAACGCAGACTGAAGACGGTCGCGATCCGCATCAATATTGCCGAGCCACTTCAGGGCCCTGGCCCGTAAGGCTTCATAGCCAAGCTCACGGGCAGTCGCTTCAACGGCCTGCAAGGTTGCCTGTGCGGCTTCCAACTGGAACCTGTCCACCAGGTTCACGCCCTGGTAATAGCGGGCTTCAGCCTCAATCCAGGCGAGCTTGCTCTTCTCTCCCAACGCCGCCAATTGCGCCAGAAAAAGATCGGCTTGCTGCCCCCCTTCCATATCTGCCAGTTCAATTTGTAATGAGGCCAGTAGATGGAGCGCCTGTCGAACCGGATTTTCTTCCGGCTTCAGGGTTCGTTCCAATTGACGGAGCTGCTCTTTCGCTCGGTTCGGACAATTCGTGGCTTTGAGGTACGTTTCGAGATACAGCTGATCGACAGGCGATACTTGCGCTTGCAGGTAAGGTTGAAGAATATCTGCTTTAGCCGGTAAGACAGGTATGAGAAGGCCGACAAACAGACAAGAGAAGACAAGAAAAAGCGCGCATCGACGCTGAGGCATAAGAAATAGCATACTACCTTAAGAATTTAAGTCACTGTCACTCCCTAACCTCAATCCCTGATTTGTATTTGTAACAAAGTTTATGTCGAAAATATAGGCTTTATGAATGAATCCTTCACGATGCCAAGCGGATAAACAGCGACGTTGCACTGCGATGCCGTGTGATCCATGCTTTCGACGGTCGGAAAAAAGCAAGCATCACGGCACGTCTCGTATCGGCTTCGGAACTTGTCCCCCAGCCCCTGCCCCGAGAAAAAACGAGCCGGGCGTGTATGCCTGGCCCATGTACCTTTTCTCAAACATTCGCTTCATGCCCGAGCTTGAGACGAGCAAGAAGGGTCAACGCCGCACCCGGCTGCGGGCGTGCGCAGCAACAATCAAACGATTGACCAGCACCTGCTGTTTGGTCGCCGCGGCGGATTTCAGTTCACGACGCAGACGGCTCAGCTCCCCATCCAGGTACTTGGCCGTTTTGGTCCGGATCATCGCCTGCAGCACCTTGGTGGCATTGTCTGGCAAGGGCTGGCGCAGCGCCCATCCATAGCTGTAATCCGGTTGTCCGCCACGTTGACCTGCGGCGATAGCCAATCCGGACTCTAAATCATGGGACGCTTCCGCATCCAAAGCGGGCCCCGCCTGCTCAGGTGCTTCTTTACGCGGTGCCTCTTGCTTAGGTGGTTCTTTGCAAGGTGCTTGCACATCGGCTTCCCGTCCCAGTCGCTTGTAGTATTCCGTGACAATCGGCGAGGCGTGGTACGGCAACTCACCTTCTTCGTACAACAGCGGGCCGACTTCTTTGGCTAATCCGGCTTTGGCTTCGAGCACAAAGGTACTGGCATTGGTGGCTTTACCGGCATTCGCCGCCGTGACCTCCGGCTCGGTAAAATAAACCGTCGCTTGTTGCTTGGCCCGGGTCATCGCCACATAAGCCAGACGCCGTTCTTCTTCAATGTCCGCCCCGATACTGCCGGAAGATTTATTCATATACGGAAAGGCATCTTTGTCCCAGAATGGCAGGTACACCCGGTCATACTCACAACCCTTGGCACGGAAAATTGTGGTGAGCTGTACCCCGCGGCTGCCCGCTTCCCTGTCGTGATTGACCGATTGCTGCGTATAGTATTCAAAATATTGCAGTGCTTTCTCGCACGGCTGATCCATAGTTTCCAGCACGGTCGCGACACTGTCGAGCCGCTCCACCGCTTCTTCAATCTCGGTGGCGGTGGCTTCAGTTTTCCAGATCCAGTTATCCAACCCGCTTTCGTTACGGTACTGATTAAACACTTCCAGCGCTTTGAAGCTGCCTTTGCGTTGCAGCCGCACCAGCAAGTCCAGCCGCTCAATGAGATTTTCAAGCTTGAGGTTGCTGTTGGCTTTTTCATAACGACCGATAAAGGTCAGCCACTGACCGCTGTCCATCCCGGCCAGCTGATCGCACAGCGGGCGCAAGGTTTTGTTCGGCACATAACAGTGCGGAAAACTCATCAGATTAAACAGCAACTGCCCTTTGTTCGGCACCGGCCACTGGTCATAACGGCCGGTTGCCAGCGACATCAACTCAATCAGTAGTTTCACTTCCCGGCTACTGGCGAGCACAGACGGCACCGGCATGTGATACGGCACCTGCTTGCTGAGAAATGCCAGCTCAAACAGCAAGGTCTGCGACCAGCGCCGAACCAGAATGGCCTGCTGAGACGGATCGCCACCGGCGGCCAGATCTTTCTGGATTGACTGGGCAATTTCTCCGACCTGACGTGACGTGCCGCATACCTCGATGCGGGTATCATCCACGCCGGTATCCGAAACCGTCAGAAAATCATGGAAGCGCTGCTTGTTGTTGGCGATCAGATGACTGGCCGACAGCGCCAGACTGTGGCCGAAGCGGAAGGTTCGCGACAGGGTGTAGGTTTTCGCCGGCGAAAAATCCTGCTCGAAGTTGAGCATAAACTGCGGCGCGCTGCCCCGCCATTTATAGATACACTGATCGACATCCCCCACGGCCAGCAACTGGGTCTGCGGACCAAGCAGCTGCTTGAGCAGTCGATACTGGGTGGTATTGATGTCCTGAAACTCATCAACAACAACCAGTTTGCAATGCTGATGATAATGGCTGCGAATCGCCACATTGTCTTCCAGCAACTTGACGGATTCCACCAGCCAGTCATCAAAAAACAGTACTCGGTGCTGTTTGCGCAGGGATTCGAACTGCTCAAATCCATCCAGGATAAACAGATAGTCCCGACTGATCTCTGCCAGCTGAAACACTTCGCGTGGCGACAACATATAGGCTTTGACCAGGCCGATAAAGCTCAGCAGCAGCTCGATGGTTTTGGGATCTTTGATCATCTGCTGGCGCTGATAGTTCTGCTCTCCGGCGGCAATCGAGCGCAACACCTGCTTGACCAGGGATTTATCACTCTCGCCGCTTTGATAATCGACCTGAAACCCCGTCTGGGCCAGAAACCCGGTTTGATTGAGCAACCGAAGACAGAAACTGTGAAACGTATGCACCGGGACCGCTTGCCCAATTCCATTATCTTGGAGCTTTTGCTGGAAGTCGGTCCGGATATCACGGTTGAACATCAACACCAGCATTTCCGTCGCCGGTATGTGCGCCAGCTTTTGTTCGATCAAGCCCACCAGCGTGGTGGTTTTACCGGTACCAGCCCCCGCGATGCACAGGGCGTTCCCTGCATCGTGGTGGATAAATGCGATCTGCTCGGGGGTATAGCGGGTCATAGATAACGATAGCCTGATCGTGAGTAAGAAAATTAAACGAGAAAACAGGAGATTTTGCCACAGGCGCGGCGAATTCGCCTGACAAAAATTTCATTTGCCCAAGATGTAACCACGCATCTGAACGGACCGGTGAAAATATTTGCGCAAACGTTTGCTTTAGTTGCTGAAAGCCGCCTGAGCTTCTGCTATGATCAGCGCCACTGGCAGCGGAAGCCGCTATTTTGTTGCTTATTCAGTCACGCTTTCCTGCCGGTTTGACTGTATCCCGACTCTTGAAATAGGAATTCACCATGAGCCTTGCCGATCAAGTTCTCGCTGTAAATGATGACCTCCCGATCCGTACTGACCAACCTGTTCACAGTGGTAAAGTGCGCTCTGTCTACTGGTTGACTGAAGCCGACAGCCGCCGCCTGATCAAGGAAAAAGGCTACAACGTCCAGCCGGATGCGCCACTGGCCATCATGGTGATCAGTGACCGTATCTCTGCCTTTGACTGTATCTGGCACGGTGAAGGTGGGATGAAAGGCGTTCCGGGCAAAGGGGCTGCCCTCAATGCGATTTCCAATCACTGGTTCCAGCTGTTCCGTGACAATGGCCTGGCCGACAGCCACATCCTGGATATTCCGCATCCGTTTGTCTGGATTGTTCAGAAAGCCAAACCGGTGAAAATCGAGGCGATCTGCCGCCAGTACATCACCGGCTCAATGTGGCGCGCCTACGACAAAGGCGAGCGTGAATTCTGTGGGATTGAAGTCCCGGAAGGACTGACCAAAGATCAGAAGCTGCCTGAGCTGCTGATCACCCCATCAACCAAAGGGATCCTCAAAGGTATTCCTGGGGTGCCGGAAGCTGACGACGTCAATATTACCCGCCGCAACATCGAAGAGAACTTTGCGGCCTTCAATTTCTCGTCCGCCGAAGATATCAGCCGTTACGAAACCCTGCTGAAAGAAGGCTTCAACGTCATTAGCGACGCGTTGGCCAAACTGGATCAGATTTTCGTCGATACTAAGTTTGAATTTGGTTATGTCACCGATGCCGAAGGCAAAGAGAAACTCATTTACATGGATGAAGTCGGTACGCCGGACTCATCACGCATTTGGGATGGCGCGGCCTATCGTGACGGCAAGATTGTCGAAAACTCAAAAGAAGAGTTCCGCCAGCTCCTGCTCAACTATTTTCCGGATCCGGACATTCTGCTGAACAAAGATCGGATGGATGAGCGCGAAGCCCTGGCGCGCGATAACGCCCTGCCGCAAGAAGTCCTGATGCAGGTGTCCAAAGTCTATACCGGGATTGCCGAAAAAGTGACCGGTCAGCCAATCCACCTGAGTGACAATCCAAAAGCAGAAATCATCGATATCTTGCGTCGAGAGTATGACTTGATTGCAGAATAAGGTTTCGATTTTGTTAAAAATGGCGGCATCATTGCCGCCATTTTTCATTTTGTTGCATATTTAAACGCTAACAAATTGCTGAGATGAACAACAATCCGCTGAGATTACATACATAATCGTTCAAATTTTCATCAAAAAATGACTTAGCACAAATAATTCATATTCCATGATCACATATTTTGAAATCTTTGATTAACATCCCTATCCGCGCAAGGGGAAAATAGGCCTTAACCATGTGCTTGTTGAGGTCTCATTCTATGAAGTTCAGCCATAAGATTGTCGCAACATCTTCTACCATCTTGCTTGCTGCCCTATCTCTGCTTTCTGCCAATCAATACTTCAAAACCAAAGCTGAAGTACAGTCGCTTGTCGTACACAGCATTGATGAAATTGTTTCCGGCATGAGTAACACCATTAACGCGGAGCTCAACAGCAGTAAATCGCTGGCCCGTTACGCAACCAGCCTGATCGAACAGGATCTGTCGAAAGACAATATCCAGACCGTGCTGAACCAGCCGACCATTCACGATGCCTTTCTGCTGGCCGGACAGGGCTTTGAGCGTGACGGCAGCTACACCAGCAGCGATCCGAACTGGAACCCGGGCGCCAACTGGGATCCCCGTAGCCGTCCCTGGTATAAAGCCACTCAACAAAGTCGCGAGCTGATCATTACCAAGCCGTATCCGGATACGCTGACCAAAGAAATGCTGGTGTCCATCGCCACCCCTTTATTTGAGAACAACCAGTTTGTGGGCGCAATTTTCTTTGATGTCAGCCTGAGTGGCCTGGCGAAGCTGGTTAACCAAGTCTCGCTGTTTGATGCCGGTTACCTGTTTATTGTTGATAACCACGGCACCGTGATCGCGCACCCGAATGCCGATTTCAACGGCAAGAGCATGTCTTCTTTCCTGGGGAATCTGCCTATTAGCAAGCAACCGACGACCCTGGCACAAGACGGCAAACAGCTGAATGTTTCCTTCACCCAAATTCCGGGTCAGAATTGGTTTGTGGGCGCCGTTCTGGATGAGAGCCTGGCGTTTGCCGCAGTCAATAAACTGAAAACAGATTCAATCATCTACTCTGCACTTGCCTTGATCACCGGGATTATTGCCCTGCTTATGCTGATCAAAGTGCTGATGCGCCCGATCCAGGATCTCAACGACGCCATTCAGGATGTCGCCTCGGGTCATGGCGATCTGACCCGCCGCCTGGATACCAACACCGACCAGGAGTTTGCGGAGCTGGCAAAAGGTTTCAATGCCTTCACCGACAAACTGCAACGCCTGATCATCGAGTCCAAATCCCTGAGCCAGGATATTCTGCACAGCACTGAGCAAACCGCAGCCGGCGCGAAACATTCCGCCGATGCCATGTCTTCACAATTGCAGGAATTGGATCAGCTGGCAACTGCGATGCATGAAATGGCGATGACCTCTGCCGACGTTGCCAGCAATGCCCAGCATGCGGCGGCGGCGGCCCAGGCGGCTGAATCTTCAGTCTCGGAAGGCAGCCAGATTGTTTCCCATACCACTGCGGCGATCCACGACTTGTCGACTCAAATCGACCGCACCGTAGACGTCGTCAAGCAGCTGGAGAGCGATACCGGTAATATCGAGTCCATCTTACAGGTGATTAACGAAATTGCCGATCAAACCAACCTGCTGGCCCTGAACGCCGCGATTGAAGCCGCCCGTGCTGGGGAATCCGGTCGTGGCTTTGCTGTGGTTGCCGATGAAGTCCGAACGCTGGCCCAACGCACCCAGGAATCGACCACAGAAATTCGTCAGATGATTGAGCAGTTACAATCCGGAGCATCCACTGCCGCCACCGTGATGGGTGAAAGTAAGCAAACCGCTGCCAATACGGTCATCAAAGCTCAGGAAGCGGACGAAGCGCTGAATCAAATCAATGTCGCCATTGAGAAGATCAACGAAATGAACCTGCAAATCGCCTCGGCAGCCGAAGAGCAAAGCCTGGTCGCAGAAGAGATCAATAACAACACCCTCAACATCAAAGAGCTGTCGGTCCAGGTTGCGGATGGCGCTGAAAACACCAATCAGGCGATGGAACAGCAAATCCGTAAAGTTCATCAACAAGAAGAAGTGATGAGCAAGTTCACGGTCTAAAGACCCTACCCCGAAGACCCAAAAGCCACGATGTTGCATCGTGGCTTTTTTTTTGCAAAATTCTGGACCCTATCCATTTGATAAGAATGATATTTTTAAAAAACCTCGAGCGCATACGAGGTCTCACAAAATCACAATGCTTACTTTGCCCAAACTAAAAACTATTTATAGATATCAAAAAAGACTTAAGTGCTTGATATTCGACCTGATGTGTTTAAATTCTAAGTAAGATTATATGCATGATATTGCTATTTAGATGTTATGTATCCATACCGAATGTCTTATGGAGGAGATAATGAAAGACCCGGATGTCGAATTTTCCAAGTGGAAACTAGAGCGAAAAAAGGGAAGCTTTAGTTTTGCTGTCCGTACTTCGTTTCCTGCTATTTTAGGCGTGATGATCGGACGTAGTATTGAACCAATATTTATATCAGAAATCGCTTTAAGTTGGGCACAAACTACCGACATATTAATGAGTGGATTCTGGGCATTGATTGGTGCCTTTCCTTTTAGTTTTGTGATTTGGTGGTGGCGTGAGAAGAAGTATAAACGTCATATCGCTAGGTTTAAGCAACACACATAACAAAGCGCTTTTGGAGGAAAAATGGAAGAGTTGCGTGCCCTTGTATTGGATTTTCGTCGGATAATGGAGTGTTTAAATCCATCTAATTTTGATGGAACGTCACTATCTGCTAGTCAGTTTCCTTCGGCTTGTTGTGACGATTCTTCTCAGATTTTAGCTGCGTATTTAACTGACAATGGGTTTTCTGGCGCAACATTAATTCGTGGTGAGTATGGTGGTAATCACAAAGAGTTGCAATCTCATGTATGGCTTAACTTGGGTGGTTTGAAAATTGACATAACAGCAGACCAATTCAACACAAGAGGTTATGACAATCCATCAGTAATAATTGCACGTGAAAACGAGTTTCTAGAGACTTTTGAAACAACAGACGATGGTATCGCTGATTTTCGTATCCACTTAAAAGACTACTCTGACCCGGGCTTGGAACGTGACTTTGAATTCTGCTACAAGGTGATATTGTCGCACTTATCAGCACAGGCATAACAACACGCTCTGAGATGGACGGTCCATAGTTAATATCATCATCTTAACTTTACTGTTTTACTGCTAAGCAACCGACTATCGATGACATTTTCTCTACCAGAGTATTGATGTATTTTGCTTCATCGTAAGGTTTACTGTTCTGCCAGCAGCGGAAGAAGATACGTCCCCACTTGAAGGCTAGTACGCTGATGACAAGTGAAATGTTGGCAGGCGTTCAAGGAACTTTCAACCGCATTATTGTTTTGCAGTTCAATGACTTGAATTGTTGGTTTTAACCGTAGACACTGGAGTTCAGTTTGCAATATCAATGCCATAGACGGAATTGGACATGGTGACTTCCGGTTGGAATGAAATCAGACATACCAAGTATGGCAAAGCCTGATGAGAAGGCTAGAAATAACCCTAAATCCTCGCCTCAGGCCATGAATCAAGCGACAAAATTGATCGCAACTAATTTGTATCGTCGATATACTGATAAGGTTTACTATATAGATTTGATTGGGAATTAAACTCTGTTTGAACCAATGGAAGCTAGGGTGAGCTCCCATTTGCGACTGCTATCTCTTTAGCAACAGACAATCCAGTATTGTTTATGCGAAAAGAAGCCAAAGTATACGGTACTTGTAAGTTAGCTGAGGGTGGTGATAATACAGGTAAAGAGCTCGTAATCATTGAAGACGTTGTCACTTCTGATGGGGCTATCATTGATGCAGTCAAGGAGTTAAAAAGTGGTGAGGAATGTGCTGTGTGTACTTGACCGAGAGAGTTCAGGCCGTGCCAATTTGGAAGCTCTTGGTTTAAACTTTTATCCTCTGTTTACTAAGTAAGAACTAGAGCGCTCAGCTGCAGCGTTATGTCATCAATCAGATCTTGATGCGAGAATCATATTCTAAATTAATATTCGATATGAGAAGGAAAGTTTGATGTCACGTCAAAAATCACTATATTTTCGATTTGTAGCATCTGGATATGCACTGCTTGCATTTTTTCAATTCTTGATAGCGTATTGGGCTGGTCATTTTTATGGTGATGAATTCCAGACAACCGACTATGTTGATGACCTTTATTACTTTGCTACATTGCTTGTGATTATCGCAGCTTACATTATCGAATTAGGGCATGAAAAGTTATTTACTCTAACAATATCATGTAGCTTAATCGCTTTTTTGTATGCGGACGCACTAGCTCTTTTTTCGGTCCTATTATTGTTTACATTGATATATGTCATAACAAAAGTTACGTGGAATAAATCATGACATAACACATATGAGCCTTCTCGATGTCAAGGAGGAAAGCGAATCCTTTAGCTGTGGAGAAGCCAATAGTTCAGAATAACACCGCAGTCTACTTCGCTTTGTTCTTTTCGCCATTCAGCATTGCGTACTACACCTCACCAACGATAATGTATGGGAAACTGGCAAAATAGAAAGAACTTTCAAGCGTGGTAAAATTCTGTGAATCAACAACTTGCCTTGATGGTCCTCACCATGGATACTGAAGCCCAATTTGGCGAAATCAATGCCATAGACGGATTTGGACATGGTGGCTTCCGGTGTGTATGAAATCAGACATACCCCGTTGGAAAAGCCTGATGAGGTGGATTCCATGTCATTGATGAGTTTTCAAGGAGGATTTCAAACATGGAAAGTTTGATTCAGTATGCTGGTATCGTTGCATCCATATGGATAGTTCTTGGTATTTATATCGCTTCCCTCTTCTATCCCAACTACAGCCATGCCACACAATTTTGTAGTGAGCTGGGTGCATTGGACAGCCCCACGCAGAAGTTGTCGCCAGCAATCAATAATTATCCCCTGGGTTTTCTTTTCATTGTATTTGGCTACTACCTTGTATCGACCCACGCCGCTTCCGTCGTGATCGTTGCAATCGGCTCAATGGTCATAATTCACGGCTTATGTACATGGGTTTGCGGATTTTTCCCAATGGATGCTGACCCTTACACAGCGACCCCATCGACAAGTTGCAATATTCATTCTTACTCTGGCGCGGTCATGCTGCTTTCATTCATCATTGCTCCAGCCATCGTCATTTTTTCAAGTTCGTTCCCATTCTCGCTCCGGACAATTTCCTTTGTTTGCCTGATTAGCAGCTTGTTCTTTTCATACAAACTGAGTTTAGCTTTCAAAGCCAAGACGAATCCTGGTCTGCATCAGCGGCTGAGTTATGGCTTTCAAATTTTATGGCTGTTTGTTTTTTCTATCTTCGAGATAGCTTAAAAGCGAAACTACGCATCATCACAATCGCCACGTGGCCGGAACAAAATAGACGTGATTTCGTCATCAGACTGACCCGGCATAATAAATCCTGATGAAAAACATCCATTTCATTTGTTAGGTAAATTTATGGAAATCGAGCAAATAATAACATTACCTCAAGATATCCAGGGGTTAGTTCTTGAAAGTCAGTCAGAAGGATTTCGGTTCTTACAGCGCCTCATTGACGAATTTGACAGTGACGAAAATCGATTCAACGGGCCTGGCGAAATTCTGTTGGCCATACGAGACAATGGTACTTTAATCGCGATTGGCGGTATGAGTAATTGCAATGGTGTTGGGCGACTCCGTCGATTCTATGTCAGTCAACTGTATCGCAGAGCAGGTGTTGGCCGGAGATTACTCAAGCAACTTGAAAACTATGCTTCCAGCTCATTTTCTCAAGTTGTGTTGTTTACTGACACTTTGGCAGCAGGTCGATTCTATGAATCTTGTGGCTATGTCGCTGTTCATGAGGAGCATCTCAGCCACCGGAAAACACTCACATCACACCAATAAGCCTTCTCGATTTCAGGGGGCAGAGTGAACACGCAAGTAGCCTCAAATCAAACAGAAATCACACCACCTCAATCAATGTGGTTTGACTTCGACCCACGACAAAGTTTCTCCGTCGCAAGCTTTCGGTATTCATCAAAAGGTTGCATCTGAAATTCCTTTCTCAAGCTTTCAACCTTCTCAACAGATTCGATAGCAAGAGGAACCCAGGTGCCATTAATGCAGCGGCCTTGAGTTCCGAATCGTTGTGGAATATGGGTTCGATCATAGAGATAGGCGTAACGTGACGGCTTGACCTGCCCCGCTTTAACCAAGGGTTCTAACAGGCCTAACACGTATTTCTGAAACGCCGGTTTCTGATCGGCATGTTGTGCAATTAACCAAGCCGCACCAGCGCCATCATCTCCCACCAGCGCCGGTGTCGGCCAGCCGATTCTGGCAATGATTTGCTCAAGCCGTTGTGTATTTTCCCGATCAATGGCTTGCAACTGTTGAACCCTGCTTTTGACAGCCTCTTTCCCCAGTTCAGCAGCATCCAGCCGATGAAACGCCCGACGAGCGTCCTGATCTCTTGATTCCATAATAAGTAATTCGTGACGTATGTCCGGGTGTTCCACGACGGCTGCGAGAAGCATTGGTGAGAAAAACAATAGAAGGCTCAAGAGCCAAGGACGTACTTTCACTTCAATTCTCCTGCAAGCCGAACGGGAGGCAAGCCCGGTATAGTTGGTCGACAATCACAGTTCACAGGCTAACGCACCAACGCGGCTAACGCTAGTTAGCCAAAGCCTTGGCCTCGATAGCGGAGGTCAACAAAGAGAGCATCTATAAAATATTCGCAATACGTGGGGTATTATTCATTTGCTTTCCAGTTGTTCAGAGAGTACCCCAACCTCTAAACGCACCGTGTCAGTTTGGCGTCATTGGGAAAGTTCAAGTTTGAATGAAAACACGTTAGCTTTTAGCGACGTAGTGTTCGACAACCATTTGTGCAAATTGCTCTCCATCAATCAACTCAATATTGGTTCCAGTTTGCTCGTAATAATCTTCTGCCGTTTTTATAGCTTCATCAGAAATGGTGCCGGATGTTATCACCATACCGTAATGAGCAGACTCCGCTTCTAAACCCTGAATCAACTGTTCAACAACATCCGCACCAACTGGCGGTTTAGGTTGCCAGTGCTTGGCTTGAACAGCAACCTTTTGCTGAAACATACCAGCTACCATGAATGTAGCCAGCACATCAGCTCCCTCATCTTTACTCCGAGCAACAACAATAGACTCGGTTGCCCCCATACTGAGTAAGACATCTTTGATCAGGTGTTCAAATGCAAAACTGTCAAGTCGCCCATTTCTGAGTTCGTTCAGCGTCTGTAAAACTAATCCTTGTTTTAAATCGCTATCAAACGTCGGTTTATGCTTATCTTTCTCGTTATCCAAACAATCCTGAATTTCATCGACTAAGTCAGTTGCCGGGGCACATGTTCCATACGTTTTCATTCGGGAGACGAGCGCTGCTTTGGCTCGTTTTCTCGGAATTGGTTTTGCGTTATTCAGCCACTTCACCGCCCTTCGATAACATGTGTCATCATGAATATTTTCAGGAAGGTAAATCGCAGCGCCAGAAACTTCTGCGACATAGAACTTGGATCCATGCGGCACAACAACCAAATCGCCTTCTTCCATATCACGAATAAACCGCCACATATGCCCAGTAGCAGACCCCGCTTTTCTCAGACTTTTTTCATTACTATAATAAGTTTCACTCAAAATGGTCCTGAATGCACTTCGACTTAGATTTGGCTGAAGAAGCCCTTTGGCTTTGCTCCAACCAATGATGATTTGGTTGGATGCCAATGCCTCTTGCACTTGATCAACGCTACTCGGTGATATTCTTAGAACAAAAGCTTTCACGATCACTCTCCTTCTATAAGGTAAGCGGATAGAGCCTATAAATATCAACCCAGTATCCATTCAAGAAGCATGTAGGCAAGGTACAGATTCAAAAAATGACTATGACATCGAAATTGGGCATAACAACGTGGCTACAGCTCAGTCCGAAATCTACCTTCACCGTTTCCTCTGTGGCCGCTCTTTGATGTCAGCAAACCTTGCCAAGATTTCCCGAAAATTGATTCAGCTTATGCCTTAATGCAATACCATCATAAATATATTCAATTCGTTCGTCGGTCTCACTCGTCACCAGGAATCCTAAACGCGTATGCAGCGCAATTGATGGTCCGTTATTTCGGTGCACCGAACTGGTAAGAGACTTCGGCTGTCGCTGTAACAAATCAATCGCAGCTGACTTCAATAATTTTTTTAAGACAAGCCCAGAGCGATACTCAGGATGGATCTGAATCGAGAGGATATAAACATCACCCGCTTCTCTTGGAATATATTGAATATACCCGGCAAGTTTATCATGGAGATATTGCGTCAGGATCACCGAACCACTTTCAAGCTCTTCAATCAGCTTGTTTCTCCGTCTGGATACGGAAAATGCACCCCCGGATTCAGCAATTATGGGCGCCATATTAATCCGGTCTAATTCAACAACTGCATCAACGGTTTCTTTCATACGTCGTCCTTTACAAATAATGAATGTGGCTGAATGTCCCGTTTCCAGATGGGAATCATATGCTCAAGGCAAGATAACCTCAGACTTACGACCCCGGCGTTATTCCTTACCTCCGGGGCGTATAAATGACCTATTCCGCTTGTGTTCAGGCTCAGCTAAACGTACGGATATACAAGGATTCAACCTTGTCCCTCGCCCACTGCGTTTTTCGCAGGAACTTCAGGGAAGATTTGATGGATGGATCGTTGCTAAAGCAGTTCACCTTGATCTCGTTGTATAAGCCATCCCAACCATAATGCTCGACTAAGCGTGTGAGGATCTTTTCAAGCGACAGGCCATGTAACGGGTTGTTCGGTTGTTGCTGGCTCATGGAGCGGTTTCCTTTGTAAAATAGTCAATGCCGTGCCTGACTCAGGGGGACCGTCACAGACACAATTTCAGGATATTACCAGAAAACACCGTCAACCACGCGATTATCATACTCTCGTACAATGTCACAGACGGTCAATATCAGATTGGTCGACACTGCCTCAAGACACTTCAAGTCCATCAACGCAACTTCACTTCGGCAGTTCAAGCCAGTCTTTCCACACACCTGATCGCGCAATGGCTTCTATTGAAAAGTGGTCGCCTTCCCACTCAGTGAATTTAATATTGCTGTCAGTATGGCTTTCCACAAAGGCTTTGACGCTCGCCAATGACGTGAATTGATCCTGAGATGCATGGATCACATGCAGCGGAACGGTTGGGTGAGGTAAAACCATCGGTGGTATTTCTGAATTGATGATGGTCGCAGTTCGAAGATCAGGATTGCGTATATGTGAAAGGAGCGTATAAATCCCTTCACCGCCGCGACTGTAACCAATGAGATCAATCTGAGCATGCCCCAAATGCGCGCTAACTTCATCCAGGTATGACTTGAGGGCGTCCGGCAACCAATGCGTGCCCGCCATACAACACGCGATTATCAATGGCTGCTTCAGTGAAAGATTGCCATCTCTGAGCATGGTGGCAAACCCCGGATACTGATATTGCCCTTCAGCCCCTTGGCCGAACTCACCCGCGCCATGAAGGTAAACATATACCCTGTCGGTGGTCTTTTCTGCACCATAAAGGATGGATTGGATGCCACAAACTTCCGGTAGCCCAGTCGATTTCATCTTCAGTCGCTCTGGTTAAAAGTACAAACAAACGCTATCAGAATAGAAATCGGGGACACAGCGCCGAGCGGTGCATACAGTCAGATACATCCGGAACTTGGATGGATCATTCACTTCGATGATGAAAAATCATTTTCGCCTTCACTCGACATCTCCGTTTTCAGCCATTGCATAAACACCTGTAAGCGAGCCTTTTTCGCTGAATGCGGATCGTACACGAAGTAGCGTTTCACCGAATTCGGATGCGGCTGGTCAAATGGGATCACTAATTCACCTGTATCAAGTTGCCGACGGCAGAGGTATGTCGCCGCAAGCGTGACACCATGACCACTTTGAACCGCATTTAAAGCCATATCCGTGCTGCTGACACGCGTCCACTGTTCATGGTGCTCAGAACCGTCAACGCCAGCATGTTCAAACCAGTGGTGCCAGCTATAGTGACCAGGGTTTTCCAGCGTCACAAGCCAGGTGGAGAGCAAATCTTGCGGCGATGCGAACGCCAACTTTTCCATCAGCCGGGCCGAGCACACCGGATACACAAAATCTTCGCCAAAATAGTCGCAGGCAAGACTTCGCGGTGTATGTTTCTCCACATCAACCCCAAAACGGATCGCCAGATCGATATGCGATTGCTTGAGATCGTCAAAGCCCGGCGAAGAGACGATACGCACCTGAATCTCCGGATGTTCATCGGAAAATCGCTGCAGCCGCGGCATCAGCCATAACGTGGTAAACGCCTGGGTTGAACTGATGGTCAACTCCCCTGCAACTTCCTCTGTATGTATTTGATTCAATGTACGGTCAATCATTCGCAATGCCGGTCGCGCGCCATCAAACAGGGCTTGCCCTTGCTGCGTCAGCAACATTTGCCGATTTTTCCTGAGAAACAGCCGACATCCTAAGTCTCGTTCTAATTGCCGCATTTGCTGGCTGACGGCGGCCTGAGAAATACAAAGCTCTCCCGCGGCCAAGCTGTAACTGTTGTGCCGGGCTGCACATTCAAACGTGACGAGTAGATTGATATTTTTATACATTTCAGAGATCTATAGGCGTTTCACAAACACGTATTATAAGAATTTCTTATTTTAAAAGTCGATTTGTATCGTTGGTGTTCATCAATACCGGAAAGCACAATGAATACAGCAAAACAGGAACGGCGCAACAGTCACCAAGCCCCTATTGAGGAACAAATCGAATGCATACATTTACCCAGTTACACCAACTATCGAACCCATTATTACTCGGTAACGTTTGGGACGCCACCAGCGCCCGTTGTGCAGAGCAAACCGGTTATCAGGCACTCGGCACTTCCAGTGCAGCAATGGCCAGCCTGCTTGGGTATGACGATGGTGAACAGATGCCATTTCAAGAGTTGGTGTTTATGGTCCAGCGGATTGCCACCGCAACTGCACTGCCTTTGAGTGTGGATATCGAAGCAGGTTACAGCCAGGTGCCGGAAGTGATTGCGAATCATATTCAGCAACTGGCCGAGCTTGGCGTGGTCGGGATCAATCTTGAAGATAGCCGGGTGGAGACAAGCCGCAACCTTTGTGATGCTGATGAGTTTGCGAGCCTGCTGTTCAAGGTGCGTGAAATCTTGCAACAGCGCCAGGTGAACGTCTTTATCAACGTCCGCTGTGATGCATTCTTATTGGGCGTTGACGAGGCGCGTGCCGAAACCATCAAACGTGCACGGTTGTATCAGGCATCCGGGGCTGATGGCTTGTTTGTCCCCTGCATCACCCAAGTGGATGATATCAAAGCTGTCGCCGAGGCAATCCGGTTGCCGTTGAATGTCATGGCAATGCCGGATCTGCCAAGTTTTGAAGTCTTGGCACAATTAGGGGTCAAGCGTATCAGCACGGGTAATTTCGCTTTTGAACAGATGTACACGCATTTGGGCCAACAACTGGCTGCAATCAAGCAGCACGGTTCGTGCGCAACGTTGTTCAGCTAATACGCACACCAAGCTCAGTAAAAAGAATTTGTGATAAGAACCAGCGAATAGAAGAAGTGTCCGTCGCGACACTTCTTCGCATCACAATGAAGAAGCTGCTGTGAATGCGGGTTACTGCGCTCAAGCCGGAATCTGCTCCCCTTCACGCAGGGTCAGCACTTCCACCCCATCGGCGGTGACCAGCACAGTATGTTCGAACTGGGCCGACAACTTTTTATCCCGGGTGATCACCGTCCAGCCATCACGCTTAGTTTTGGTCTTTTCCGTGCCCTGGTTAATCATCGGCTCAATGGTGAACGTCATTCCCTCACGCAGTACCAGGCCGGTATCCGGCAAGCCGTAATGCAACACTTGCGGCTCTTCATGCATTTCCCGGCCGATGCCATGACCGCAGTATTCACGCACGACGCTAAAACCAAAGCGTTCGGCATGCTGTTGGATCGCGTGGCCGATATCTCCCAGCCTGGCGCCGGGGCGAACCATTCGGATCCCCTGCCACATTGCCTGATAGGTCACATCCACCAGCTTACGGGCGATTGGGGTTGCATCCGGCATCACATACATCTTGCTGGAATCGGCAATAAAGCCGTCTTTTTCCAGCGTAATATCGACATTGATAATGTCACGCTGCCCCAGCTTTTTCTGCTCGCTCGGCATTCCGTGACAAATCACTTCATTGATCGATGTGTTGAGCGCATACGGATAATCATACTGGCCTTTGCTGGCCGGTCGGGCATTCAGCTCAGCGGTAATAAATGCCTCAACCCGATCATTGATTGCCATGGTCGTAACGCCAGGTTCGATAAAATCATCTAGCATAGCGAAAACCTGTGCCAGCAAGCGGCCGGATTCGCGCATCAAATCGGCTTCCTGCGCCGTTTTAATCACCACCTTATTCATGAACCGCCTCCACCGGCGGTACCACAACTTCACGCAACAGCTTCTGAACCAACTCGTTATAGCTCATGGTCGGATTCATTTCGGCCAGCATGCCCATTTTCACCCAAAACTCGGCCTGAGCATTGATGGAGCGGGACATCACCTGACTGGCTTTACGGATCTCCTCGTGGAGGTCATCGGAAATTTTCACAATACCCAAAATAGGCCACCTTGATACACTTCAAATACGAAACATATACGAATTGTATATCCCGGGCATACTCGGTGCAATGGTGCATAACGACGAAAAAGCACAAAATAAAAAAAGGGTTAGCCGAAGCTAACCCTTATTCGTCATGAATCGTTTGTCCTGATTAGGCAATCGGCTTCACCGGCTCACCTTCGACTTCTTCAGGCTGCGCTGCAGGCTTGCCTGAATTTTTCAGACGTTTTTCCCAGAAGTCCGCATTTTTGATGCCCAGCTTCACTGGATCAAAAGTGAACTCTTTGACGCCCGCTTTCTGTTGCGCTTCGTAATCTTTCAGCGCAGCCAGTGCAGGTTTAGACATAAAGAAGATGATCAGAATACCGACAATGTTCAGCCATGCCATCAGACCAACACCCACATCACCCATGGCCCACGCCAGGTTCGCTGTTTTCACCGTACCGTAGAATACCGCTGCTGTCAGAACCACTTTCAGCGCGAACATCATGCCCGGAATTTTCACAGAGCGACGAATGTAAGCAATGTTAGTTTCCGCGATGTAGTAGTACGCCAGAATCGTGGTGAAGGCGAAGAAGAACAGTGCGAAAGCAATGAACGGCTTACCGAAACCAGGCATCGTGCTTTCAATTGCCATCTGGGTAAAGACCGGACCATTGGCACCAATATCAGCCGCCAGGTTTTGTACCAGGAATGTCCCTTCTGCACCACCGTGGACGTTATACGCACCTGTGATGATGATCATGAAGGCTGTCGCAGAACAAACCAGCAGGGTATCGATGTAGATTGAGAACGACTGAACCAGACCTTGCTGTGCCGGGTGCTGGACGTCCGCCGCTGCAGCAGCGTGTGGACCTGTACCCTGACCGGCTTCGTTCGAGTAAACACCTCGTTTTACACCCCAGCCAATTGCGGCACCCACACCAGCCATCGGTGTGAAGGCATCACCCACAATCATTCCGATAACGGTTGGAACCATATCGATGTTCAGCAGGATAATCACAGAAGCAACCACGATGTACGCCAGAGCCATGAAAGGCACGACGACCTGAGTGAAGTTCGCAATCCGTTTCACACCACCGAAAATGATGAATGCCAGGATAATCGACACAATGGTCCCGGTGAGGATTTTCGCCAGGCTGATGGTACCCATGGTGGTTTCAATCATGCCACCGGTACCAAACGCAGCTTCGACCGCGTTACCGATACTATTGGACTGAATACCCGGCAGCATCATGCCGCAGGCGAACACAGTTGCAATGGCAAAGGTCCAAGCGTACCACTTCTGCCCCATCGCTTTTTCGATGTAATAAGCCGGGCCGCCACGGAACTGGCCGTCTTCGTCTTCTTCTTTATAAATCTGCGCCAGCGCAGATTCAGTGTATGCAGTCGCAGCACCCAGGAAGGCAACAACCCACATCCAGAATACTGCACCTGGACCACCAAATCCGATCGCGGCAGCAACACCTGCAATGTTACCGGTACCTACACGTCCTGACAAAGAAACGGCGAGTGCTTGAAAAGAGGAAATACCTTGGTCAGAACTTTTACCGGAAAGCAGCAGACGCCACATTTCACGAAAGTGACGGATTTGTACAAAACGCGTGGTAATGGAATAGAACAAACCCGCACCGAGGCACAAATAAATCAGTACCGGGCTCCATATAATTCCGTTCAAAAAATCTACTAACGACTGCATTAAAATCTCCCTGTCTTATAGATTATGGTTAATGCTCAGTCAGTATAATAAGCAGATTGTAAGCCGAATGTTAAGATTTTTATTTTGTCACTCAATTTAGCGTGAACCTTAGCACACTTAAACAACAATAAAACAACATCCAGAAAGTTCCTCTTCTTGCCTCAGATCACATAGGTATTCATTTCATTGCGCATAAATGATCAAAACATTCGATTTGTTTACTTATTGACCGGGCAGCCAGTTTTTATGTTAGCGATCACACTTATTTCAGCATTTAGCCAGTCAATCGCATCGTTTTGATGCCCAAAAAGAGCAATATTTATACAAAGTGAGTTCAATTCATCGAACTGCTGTAATGTGTAAAATTTTATGCTATTCAGATAGAAATTTTAGAAAATTCTCAGGGTGAGCAATGAAACGGGGTTTTAAGTCACAATTTAGGATGAATTCAATTAATCCCAAGCGGCAAACACATAAGATGAGTTCTCTCATCGCTGATCAGCGAAATTTGTTCGACTTTTCCTGACGGTGTTCTCATACGTTTACTGCGGCCTTAGCAGGATATACTGTTCACGATTCAGAGATAAAAAAAGCGCGGTTCTATCAACCGCGCTTATTGTTAAATGACTTTCTCAGCAGACTGAGATTAAACGTCGTAAGTCGTCGACGAAATGTCGCCGCCTTTACCGGTCCAGTTGGTGTGGAAGAACTCACCACGTGGCTTGTCGGTACGCTCATAGGTGTGCGCGCCGAAGTAGTCACGCTGCGCCTGCAGCATGTTCGCTGGCAGACGTGCTGTGGTGTAGCCGTTCAGGAACGTCAGCGCAGATGACATACATGGCATCGGCAAGCCTGCTTCGAACGACTTAGCAACCACTTTGCGCCATGCCGGCAGACAGTTTTCCAGAATCTCTTTGAAGTACGGATCCAGACCCAGGAATGCCAGCTCAGGATTGGTTTCAAAGGCGTCACGGATATTGCCCAGGAACGCGCTGCGGATAATACAGCCGCCACGCCACATCAGCGCCACGTTACCGTAGTTCAGTTCCCAGCCATTCTCTTCAGACGCTTCGCGGATCAGCATAAAGCCTTGCGCGTAAGAGATGATTTTCGACGCCAGCAGCGCCTGGCGCAGGGCATCAACCCATTGCGCTTTATCACCATCGATGCTGCTGATTGGGTTATTGAACAGCTTCTCGGCTTCAACACGTTGATCTTTTAGTGAAGACAGGCAACGGGCGAATACAGAGTCCGTAATCAGCGTCAGTGGAATGCCGTGCTCCAGGGCGTTGATCCCGGTCCACTTACCAGTCCCTTTCTGGCCCGCCGTGTCGAGGATTTTCTCAACCAGCGCTTCACCGTCTTCATCCTTGTAGCCCAGGATGTCGGCAGTGATTTCAATCAGGTAGCTGTCCAGCTCGGTTTTGTTCCACTCGGCAAAGATCTGCTGCATCTCATCATGAGACATGCCCAGACCTTCTTTCATAAAGTGATAAGCTTCGCTGATCAGTTGCATGTCGCCATATTCGATCCCGTTGTGGACCATTTTGACGAAGTGGCCGGCGCCTTCTTTACCAACCCAGTCACAACACGCTTCGCCTTTGTCCGTTTTGGCAGAAATCGCCTGGAAGATCGGCTTCACATGCGGCCATGCTTCCGGATCGCCACCCGGCATGATGGAAGGTCCGAAACGGGCACCTTCTTCACCGCCGGAAACGCCTGCGCCAACATAGCGAATGCCTTTTTCACGTAGCGCGGCATAACGACGGTTGGTATCAGGATAATTGGTGTTCCCGCCATCGATGATGATGTCGCCTTCTTCCAGCAACGGCACCAGGTTATCGATGAACTGATCAACCACATCACCTGCGCGAACCATCAGCATCACTTTGCGCGGACGCTCCAGTTGGTCGACCAGATCCTGCAGCGAGGTAGCACCCACGATGTTGGTACCCTTCGCCGGACCATTCAAAAACTCGTCAACTTTCGACACGGTACGGTTGTAAGCAACCACTTTGAACCCGTTGTCGTTCATGTTCAGGATAAGGTTCTGGCCCATTACCGCCAGGCCAATTACACCAATATCTGCTTTCATTTCATACTCCTCACGCTAGCTCTTGGGCTGCTTCTGAATCTAAATACCACTCTGTCAGGCCGTCAATGGCCTTGACTTGGGCAGCCGGATAAGCTGACGCTTGCTCCGCTTCGTCATGAATTTCTTTAATCACTGACGCCTTGCTCTCTCCCATCACCAGGTAAGTGATGCGTTTGGCATGACGGATCAGATGCGCGGTTTTGGTCACTCGGATCTGACGATTTTCCGGGTGCGCCGCAATGGCC
This sequence comes from Photobacterium sp. MCCC 1A19761, assembly GCF_037389125.1. Lineage (NCBI taxonomy): Bacteria > Pseudomonadati > Pseudomonadota > Gammaproteobacteria > Vibrionales > Vibrionaceae > Photobacterium > Photobacterium sp. MCCC 1A19761. The sequence continues at coordinate 107,336 of NZ_JAZGTF010000002.1, forward strand.
GCGATCTCTGTGGTTTCGTAGTCGGTCTGGCCCGGGAACAGTGACGCCGTGTGGCCATCCGCCCCCATGCCCAGAATAATCCAGTCAAACACAGGAACACCGTCTTTCAGCGGGATCTCGGCCAGCATTTCTTCGGCAAATCGACCGGCTTCTTCAGCAGCAAAATTCTCACCGCGGATACGGTGGATGTTTTCCGACGGGATCGCGATGTGATCGAACAACTGCGCTTTGGTTTTGCCGTAGTTGCTTTCCGGATCTTCCGGACCGACACAACGCTCATCACCCCACCAGAAGTGCAGGTTCTGCCAGGCAATCGACTCCGCCCACGGCGACTGAGCCAGTGTTTTATACAGCAGGGCCGGTGTACTGCCACCAGACAGTGAAATATGGACCGGGCGATTTTCCTTGCCGTACGCAAGCAGGGTTTCGGCCAGTGACGTTACGACGTGATCAGGTGTTTCAAATACTTGATAGTTCATCATTATAACTCGCAGTAGTCGGTATCTGTCAGGTTCTTACATGGGAAGCGCCATTCACGCTGGTCGTTGGCCAGCAATGTGTCAGCTTCCTTCGGTCCCCAAGTACCCGCCGCATAGCCATAAAGATGCTCAGGATTCTCTTTATATTCGAGAATCGGCTGAACATATTTCCAGCAGGCCGTGACTGCATCGGAACGGGCAAACAGGGTCGCGTCCCCTTTCATCGAGTCCAGCAGCAGACGCTCGTAAGCCGTCAGCATGTTGGTCTCTTCCAGGCTCTCATAACGAAAATCCATCGAAACTTCTTTCGATTCAAAGCCTGCACCCGGTTTTTTGAGGCCAAATCTCATTAAAATGCCTTCATCCGGCTGAATGCGAATGATCAGCTTGTTCTTCGGTGCATTAGCACTGAACATCGGATGCGGGGTTTTCTTAAAGTGAATCACGACTTCCGTCACTCGGGTTGGCAAACGTTTACCTGTCCGGACATAGAAAGGAACGCCGCTCCAGCGCCAGTTGTCGATGAACATTTTCAGACCGACATACGTCTCGGTCCGGGAGTCATCGGCCACGCCCTGCTCTTCACGGTAACCCGGCAGGTGATCGTCACGAACATCCGAAGCCGTGTACTGGCCCAGGACCAGATTATTCTGCAGATCGCTTTCCGACAGTGGCTGGAAGCTGTTCATCACTTTGACGACTTCGTCACGCATGGAGTCGGCATTAATCGCTGCCGGCGGCTCCATCGCCACCATCGACAACACCTGAAGCAGGTGGTTCTGGAACATATCCCGCACCGCACCGGCACCGTCATAGTAGCCGCCGCGCTCTTCCACACCCAGGAACTCCGCAGCCGTGATTTCAACATAGTCGATGAAATTACGGTTCCACAGCGGCTCAAACATCCCGTTGGCAAAACGGAACACCAGCAGGTTTTGCACAGTTTCCTTGCCCAGGTAGTGGTCGATACGGTAGATCTGGTGCTCTTTAAAATGCTGATGCAGTTTGTCATCCAGCACTTCTGCAGAAGCCAGATCATAACCAAATGGTTTTTCCACAATCAGACGTTTCCAGCCCTGAGACTCATCGTTCATGCCGTGGGCGGCAAGACATTCCGGGATCACGCTGTAAAGGCTTGGTGGGGTCGCGAGATAGAAGGTGGTATTGCCCTGGGTGTCGTATTGTTGACCCAGATCATCGAGGCGATGTTTCAGTTGCGCGTATTCTTCGACATCAGACGTATTGACCGCCTGGTAGTATAGATGCTGGCAAAATGCTTCCAGCGTCGCTTCGTCGACTTTTTCCGAAGCTACCAACGCAGCTTTCAGCTTGTCTCTGAATGCTTGGTCAGAATACTCGGTCCGGCTGACACCGAGAATCGCGAATTTGTCTGAGAGCAGGCCGTTGGCATAGAGGTGGTAAAAAGCGGGGATCAATTTCCGATGAGTCAGATCGCCTGACGCACCAAAAATAACAATGCAATTATTTTCTGGCTTAACCATGAGTTTATCCATTCAGATCACACATACGGTGAACGCGTTCCTGATGGACCGAGATATTAACATCTAAATTAATATGAGATACATGGTTTTGCCTATTATTTTAATAGGCAAAACCTAATATTTTGCTTTACAATATATGCAATCTCTGGCATTAAATGTCTTAATCTGCTCTCAAACTGATGATAAATTCACCAACTCCCGCGTATACGCATGTTGGGGCTCCGTAAACAGCTGCCGGGTTTCCCCCTGCTCCACCACTTCTCCATTCCTTAATACCAGCGTGTAATGACACAAAGATTTCACAACGTGTAAATCATGGCTAATAAATAAGTAACTCAGTCCGTGCTTCTGCTGGAGCTTCTTCAGCAACGTCAGCACCTGGAACTGAACGGTGCGATCCAGCGAGGAGGTCGGCTCATCAAGCAGGATAAACTCAGGCTTCAGCACCAGCGCCCGGGCAATCGCGATTCGCTGGCGCTGGCCGCCAGAAAACTCGTTCGGGAAACGGTGGCGGGTCGCCGGGTCCAGTTCAACTTCGCGCATGGCCTGACAAATCACCGCCTCTGCGGCTTCATCTGAAATGGCCTGATGGACCTTCAGCCCTTCACCGATGATCTGCGCCACCGACATCCTCGGATTCAGCGCCGAGAACGGGTCCTGAAACACGACCTGTAACCGACTCCGGTAAGGCAACATCTGCTTGCGGTTCAGGGTCGAAATATCATGCCCGTCAAATTCAATTCGCCCTTCACTGTGCAGTAACTTCAGCAAGGCCATTCCCGTGGTGGACTTGCCGGAGCCACTCTCACCCACCAGCCCCACGCTGTGGCCGCGGCGCAAAACAAAACTAACGTCCGTCACCGCCTTGATGTGATCCCGGACCCGTTTAAGGATCCCACCGGTCACGGGAAACCAGACCCGAAGATGATCGACCGTAAACAACGCCGGCGACTGCGGATCGACCGGGACCGGCTGACCGCTGGGATCTGAATTGATCAACTTCACCGTATACGGATCAGAGGGGTGTGTGAAGATGATCTCCCGGGTATTGGTTTCGACCAGTTTGCCCAGCTGCATCACGGCAACGCGATCCGCAATCCGGCGCACGATACTCAAATCATGGGTAATGAACAGCATCGCCATCCCCATTTCCTGTTGCAGATCTTTGAGCAGCTCCAGGATCTGCGCCTGGACCGACACATCCAGTGCAGTCGTCGGCTCATCGGCGATCAACAACTCCGGCTCATTAATCAGCGCCATGGCAATCATCACCCGTTGGCGCTCTCCGCCAGAAAGTTCATGCGGATAGGCCTGCATCCGCCGTTCCGCATTACGGATCCCGACTTTTTTCAGCCAGCCCAACGCCCGCTTCTCGGCCACGTTTTGCCGGGTGCCGTGGTGAATCGCCAGCGTTTCACACAGCTGGCGGCCAATTTTGTGCAGGGGATTGAGCGACATCATCGGCTCCTGGAAAATCATCCCGATCCGGTTGCCGCGGATCCCGCGCATTTCCCGCTCGCTGCAGGTCAGCATGTCGATACCGTCGTAGCGGATCTGACCGCCGAGATAGCGGGTCGATGATTTCGGCAGCAGACGCAAAATAGCATTGGCGGTCACGGACTTCCCCGAGCCGCTTTCCCCCACCAGCGCCAGCGTTTCCCCACGGCGGATCGACAGACTGACCTCCTGCGTCACCTGACTCACCCCACCGCCGGTTTGAAAACCAACGGATAAATTTTCAATGGTTAATAATGGTTTCGCCATAATTTATCTCTGATGATGGGGATCAAAGGCATCCCGGACCGCTTCACCGACAAACACCAGCAAGCTGAGCATAATTGAGAGCACCACAAAGGCTGACAGCCCCAGCCAAGGCGCTTGCAGGTTAGTTTTCCCCTGCGCCAGCAACTCGCCCAGCGACGGCGAGCCGACCGGCAGACCAAAACCCAGAAAGTCCAGCGAGGTTAAGGTCGTCACCGAGCCGCTGAGAATAAAGGGCATCATGGTCAGCGAAGCGACCATGGCATTCGGCAACATGTGACGCAGCATGATCCGGCCATCACCAACCCCCAGCGCCTGCGCGGCGCGGACATAATCGAAATTGCGGCAGCGAAGAAACTCGGCGCGTACCACCCCCACCAACCCCATCCAGCTAAACAGCACCATGATTCCGAGCAGCCACCAAAAATTTGGCTCGACAAAACTGGACAGAATGATCAGCAAAAACAGCGTCGGCATTCCCGACCAGACTTCGATAAACCGCTGGCCGAACAGATCCACCCAGCCGCCGTAATACCCCTGACAGGCACCAACAATCACCCCGATCACCGTGGAAATTAGGGTCAGGGCGAAACCGAACAGCACGGAGATGCGAAAGCCGTAGATGATCCGGGCCAGGACATCCCGCCCTTTATCATCGGTTCCCAGCCAATTAACACTATCAGGCGGTGACGGCGCCGGACCCGGCAGGTTGTAGTTGATGGTGTCGTAGCTGAAGCGGATTAGGGGCCAGATCATATAGCCGTCCGCCTGGATCAGCTCCGCCACGTACGGGTCGGTGTAATCAGCGGCCGACTCAAACTCGCCGCCAAACTCGGTTTCGGCATATTCTGTGACGATCGGCAAAAACCAACCGCCGTCGAACCGGATCAGCAACGGCTTATCATTGGCAATCACCTCAGCGAACAAGCTGATCACAAACAACAGGCTAAACAGCCATAACGACCAGTAGCCCCGTTTGTTGGCCCGGAATCTGGCCCATCGCTCCTGGGTTAACGGGTTCATTTTCACTAGCGCGCCTCAAAATCAATACGGGGATCAACCAGGGTATAGGTGATATCAGACACGATATTCAGGATCAGGCCGAGCAGCGTCATGATATAGAGGGAGCTGAAAACCACCGGATAGTCCCGTTGGATGGTTGATTCAAAGCCCAACAGCCCGATGCCCTCAAGTGAGAACATCACTTCAATCAGCATGGCCCCGGTAAAGAAGATACTGATAAATGCAGCCGGAAACCCTGCAATAATGATCAGCATTGCATTGCGAAACACATGGCGGTACAAAATGTTCTGCTCATCCAGCCCCTTGGCCCGGGCAGTGACCACATACTGTTTGTTAATTTCATCCAGAAAAGAGTTTTTGGTCAGCATCGACAAGGTGGCAAAGCCGCCGATCACCATCGCGAAGATCGGCAACGTCAAATGCCAGAAGTAGTCGATGATCTGCTGATACCAGGTTAGCTGTTCAAAATTGGTCGACACCAACCCGCGCAGCGGAAACCAACTGAAGTAGTTGCCGCTGGCAAAGAAGATAATCAGCAGAATCGCGAACAGGAATCCGGGAATGGCGTAACCGACTATCACCACCGCGCTGCTCCAGATGTCAAACCGGGAACCGTGGTGCACCGCTTTGGCAATCCCGAGCGGGATCGACACCAGGTAGATAATCAGGGTGCTCCACAGCCCGAGTGAAACCGAGACCGGCAACCGCTCGATAATCAAATCAATCACGTTGCCGCCACGAAACAGGCTTTCGCCGAAATTAAACGTGGCATAGTTTTTCAGCATATCCCAATAGCGCTCGAGGAGCGGTTTATCAAAGCCAAACTGCTGCTTGATCGCGGCCACGACCTCAGGATCCAGCCCCCGTGAACCCCGGTAACCACTCCCGCTCTCTTCCTGCGCCGTGGCCAGTACTTCCTGGCCGCCGCCGGTGAAACGTTCCATGATCCCGGAACTACGCCCTTCCAGCTTGGCCACCGCCTGCTCGACCGGACCACCCGGTGCAATTTGGATCACAAAAAAGTTAATCGTGATAATCGCCCACAAGGTAGGGATCACCAAGAGTAAACGACGGATAATATATGCTGACATCTTCCCTGACCCCGACGACTAAAGAGAGCCTGTAACCGTAACCGCTAACGACGTTCAACCGGCAGCTTGGAAAGTTTGGCAGCATCGATCCACCAGGTATCCAGCCCCAACGCGAATTTCGGCCGCACTGCCGGGCGGGCAAACTTATCCCAGGTCGCCACCCGGAACTTGCTGATGTGCCACTGCGGCATCACGAAAAAGTTCCACTGCAACACCCGATCCAACGCTCGTCCTAAATTCAGCAAGGCCTGCGGGTTTTGCTGATTCTTGGCAATTTCCGTCGTGAGATAATCAATCGCCGGATTGTTTACCCCTGCCGTATTGTAGGTACTGTCGATGTACTGGCTGTTCCATACAATCAGCAGGTTAGGACTGGGGTAAGGGTTTGCGCTGTACCCGCCCGAGACCATATCAAAGTCCCGATCCCGCAAACGCTTGGTGAACTGAGTGACATCCACCGTGCGGATCTTCATCTCAATCCCCATCAATTTGAAGTTTTTCTGAATTGGAATGGCCAAGCGCTCCGTGGTCGGACTATAAATCAGCAGCTCAAACGTGAATGGCTCGCCAGTTTTGGTGTGCGTCATCACCCGATTTTTGACTTCCCAGCCGGCTTCTTTCATGAGTTGCAGTGCTTTACGAACTTGCTGGCGGATCCGCCCGGAACCATCTGTGACCGGGGGCTGGTATTCGGCCGTAAACACACGCGGCGGAATCTTGTCCTTGATCGGTTCAAGCACAGCACGCTCGGTATCACTCGGCAGCCCCTTGGCTTCGTAGTCCGTATTCTGGAAATAACTACGGGTTCGGGTGTACTGGTTGTAGAACAGGCTCTTGTTCATCCACTCAAAATCCATCGCGTAATTCAGGGCTTCGCGAACCCGTGCGTCACGGAAATAAGCACTTTGAGTATTGAAGACAAAAGCCTGCATCGCCTGCGGGATCTCATGCGGGATTTCTTCCTTCACAATATAGCCCTTGTCGAAGTTCGTCCCTTCGTACATGGTGGCCCAGAATTTCGCCGCGTTCTCCTGACGAAAATCATATTCCCCCGCTTTAAACGCTTCCAGCGTGACCGTTTCATCCCGGTAATAGTCATAGCGTTTGGTCTGGAAGTTGTGACGACCGACATTGACCGGCAGCGCTTTGGCCCAGTAATCCTCCACCAGGGTATAAGTCACGCTCTGGCCGGGCTGATAATCGGTCGCTCGGTAAGGCCCGCTACCCAGTGGCGGCGTAGTCAGCGGTTCGCTGAGATTTTTGTCCTGCCAGAAATGCTTCGGCAGCACGTTCATCCCCTGCACCAGGGAGAATAAAGTTTCGCGGCTGGGGGTTACCATCTCAATCCGGGCAGTCAGCTTGGATTTCGCCGTCACGGATCGCACGTCCTTATAATAGACACGGAACTGCGGCACCCCTTCTTTCATAAATTTATCAAAGGTAAAGGCGACATCTTCAGCAGTAATCGCATGACCGTCATGAAAGCGTGCCTTGGGGTTAATATCCACTTCCATCCAGGCATAGTCATCGGCGTAGCGCACTTTTTCGGCAATCAGCGGGTAGTAACTGTCGATCTCATCGGCTGAAGAGACAAACAAGGTGTCATACATTTCATCGGCCCCGGCGGCTGACACGCCCCGGCTGGCATACCGATTGAAACTGTCGTACGAGCCCACTTCGGCGAAAGTCACTGTGCCGCCTTTCGGCGCATTCGGATTGACGTAATCAAAATGGGTGAAGTCACTGGGATATTTTGCACTGCCGAACCCGACCAAGCTGGTCGACTCAATCACTTCCGCCGCCTGAAGGCCACCGGCGGCGCAGCACAGCATCCATAACAAGGGTATCGTCTTCTGCATCTGCCTCTCCCTGACTGTGCATCGTTCCCGAGGATAAAAAAGTTCAAGTTATCATTATTCTACGATAGGACAGGAATCAACTTTCAACAATGCCCCAACCACAGATGTTGTCAATTCAACGGTCATCGATTCCGGGTTTATGAAAGCAAACGATAGTTCCACAGATGCGATTTGCCGCGGGACAAACCCACCAAATAAGCACCTGTGCACATATATTTATCTCACAATCCGCCGCCTTGGCATTCATCCGGACCTGTCTCACGTTTGTCATACTGGTGTCCCAGGCTATCAGCAACTAGACTTAAGCCGATTTATTCATAACTGGCCAACGTGCAAGACAAACGAGCAAGACATCAGGAGCGCAGTATCAATCGTTGAAAGTTGAGATAATGAACCGCTTTCAGCAGATTACGCTACTGCCTGACCTCTCCTGTGGTTTTCTTGAGCGTTTAAGCCAGGAATATGAAAAAGACGAAGCAAAAACAAACAAATGTTCATTTAATCTTAAATGAGCTATGTCATGTTTGCTTAATTCAGTGATATACTCCCCCACCGAATAGTGACAGTAATTGTTTATAGAGAAAAACAATGACAGATTTATCTAAATACAGAAACATTGGTATTTTCGCGCACGTTGATGCGGGTAAAACTACCACTACTGAGCGTATCCTTAAGCTGACTGGTAAGATCCACAAAATCGGTGATACTCACGACGGTTCAACTACTACTGACTTCATGGAGCAGGAAGCTGAGCGTGGTATCACAATCCAGTCTGCAGCAGTGAGCTGTTTCTGGAACGATCACCGTCTGAACGTTATCGATACTCCGGGACACGTTGACTTCACCGTTGAAGTATACCGTTCTCTGAAAGTTCTGGACGGTGGTATCGGTGTATTCTGTGGTTCAGGTGGTGTTGAGCCTCAGTCTGAAACAAACTGGCGTTACGCGAACGAATCAAACGTATCTCGTCTGATCTTCGTAAACAAACTGGACCGTATGGGTGCAGATTTCTTCAACGTTGTTGGTCAAGTGAAGAAAGTTCTGGGCGCAACTCCACTGGTTATGACACTGCCAATCGGCCGTGAAGAAGACTTCGTCGGTGTTGTTGACATTCTGACTCGTAAAGCTTACGTGTGGGATGACTCAGGTCTGCCAGAAAACTACGAAATCCAAGACATCCCAGCTGACATGGTTGACGATGTTGAAGCTTACCGTGAAGAGCTGGTTGAAACTGCTGTTGAGCAAGACGACGATCTGATGGAAGCTTACATGGAAGGTGAAGTACCTTCTATCGAAGACCTGAAGCGTTGTATCCGTAAAGGTACTCGTGACCTGGCATTCTTCCCTACTTTCTGTGGTTCTGCATACAAAAACAAAGGCATCCAGCTGGTTCTGGACGCAGTTGTTGACTACCTGCCAGCACCAACAGAAGTTGATCCTCAGCCGCTGACTGACAAAGACACTGGCGAAGCGACTGGTGAAGTTGCAACTGTATCTGCAGACGAACCATTCCGCGCACTGGCGTTCAAGATCATGGACGACCGTTTCGGCGCCCTGACTTTCGTCCGTATCTACTCTGGTAAGCTGAACAAGGGTGACACCATCCTGAACGCCGCTACTGGTAAGACTGAGCGTATCGGCCGTATGGTTGAGATGCAAGCAGACGACCGTAACGAGCTGACTTCAGCACAAGCTGGTGACATCATCGCTATCGTTGGTATGAAGAACGTTCAAACTGGTCACACTCTGTGTGATCCTAAGCACGAATGTACTCTGGAACCAATGATCTTCCCAGTACCAGTAATCTCTATCGCAGTTGCTCCTAAAGACAAAGGCGGTTCTGAGAAGATGGGTATCGCGATTGGTAAGATGGTTGCAGAAGATCCATCATTCCAGGTTGAGACTGACGAAGAGACTGGCGAAACTATCCTGAAAGGTATGGGTGAACTTCACCTGGACATCAAGGTAGACATCCTGAAGCGTACTTACGGCGTTGACCTGATTGTTGGTCAGCCACAGGTTGCTTACCGTGAAACTATCACGCAGCCAGTTGAAGACAGCTACACGCACAAGAAGCAGTCTGGTGGTTCTGGTCAGTTCGGTAAGATCGACTACCGCATCAAGCCAGGCGAGCAAGGTTCAGGCTTCAAGTTTACCTCAACAGTTGTTGGTGGTAACGTTCCTAAGGAATTCTGGCCTGCAATCGAGAAAGGCTTTGCTGGCATGATGGACACTGGTCCTATGGCGGGCTTCCCTGTTCTTGATGTTGAAGTTGAGCTGTTCGACGGTGGCTTCCACGCAGTTGACTCATCTGCAATCGCATTTGAAATCGCAGCGAAAGGCGCATTCCGTCAGTCTATGCCTAAAGCGGGTCCACAGCTTCTTGAGCCAATCATGCACGTTGACGTGTTCACTCCAGACGATCACGTTGGTGACGTTATCGGTGACCTGAACCGTCGTCGTGGTATGATCAAAGACCAACAAGCTGGCGTGACTGGCGTACGTATTAAAGGTGACGTACCTCTGTCTGAAATGTTCGGCTACATTGGTACTCTGCGTACAATGACTTCTGGTCGTGGTCAGTTCTCTATGGAGTTCGCACACTACGCACCATGTCCAGCGAACGTTGCTGAAGCAGTAATCGCTGAGCAAAAAGAGAAAAACGCTAAGAAATAATTTTTCTTAACGACCTCTTGAATAACCCCGGCCTGGTGCCGGGGTTATTTTTATATACCTACTCTGCCCCATTTCTTTGAATGCCATTGCATGTAACGGCCCTCCAGCCCGCCGACGCTTAACGCGGCTTGCCTGCCTTTACAGCCAAACACAACCCTTCACAAACGCCACGCGACATCAACTATTAAGCGCCATTAAGCGCCATCAAGGTATTGCGCACATTCCGTCAGGTAACGAAAAATGCCATACTGTTTCAACCAGACCAGCTGCTCCGGATGTTTCACCAAAAAGCGGCCACTGTAGTTCAGCGCATTGGCAAACACCCCTTCAATGTTGTTCTGACTTCTCGGGAAAACCAGCATCCACCGTGTTGTCAGCAAGATGTTGTAGGGCTTGCAGTGGTCACCGTCAACCAAAGATAACCGCGTCAGGGCCTCGAGATAACTCGCATACAAGACCGCAACCTCTAAAGTCTGGTGTGTAAACAACATGTGCCTGAACGGCAGGGTTCCCCCGACAATACACGGCTCCAGAGGGATCTCCGCTTTGACCAGTTGCATGTGACGATGGGGCTGACTGGCTCCAGCAAGCGGACCACTGTTATAAAAACCCAGCACGTCCTCACCGGTAAATCCCAGTCGCCAGGCCTCAAAGTCCGCGCGAGTGAGCGGCGCTGACTGGGGGACAAAATCTGCCGAGCAAATCAGCAAATGAGGTGACAGAACCGGAAATTTATTAAGCAGGCAGACATGCTCCGCGCCTGCTGGAGCCACGTACATGGCCGGCTCGTAGGGCAGAAAAGGATTGGCACCCGGTGCCAGGGCAATCGGCTTCTTGCGGGCATTTTGCGTAACGACATACCCCAAAAAATCGATCCCTTGCTCCGAGATAGTCTCAGCGTCGGTGGTGATCGGCATCAAATCGCCACTGTCCAACGCCTGCCGGGTTACGATTTCAGCTTGCTTCCAGAACATTGATTTATCCTTGTCTCGCCTTGAAGGCATTGCATCTCAAATCATTGAATCTTAAATGAATCACGGCCACTTCGGTGACAAACCGAACATTTGCTGAATTTTCGAGCACGTGTATGTGTTAGTTTACACTTTCATGCGATTTCCGTTGACGCTTAAACTCGGCGATTCATAGCCGCCGCAGGAGAAAATTTGTATTATCAACGGCGTTGAAATGAACAAGCTTTCCCACTGACATATTGCTAACTCCAAAGCATGTCGGTGACTCCAAAGGAAAGCCGGATAAACTTCGTTCGGTCAAACAAGTTTATCGCACGGCCATTATCGTTCGGTCAAACCTTAATGCCCCCATTGTTCAACAATCAGTTTCTGAGTAGCGTTCAATCTCTGAGAAGCGATTAATCTCTGAAAAAAGGGCGCTTACCCGAAGGTAAGCGCCCTTTTGTCGTTCCCGAATGTGTTATTGCTTAAATCAGCTCAGCGGCCAGCAAAAAGCAACCAAACGCGAAACTCATCGCCATCGCCAGATGGCCACCCGCGGCTTGGTAATCTTCGGCGACAACCGCTTGTGTGCCTTCAGCAGCGACAGCTTGCGACGCTGACGTGTTGATTGACAGTGCCGGCGCCCGGCGTACCTTCAGCGTCATTGCCATGGGTACAAAAACAGCCAGGAAGACCAGAATAATCCCGGCGTAGCCCAGCACCGCCAGGAACTGGTCAGCAGCCCACAGAGCCCCCATCAGCGGGAAGATAAAGGTCATCACGTACGTTACGGCTCGATTTTTTTGGAACGTGTCGACATTCTGATCAAACAGCGCCATTGCCACACCAAGGAACGAGGTCAGCAAGGCCAGGCCTGTGAAAACCGACAGTACCGCGCTAATCGTGCCGTGATTCGTACCCAGCGCGGCAATCAGCTCAGAAACGTTGGCAAATGTGCCCATTTGCGCTGGTGTCAGGTTCCCCATGGCTGCATACAACCACAGCAGGTAACTGAATAGCGGGATAAGAGAGCCGAAAATCACCATGTTTCGCAGCTGACGATGTGTCGCTTCCTGGTTATAGGAAACCAAAGATGGGATCACCACCATAAAGCCAAAACTGGTGAACAGGACCGAGCTGGTTTTCACCAACGCCACTTTGTCTGAACTACTGGCAACCAGCAGATTCTCAAGCGACAAGGTTGGAACCAGCGACATCAGCGTCACTGCCAGCATGATCACCATCACGGCAAACAGCACGCGGTTAAGCTTGTCTATCACCGCGGTCCCGGCGGCAACAACCGCACCAGCCAGCAGAGTAAAGGCTATCTGGCTCTGAACCATGCTCAGCTCCAGCCCGATGCCGGAGAGCACTTTGCGCACTAAATCCCCTGCCCCAATGATATAAGCCATCAGCAGGCAAACCAGCAACGCGTAGAGCAGGCCGTTGGTGACGAACTGGCCACCTTTGCCTAAGGTTTTACGGGCAATGCTATTCATGCCCATCCCGCCGCCGGACTTAATACTGGCTTCCAGCAGCAAGAGTGCTGCATAGGTGGTTCCCATCCAGATGAACAGCATCATCAGGGTGCCCCACAGCCAGCCGAACTGTGCCAGCACCATCGGGATCGCCAGCATACCTGCACCCAGTGCAGTACCCGCAATGATCAGCGAGCTTCCAAGTAACTTTAAATTCACAACAATAATCTCTGAAAATTGGTCAAAAAAGGGGTTCCGGCATCAACAAGGGTTGAGGCCAGGGGTCAGTCTTATCTGTCGTCACGATTTCCGGGATGACACTGTGGTCAGCAGTGTGGGTTTCAAATCAGTGAAACCGGTCCCATCGGGTTCAGACAAAGAATCAGCGTGAAAAGCTAAATCGAGAAACGGTCAGAAAGCCGTAATACTGAGAGGTAAAAGCAGGAAAGCGGAAAGATTGGCAGTGCAGGCGTTTCACCGTGCTGAGCGCCGGTAAAAGCCGATTCATAGCTGTAATTCGCAGCCCAGGCGAATGATGTGTCATTTATCGTACTCCAAAAAACGATATTACTGGATGGCAGAATAATCATCCTTTGATTATTCTATTTTCGTTCGGTCATTTAGCAACTTATAGGGCTGAAGTATAAAGCTCAACAACCGATAATGGAATCTAAGATTTCAAAATAAGCCATCACAGCATCCACCCCAGTGCCTCGGTTTCCTTGTGTTCCTGTCAGGCGCAAATCCACCCCCCAATAATGCACCGCCATGAAAAAGCCCTCACCACCTGCGTGGTAAGGGCTTGGTTTAACATGACTTCAAATAGTTACAGAGCTCATTGAAACTTGTTCAGCGTCAGATTTACTGACTCTCCGAAGAAGCTCTCTACGGTAATCACCGTATTCTCGCCCTGGTAGAAGTAATCGGCCCCTTCCATTTTCCAGAGGCCCTTGACGACCACATCAATCGACACGGTCGGGGTTGGCTCTGTTGGATGAAGCATCAGCTCCGGTGATGCAACACTCAGATAGGCCATCTCTCCTTTCAGCTGGATCAGTGCCTGCGCAGTTGTGCTCATCGAGCGCAGCGGGCCATATTTGAAATCCGCATATCCTGTGCTGCTGTAACCAAACAGGTTATTGGTCCGGTTGCGGATATACATCCCGTGATCATCGGTCTTGCGGGTCACGAAGTACGGATACCGTTTCATTTCTTCAGCAAAGGCAGCCATACCCTCCGGATTGGTTTCCATCACCATCACATATTCATAATGCGCACCCTGCGGGGCACGGCCATGATCAATCCATGCCGTGGAGAACTCACCAGAAGTCGCCTTCTTGGTTTTGTCATGCCGGGATTGCTGCGGCCCACGGCGCACATGCACGGTATCGACATCCATGAGGTAATAGCCGACACCGTTATCGTCGATGATCCAATCCCCGCTTCCCAGCGTTTCCGAGAAGTTTTCATCCTGATGGCGGACGCCATTAATCCAGATCCCTTTCGACTGCTCCCCTATCGCCAACTGGAACAGCGTGGTTTCGGTCTGGTGGTGACCATCAGCATTGCGGATACCATTGCCGGTCAGGAACAGCTTATCATCGACGGCCATCACATGTTTTTCTGCTTCAAACGTCGATTCGAACTTACGGATATCCGAAGGTGCTTTGTGTTTAAAGGTAAACAGGCTGAACTGCTCATTCAGCGTGGTCGCACCGCTGATCCCTTCTTCCGAACGCACCATCAGGCTATGCTTGTTCGGACTTTCCAGCTGATCGTAATCCAGATGGATCGTCGTGGCACCCGGATTACGGTTCCAGTCCCAGCCCTCCTGCTGATAACCGAACTGTTCCGGATCCCCGTATGGCATCACATGCACGCTGCCATGACTCTGGTAACGGCCGTAGCGGTTATCTTTGTAATAAATTTCAGAGGACCAGACATCCTTGTTGTACCCCTTCAACACCGCCATCCGATCACCATATCGGTGCACCACAAATCCACCGCCATTAAAGCTCCAGCTCCCTTGCGGTAATTTCGCTGGCGCGACCGATTGCCCGAAAATAGACTGGCTTTGCGCCTGCGGGGTATTGGTTACCTGCAGGAAAATCGATGCAAGCTCCTGATCGAGCGTCGGATAGGCTTTGGCCAGGTACTCCAGCCCGCTCTGATAGTGCATCACGCCCAGCTTGCCGAACGGATGTCGGCCAGACAGTGCCAGCGGTACATACGGGTTGCTATAACGCCAACCAGCGACCATGACCGATTTCAAGCTGTCGAGTGCCTGGGTCTCCAACGCAAAGCTCGAGCGCTTCAGGACGTAAGCCACCAGCGCGGCCCGCTTAAAGGCATGGAATGCATAGCCAGGATAGTGACCTTTATGGCGCCATGCGGTGCCGTCCGGGCGGAAACCATCATGGTAGCCGGGTGGTGTCTGGCTCAGGGCTCCGGAGAAAAAGGCGGAGAACTTATGCAGCAGCGCCACTCGCTCGCGATCATCCGGGTTCAACAGCAGCAGCGCTAAATGTTGGTTTGACAGCGTATTAAAGTAGTCCAGATCGGAGCTCTGGCTGCTCAGCACCATATCAAAACTTTCTTTGAACTCACGCGAGAACCAAACCAGCGCATCATACGTCGGTTTGAGCAAATCATGCTGCTTCAGCTCATCAGCCATCATCAGCGCAGAAATATACCACCAGCGTGCACCGTATCCCCAGTGGTGGGTTGTGACGAGGCTACTGCCCGCAGCATAGCCCTGATCCAGAAGATGCTCTGTCATCAGGCGATACATGGTAGCGACCTGTTGTCGATCCCCTTTAAACGACGGGTAGTGATACGCCTTGGCTAAGTCCAGCATCAGATCGGTGTAGTCTGAGATTTCAGCATACTCATCAAATGCCGCTTTGTCCGCCGGCAACAAATGATCCGGCTGATAGATGGTCTTTTGGTAGCCCGAGACAATATGACGGCCGGTGATCACGCCCTGCGCGTCTTTCTGAATATTGAAGGCATTGAATCGTTTCTCCAGCGAGGCGAAATTGCCGGCGCTACCGCTGTATTGCTCAATCAGCTGCGATTGAATTGTTTTGGCATCGTCCAGCTCAGTTTGCGTCGGCACCGGCAGCGTGTCCGGCAGCCCAAAATCAATTTCCGGGATGTCATAACGGGTGGTGACCTGATGATCAGACCATTGATAACGTTTGTCATCGACCGAGACCATGATCCGATCAATAAAGAGCGGCGCCGCACTCTCGTTTAATGCTGCCGGTGCGTGGAAGGTGAGTTTTGCCAGATAGTCGGTTACAGCAGGTTTGAAATCAGCATTCAGAGACACACCGACGGCACGCCAGCCGGTGAAATTCATCTGAATCTTCAAATCTGTTGATTCCCGGCCTTCTTCATCCGACAGCACCACGGTCATGGTGTCATCCACGGCAACGGGGTTGTAGAGCCAGAACGACAGCACTTGCGTCGCACCACGCCCATAGGCGCGAGTGGCCTCGGCATCGGTCATGCGTTCAAAAGAATGGTTGATGGCGAGCGTATCGCCCTGCTGCCAGTGCCACAGCAGGGACTGGTCGCCATGAATTGCACGCAGCTGCGTCAGTTCACTGTGATTATTTTGGACAAACGAAGGCAGCCGAGTTTCCTCAAAACTCAGGACCTGAGATTGAAGTTGGTTCGCGTTGGCTGTTCCTGTGATCCCTAACGAAATTGCTGAAGCAAGAATGAGTTTGCCCGCCACCTGGGCGATGGTAGGAGATGTTGTTTTTATCATTGTATTTTCCTGAATGACCTGTATTGGTCGGACGCGGATAACACAAGTAAGCGTCCTCCATTCCTGTGATATTAAATTCCGAGCGATTCATGCCAACAGAAATATACCCACAACGCATGGCGCTCAGGTTCACAGCAACAGACTCAAACCAACACGGCCCTCAGTCTTTCTCAGTCATCATATGATTCGACGCGCCAGTACAATCGGCAATCTGTTCTAATCGACAAACCATACCAACCGATGAGCCATCGCAATCAATGCACCTTTCACTCCTCCACAGTTGCTCTTGGCGAAGCCAGCAGGACCGTCTTATCCGTGACCCCTTTGCGGACAATTACGCTGTCCGCATTGTGCTCACGGGTTTCAACCAAGCGTGGCACCACCCGGTCCGATTCCACTACTTTGACATATTGCAGCTGGCCGATCCGGTAGAGGCTCGACCGTGGGATCAACAACACCGCCTGCTCACCGGTCTGAATCGTCAGACGGGCGAACATGCCCGGATACAGCTGCGTTCCCGGCACCTGATCCGGCAAAGCCAGCTTCACAATCACACTGCGAGATCCGGTATCCGAAGCCGGGGTGATCTCCTGAATTTGCCCTGACAAACTCTGATTCAGCGCCGGCAACGCAATCGGCCAGCGCTGATCAAGTTGCAGCAAATGCCGCTGGCTGGCGGGGATCGAGCTCTCCAGCATCAGCGTTTTCGGATTATAAAGACTCAGCATCGCCACTCCGGGGGAAGCGATATCGCCCTGATGGACCAGCTTCTGGGTGATCACCCCATCAAACGGGGCCGCGATAATGCTATAGCCATAAGTCGTCTGGGCTTCTTCCAATGATGCCTGCTGGCGTTTCAGCTCCGCCTGCGCCGTCTGCAAGGTACTCAGCGCCGTATCCAGTTGCGACTGCGAGACCAGTTTCCGCGCCACCAGCGATTGCATCCGCTGATATTCTTTTCGGGCGACATTGAGCTGCGCCTGCGCACTGGCCAGCGCCTGCTCGGTCTGACGAACCCGGGCATCTAAATCTAAATTGTCCAGCCGGATCAGAATATCCCCGGCTTTGACCGAATCACCCACATCCACCAACACATCAGCTACCTGCGCAGTGAGTCGGGCTGACAGCGTCGCCTGCTGATCGGCGACAATAGTCCCGGTGTAACTTTGCTGCACCGGAATGTGCACGGATTCAACCGGCACCGTTTGCCGACCAGCCAGGGACTCGCCCGGCATCGACTGGTGCTCGGGATCGATTTTCGCGATAAAACCACCCGAGATGGCATAAAACAACACACCGAGTCCGGCAAATGCAGCGACCGTCAGTCCACTTTTCTTCCTGTTCATCTTCTCGCTCCCTTTCTCAGTTGCTGGTCACAGCCTGGGCATCTGTCTGATCCGCTGATTGCGCAGACGTCGAGGGTGTTCCCGTCTCTTCCTCGCCTGCCTCGGCCGGTAACCCATGACCCGGCTGGTTAGCGTAAGCCAGGTGGTACACCACAGGGATCACCAGCAGCGTAAACAAGGTGGATGCCGAAATCCCGAAGATAATCGCCCAGGCCAGGCCGTTAAAAATCGGGTCGAGCGTGATCACCACGTTCCCCAGCAACGTCGTCCCGGCGGTCAGCAAAATCGGCCGCATCCGCACTGTCCCTGCCATGATCAGCGCCGGTTTTAACGCCATCCCTTCGCGCAGCGACTGATGAATAAACTCAATCAGCACCAGCGAATTTCGCACCACAATCCCGGCCAGCGCAATCATGCCGATCATCGCTGTTGCGGTGAACAGTGCCGGATTCGGGATCCCGTTAATTTCCGTGGTTCCCAGCTGATTGAGCAGCCAGAAACCGGGCATAATCCCGATCACCGTCAGCGGGATCGCCAGCATAATCATGCCCGACACCGCCGGCAGCCCGGTTTGCAGTACCATGACGATAAACACGCCCAACAGCGCGGCGCCATAGGCAATCCCCAGATCACGGAACACATCCAGGGTAATTTTCCATTCCCCTTCGCCGCTCCACACCACCGAAATGCCGTCCGGTAAAGTCCAGTGATCCCCGCCGCCGTTACTGAAATAAGTCCGTTCCTGCAACGTCCGGGGCGTCTGAAGTTGAGCGGTTGATTGATAAGAAACACCTGGTGCGGATTGCAGGTCCGTCATCACATCGACCACCACTTCTGCCGGCACCCGCCCCACAGCCTCGGCAAACACATAAACGACCGGGCGCAAGTTCTTACGCAGAATGGGCTGCGGCGCATCGACTTCCACAAATTCGCCCAACTCAGAGAGTTGCACCAGCGGCTGTCCGGCATCCACCACCCGGCCCTGCTCGACCCGTTTGGCAATCCCCGGCATCCCCCGCACATACAGATTCTCCAGCGCGCTGAGATCATCGCGCTGATTGCGCGGCAGCCGAATGGTGATCGGCAACGGATTTATCTCATATTCGTCCTGTAAATAGCTGACCACCAGTCCATCATTCGCCGCGGCCAACGCCTGATTGATATCACGCACCGATACCCCGGAGAGCGCTGCTTTTTCCTGATCGACCCGGAACTGCCAGGAGGTCAGCGCCCCCTGAATGCTGGTATCGGTTTCCGCCACCAGCGGCTCGCGGGATAACCGTTCTGCCACCCGGTGCGCCGCTTGCTGAAGTTCGGCATACGGCGTTTGAGGCTGGCCATACACTTCAGCGACAACCGTAGCAATCACCGGTGGCCCCGGCGGCATTTCGACCAACTGGATATCGGCCTGGTGCCGCGCGGCAATCGCCGTGAGGTCGGCGCGCAGTCGCGTCACCAATTCATGGGACTGCTGCTGACGCCGGTGTTTTTCGGCCAGCACGATCCGCAGCTCCCCCTGATGAGATTGATTGCGCATAAAGTAGTGCCGGACCATGCCGTTGAAGTCCATCGGCGAAGCCGTCCCGGCAAACCCGGACACCGACACCACTTCCGGCACCGATTGCAGATAATCCGCAAAGTCGCTCAGCGC
Organism: Photobacterium sp. MCCC 1A19761; assembly: GCF_037389125.1. Classification (NCBI taxonomy): domain Bacteria; kingdom Pseudomonadati; phylum Pseudomonadota; class Gammaproteobacteria; order Vibrionales; family Vibrionaceae; genus Photobacterium; species Photobacterium sp. MCCC 1A19761. Next base: position 126,933 of record NZ_JAZGTF010000002.1, read on the forward strand.
GTTCGAGGTCTGCTCGACGCTGCTGGTCTCCGGCATATTGAGCACCAGCTGGAACTCATTCTTGTTGTCATAAGGCAGCAACTTAAGCGGCACAATCCGCAGCGCCGGCAGCATTGCCGCCAGCACAAACGCCAGCCCAACCGCAGCCAGAAACAGTGCGCCGTTGCGTTTGCTCGCCAGCAACGGACTTAACACCCGGTCATAGAGCCGGTACAGCAAAGTGTTTTCCACCCGGTATCCGCTCGACAGCTTGGCCGCTTTGAGAATGTGCTTCGCCAGCCAGGGCGTGATCAGAAAGGCAACGACCGTACTGAACACCACGCTAATCGGCACGTTGAATGCCAAGGGGCCCATATACGGGCCCATCATCCCGGTAATGAAAAACATCGGCGTGAACACAATGATAATCGCCAGCGTCGACATCAGCAGCGCACTGCGGATCTCGCTCATCGCCAGCACAATCGCCCGGGATTTCGGCAATCCCCGCCGTTTGAGGAACCGCTCAATGTTATCGATACTGGCGATCGGGTCGTCCACAATCAGGCCCAGCGCCAGGATCAGCGCAAACAGGGTGACCCGGTTGATGGTATAGCCAAACGCCAGGTCCATCGCCAGTGCCGCCCCGTAGCTGATCGGGATTGCAATCCCGACCACCGCCGCCGCGCGCCAGTTCAAAAAGACCCCGACAAAGACCACCACGGTCAGGATCGACAGACCCAGACTGGAAACCAGGTTGCCGACTTTCCCATTGGCCGTCTCCCCGTAATTGCGGATCACCGACACTTTGACATGGGGCGGCAGCTGGCTGGAGGCGATCTTATCGAGGAGATCGACGACATCATCAGCGACCCAAACCGCGTTACTGCCTTTTTGTTTCGCGATTGAAAGGAACACCGCCGGAAACGGCTCTGACGAACTCACTGTGTCCGGTGAAGCCTGCTGTGCGGCCGGTCCCCAGTGAAACCAGGTCTGGCTCTGGGCCTCATCGGGACCATCCGTGACCGTGGCGATATCGCGCAGATAAACCGGATGCCCATTGATCACATTCACCACGGTATTGGCGACATCATCGGCATCACGGAAAAACTGCCCGCTCTCCAGCTGATAAACCTGGCTTTGCTGGTGAAACGTCCCCAGCTGCTGGTGCTGGTTGGTCAGGGCAAATGCCTGCTGAATATCTTCTACCGTGGTCAGGCGGCTTGCCATGGCCGGAGCATCCAGGGCGATTTGGATCACCCGCGGACTGCCGCCAACCACCGCCACCTTGTTGGTATCATCCAATGCTTGCAGTTGGATCACCGCTTGCTCGGCGATTCGACGCAGCTCCGCCGGGCCGGTCAATTCAGGACGTGTACTGTAGAGCGCCGCAACTAAAATCGGCACATCATCGATTTCTATGGGCTTCACTGCCCACTGGGTCACGGAAGGAGGCACCAGATCCAGGTTGGAGTAGATTTTGTTATACAGCTTGATCAGCGCTTCTTCGCGCTGCTCGCCGACATAGAAGCGGACAATGACCTGCGCGGCCCCCTTCATCGACGTGGAATACACATCTTCCACCCCGTCGATTTGCGTCAGCAGCTTCTCCAGCGGCTGGGTGACCTGATTCTCGACCTGGGCCGGTGACAATCCCGGCGCCTGGATCAGGACATCGGCCATCGGCACGATAATTTGCGGATCTTCCTCACGCGGGGTCAGCCACAACGCAGCGGCACCGGCAATGAGGGCTAACACAATCAAGATGGGCGGAAACAAGCTATGGAGAAAACGTCCGACAATACCGGACTCAGCCGCCCCTTGCCCGGCTTCATCCGTCGGATGCACTTGTCCCGAAGTGGGTTTGACCTGATCTGTCATCGCTTTCTCCCTCGCTTCCTTTCAACCGACAACCACCCGGCAGCCCCTGATATCCCAAGTTCCGCCAGCATGGCTCATGGTGAATACAATTGACGACATCCATGTCCAGAGTAGCTGAATCAGTGCTGCTCGATGGTGATCTTGGCGGCTTTTTCTTGTTTTTCAGTCCACAGGCAACTTACGAGTGTTCCGAAAATCATACTGACCACAAACACCAGCATTTCAAAACGACCGCCCGACAGCGAGGTCACGGCCGGTCCCGGACAGATCCCGGCAATCCCCCACCCCAGGCCGAACAGCACAGAGCCGAGCACCAGTCGAGCGTCTATGCGCTTCTTCTGGCTCAGGTGAAACGCCGCCCGACACACAGGTTGAGCACGACGGCGAATCAACACCCAGTACGCCGGGGCAAAGACCAGTAACGCCCCGCCCATCACAAAAGCCAAACTCGGGTCCCAGTGACCCGCCACATCCAGAAAGCCAATCACGTTGGCCGGATCAACCATTCCGGAAACCATCATCCCCATGCCGAACAGTAAACCGGAAGCCAAAGAAATCAATCGAGAAATCAAATTGGAAAACATCGCAGCCTCTTACCCATGAACCCGTACATAGACCGTGGCAAATGCCGTGGCCATAAACACCAGCGTCGCAACTACGGAACGCTTCGAGCACCGGCCCATGCCGCAAATCCCGTGTCCGCTGGTACAACCGTTAGCGAGCTTCGTGCCCATCCCCACCAATACCCCGGCAACCGCAAGCATGCCCAGCGATGAAACCGGCAACGACGACGGCAGCGTAAAGCCCAGACCCGGGGCCATCAAACCAGCACAGACCATGCCCACCAAGAACAGCAACCGCCAGGAAAACTCGCCCGGCTTCGGATTCAGGATCCCAGCGACAATCCCGCTGATCCCGGCCACGCGGCCATTGAACAAAAGCAACAGGGTTGCCGAAGCACCCAACATCATGCCACCGAATAAAGCAGGCCAAGGCCATGTTTCCATTATTTACTCCTAACCAATCAGTGATTCATTTCCATTAGAGGTTACTGAACCATAAATTTTAGTCAACACTAATTTAGCCTAAAATCCATTAGACAAAACTAAAATTAAAAATTATAGTGATGGAAATTCGAACGGCTATCCCAAGGAGTAGGACAATGACGTTAGAAAATGCAGTGCGTGTGTTTGCCGGGTCCATGGTACTGGTGTCTGTCGCCCTGACCCTGTGGGTCCACCCTAATTTCTTCTGGCTGACCGTGTTTATAGGCGTCAACCTGATCCAAAGCGCCTATACTGGCTTTTGCCCGGCAGCCATGATTCTGAGTAAGCTGGGTTTTCAGAACAGTTCAGCGAAGTAAGCCTGTTTTAAGCGGGGGTCTGCCACTCCGCTGCCCTTAATTGATTTGGAGCGAGTAATGACAAAAATTCTTATCGTAGGTGGCGTTGCCGGTGGTGCCTCGGCTGCTGCGCGTGCACGACGTTTAAGTGAAGATGCGCAAATTATTATGTTTGAGCGCGGTAACTTTGTATCTTTCGCCAACTGCGGCCTGCCTTATCATATCGGCGGCGATATCAAAGATCGCAGCAAGTTGCTGCTGCAAACCCCGGATAGCTTCCTGGCCCGATTCAACGTTGATGTCCGGGTCATGAACGAAGTCACCGGCATTGATCGCCACAGCAAAACAGTCACGGTCAAGAACCTGCTTGATGGCAGTGAATACACCGAAAGCTACGATTTTCTGCTGCTCAGCCCGGGCGCGGCACCGATTGTCCCGCCGATCCCAGGCATTGCTAATCCGCTCACCCACTCACTGCGCAATATCCCGGACATGGACCGGATCATTGAAACTATCCAGATGAACAAGCCCGAGCATGCGACCGTGGCCGGGGGCGGCTTTATCGGTCTGGAGATGATGGAAGCATTCCACCAGCTCGGGATCAAAACCACTCTGGTAGAAATGGCGGATCAAGTGATGACGCCGGTCGATCGCGAAATGGCCGGTATCGTTCACGCGGAAATCCGGGACAAAGGCATTGACCTGCGTCTCGGTGTGGCACTCGAAGCAGTTGAGTTCCAACCCAATATCACTGTCGCCAGCGAAGATGCCGGGGAACCCGTTTCGCACCAGCACCTGGAAGGTGAGCTGATCCTCAGCCTCAATAACGGTGAAAAGCTAACGACAGATTTATTGATTATGGCGATCGGCGTTCGCCCGGAAATCACGCTGGCTGCCGAGGCCGGATTGAAAGTCGGAGAGCTGGGCGGGATTTGGACCAACGCGCAAATGCAAACCAGCGACCCATCGATTTATGCCGTCGGCGATGCCGTCGAAGAACAGGACTTCGTGACCGGCAATGCCACGCTGGTGCCACTGGCCGGACCGGCAAACCGCCAGGGCCGCATGGCTGCGGATAACATGCTGGGCCGGAGTGAAACCTATCAAGGCACACAAGGCACCGCGATCTGTAAAGTGTTTGATTTAGCCGTCGCGTCCACCGGTAAAAACGAGAAGCAGCTGAAACGCGAAGGCATCGCCTACGAGAAGGTGTTTGTCCACGCCGCCAGCCACGCCGGGTACTATCCGGGGGCGGAAATTGTCTCGTTCAAAATGCTGTTCGATCCGACATCAGGCAAAATCTTCGGTGCCCAGGCGGTCGGCAAAGACGGCGTCGATAAACGCATTGATGTGATGGCCGTAGCCCAACGTGCCGGCATGACGGTTGAGCAGCTCCAGCATCTGGAACTGACCTACGCGCCGCCTTACGGCAGTGCCAAAGATGTCATCAACCAGGCTGCGTTTGTTGCTGCAAACATCATCAAAGGCGATGCAACCCCAATCCACTTTGATGAAATCGATCAGTTGACCGACCAGCAAGTGTTGCTCGATGTCCGCAACCCGGGCGAGCTGCAAACCACCGGCTGTCTTGGCGGTGCCATCAACATTCCGGTCGACCAACTGCGTCAACGGATGGATGAACTACCAAAAGACAAAGAGATTGTGGTTTACTGCGCCGTCGGCCTGCGCGGTAACGTCGCCTATCGCCAACTGGTCAACAACGGCTTCAAAGCCCGCAACCTGATTGGCGGCTACCGCACGTATCAGTTTGCACGGGCGTAAGGATATATCGCACTATCATTCACATTCAATGGCCGAATCTCAAGCGACAATTCGGCCATTTTTCCAGTGAGTTAGCGATATCCTTCATGCTCGTCAACACTGTAACTTTCATGTTCATCTGATGAATCATTCATGTTGGCGTGGTCATATTTTTCATGATGTTGATGGTGATGCTTCCGGTCGTGTTTGCCATACCATCGTTCCCAATATTTATGTTTAAATTTATGTTTTTCCAAGTCGATGAGAAACAAACAGTCAAAATACAAGGGATCACCAACCCCAGCGTCAAACTGTGATAGGTTCACCATGCCAGATAGCCGGGCAGTACCATGATACCACGCATAGTCACCGGAGGTTTGAATGACACCATTCTCGTCGCTCGATGCCCCCGTAATATGGGTTATTTCTTCGCCATCCGGTGTGACGGTTGGTTGATTGACAGGCTGAACCGTTGTCAGGCCGCGAGTTACAATTTGCCCGTTCGGTAAATTAAAGAATGTGGTTCCGACCAGTTTAACCCCTCCGTTTTCCCCTGGCTCAATATTAGACAGGCAATCTGTTGCCGTCCCAATCAGCTCACCATTTGCCGCATTTTTTAAATCAACATCAAAACAAAATGCCGGATCGGGCTGGCCGTCGCCATCAATATCCGGAACCGCCATTTCATACATGTACCCTAAACCAACTAAGTTCAGGGCTAGCCGTTGTTTATGAACTGAGTCATCATATGATGCATCTTTATGATTTTTTGTCTCATCACTTTCATATCGATGATCCTTATATGATTTGCCATTTGAGACATCATCCATCGCAACAATAAAACCTGAATAACCGATGCACATCGTCAACACGGATAGTGCGAATTTATTTGTTTTCATCTCAACTCTCCATGAACCCTTTGTGAAAACGTTGAAAACTTCATGGCCAGGAAAATAAACCAGACATTCTATTTTAACTAACGCCATACCACTGGGTTGATGTTTTCATCACTCTTAAAACCACGAAAACCATTCAAATGAAATACAGTGGATTCACTTTGACATTGATTAATTCTAGAAGTGATTTTGTTATTCGCTAACGAATCTAATTTTCCCATGTATCTTATAAGAGATTAAATATGTTAAATTTTTTATCGACCACACCGTCAAGGCCATCAATTACCTATTCTCAATTCTCATATTTAAGAATCCAGAATAACCACTCGTAAAACTCACCTGAAAAATACACATCAATTCATCCTTACAGCTAAACATAAAACTACAAATTTCATCACCTTTTATTTATTTTAAATTATAAAAAACACCGATAATACAAAGATTAGCCTTCGTACTTAAAACTGTAATTAATAAATAATCGTCACCTTAAGAAACATTCCCATCGCAAACAAATGAAATTAAATTTAAGCAAAAAATCAGGGTAATTAATTACGATTAAATATCAAAAAAACGCCCTATGATAACACCCTATGATTTGAAGCAATTAAATCAATGAATTATTATCATGATGGTGATTTTAAACAGTCATTTTCATGTCTCTCACCCAACGACGATTGGCACAAATTTCTTACATTAAGCGCTAAGTGCCGTCACCGTCAGGCTATCATCACGTTCCCTGTTGGATTTTATTGCCATCATGGCAGCCCGGGGGAACACGCATTATGCGCACAGCAAGCTTGTTAAAAGTAAGCCGAGAAACGCAATAATACTGCGTTGCCGACCTCTTCCAGCGCATCGTTGTCGAGGATATGCTGCCATTCCAGCCCCACTTCCGAGACGACATCATAGCCATCGTAATAACTCGGATACCACTCCCACCGCCAACTGGCGCCCAGTCCGATCCGACTGTCCTGCTGTCTGGCCAGCGCACTTTCATTTTCGCTCCACTGGCCAAAGCCGTATGGCGTCAGCAATTGCCGGTGACGCTTGGCGATCTTGAACGTCTGGCCCAACTCATAGCGACCATACAAAGCGTGCCCGTCATCCCGATTCAGGTAATACAACCCGTCGAGATAGAGGTTCTGATACAGCCAATGCACCTGTTCCGGCTTCCATGATTTGCTCCAGGCATCGCGGGAAAAGACATCAGCGCTGAGCCGGACATACGGCCGGGTTTGGCTATCGCCGCCGGAAAAAGACTGTTTCAGCCCGGCTTTAAGATAGTAATTCCAGTGTTTAAACGGCTGATACACGATCCCTAGATCCAGCTCATTGTTCGCCTGGGTGCCGCTATCCGCGCGGTATTGCCCGCTGTGCAGCCCGGCAATCGACAGCGCGCTACGGGGTAGCCAGCGATCATCCAGGTAGTAACGGGCTTCTTCATACAGGAAAAAGTCCCCGGTACTGTCCGAATAGCCGGGAATGGCCTGCCCGTTACTCTCCCCAACCCACCCGGCGACGGTGAATTTCCAGCCCTGTTCCAGGTCGCGGTGTGCACGGCGGAAATAATCCAGCTGCTTTTGCTGAGAGGCATCCAGGGATGAATTTGCTGCCAGTTGATCAATATTTTCCGCATAGAGCTTCGCTGCTCGCGCCTTCCGGCCATTTTCTCCCGCCACCCGTGCATATTCGGATTTTAAAATCAGATCGGTCTGATACGGCTCAACCTGAACCGCTTGCCAAAACAGCTTCTCCGCCAGAAACGGATGCGTCGGTGCCAGCAAATAGCCGAGTTCGGCACTCATGGTGCCGCGCCCCTCATCAGCATCCTTCGCCACAACCGTGGCCGTTAACGCCGCCAGTTCCTGGCTATCCCCTGCCGCCAGATATCGTTCCCCCAGTTGTTTGGCAACTTGCGGTGAGGGTGCCCAGTGAAAGGCCTGTTTCAACCGCATCTCAAACACCCGCTGATCATTGAGCGCTGCGGCAAGATTGAGCCCGAGCAGCCACCAGTAAGGATTTTCCCGGTCAAAGTCCGTATTGCGCCAGTATGACTCGGCGAGCTCAAATTCACCCACTTCATCCAGGGTACGAATGTAGAGATAGCGATCCCCCTCGGGTAGCAAGGCGGCATCCATATTGCGCCAGTACGGATAGCTTTGCGAATACGCCTGCGCCTGAGCATACCAGCGGGCGACAATGGTGCTCTCCTCAAGGCTAGGACTAGCCGGCAATGTGGCCGCATATAATGTCGCGGCGGCTTGAGGTTGCTTGGCTGCCAGACAATACGCGACCACGCGCCGGGCAAAAACTGTGACCGCACGACGTTCCTGCACAGTCAGGGCATCGCATTTTTCCTGGAGCTGCCATTTATAAGGGCCGATTTTCGCGTTCGGTGCCAGCGCGCTGTTCAGCCGCTCGATATCGGCCACCGAAAACCAGGCGACATTGGCATAGGCCAGGGTTGCAGCACGATTCACTAAGTTCGGATGTTTGAGAAACGCCCTCGGTGTAGTTCGCAACCCCGCCGCAAACATCGCTGCCTGGCGGGCCTGTTGCGGTTCGGGCAACGTGCTGAGCGTGTAGGTAGCCGCATCAAGATAAGCCACCTTGCGCGTGCGCTGATACAATTCAAACTGTACCTGTGCCGCATCCTGTGCCATCCCGGCCTGACGCATCGCCTCTGCCAGCATTTTCCGATCCCCTTCGCGCCGACTGTCCTGCAGCAGCACAATCAGCCGCTGCCACTCCCCTTGCTGCTGGTAATGTTGTACCAAAACGGCACGGCGCCTGCGCTCCAGTTCCGGCGATTGAAAAGATTGTTCGGCCAGCAAAGCATAAGCCCCCAAAGATTCGGCCAGGGCCAGCCACTTGGCCGGATTCTCATCAACCGGGCACTGCGCCAGCACTGTGCCGGCCCGTGAAGTTTGTTTCTCCTGCATCAGGTGCATCACTTGTTTCAGACACGGGTTCAGCACCCGGCTCTCTTCGGTGGTTTTCCGGAGCTGTGCGGTACTGAGCGTATTCAAACGTGCCAACTGCTCCCGGTGGCGCTCGGTGATCAGTCCGGCCAGCACTAAGTCATTGAGGACGGTTTTGGCCTCCCCGAGCCGATTGCTATTGAGCAGCCCATCGACATAACTTTCCCACAGACTCATTTTGACCGATACGTCGGTGATCCCGGCAACGGCCCGGCGAAACGATGCCGCCTGTCCCAGGCTCACATACATCTGCGCCAGATATTCCAGATCTTTTTCTGTCGCCAGCTGCTGTTCCACGAACGGCTCAAGAATAGCGACCGACTGCGGAAATCGCTGCAGTTGGTACAGGGTGTACGCCTCAAACCGCCTGGCCTCGGCAGATTTATATCGCTCCGGCTGCTTCAGGCTCCAGTTCAGCGCCTCCGTTGCTCCTTTCCGGCTTTCAATGGCATAAAGATGGGTCAGATACCATTGCTTGATCTGGGCGGCGGTTAACCCCTTGGTGAGGCTTTCTAACTCAATGGGCGAGTAAAGTCGGGCATTGCCCAAAGCCTGCGACCTCAGATCCAGTAACAAATCCCCGCGCTGATCGGCCGGGATCTGCTTCACCAGGTGCTCGATTTCATCTTCCGGCCGTCCGGCTTTCACGCTCAGGGTATAGGCGTATTTCAAAAAAGGCACATGCCCCGGGATCAGCGTCAGGGCCCGGTTCACTTCTGCCAGCGCGGCGTCATAATCTTGCTGTTGCTCCTTGCGAAATGCCTTGTCGATATAGGGATAGGTGCGAAATTGCTGGTATTCCGTGAGCCCCTGATAAATATCGTCCGTTGGCCCGACGGCACTGGCAAACCCAGCTGCTCCAGCGAAGTAAAGCACCACCAGCATCCATCCCACTCTCAACATCCATACCACTCTCAGCGCACGCTTCATGGTGATCGCTCCCGCTCCTGTGCGATCAGCTGCGCAATCGTCAGTTGTTGTTCGGCCTGTAACTGTAATGCCTGCTGCACCCCGGTTTCCGAAACATAGCCGTGACTGACCAGAAACTCCCCCAGACTCTGGTCGTCGACCGATTCAAAAACCAGGATCGCCTGATGCAGCACCGCCGGTTCAATCTGCCGGGCCGAGAGCAAACAAGCGCCGAGCTGACACTGTGAGGCGTAATAGCTATCCAGAATGGTTTGCTGCCGTTCGGGGGAGATCACCCCGTCGCTGAGTGCCGCCGTCAAAGCCGGGGTCGGATTGGTTTCCTTCGCCGACAGATACCAGTAGCGTAGCCCCAGCGTCACCGCCCCATTGGTGACGATCACCCATTGGGCCGGGCATTTCAGTCGGCGTTCTATCGCGGCCAGCGCGACCGGGCTCAGGGCTGACTCTTTACCCAGGATCAGCATGCCGTTCTCCATGGCAACGGGTAGCACGGCATACTTGAGTGCCAGTTTCTTAGGCAACACCGCAATCAGGCTTTCATCTAAAGTAAAGGGATCACACGCCTGATAACCGGCATGATACTGCGCCGCAATCGCCATACTGAGCATATGATTGGTGACCAAACCTGAGCACACCAAGTACATGCCCAGGCGTTGGTGTGGCGGACAATCCAGGATAGCGCGATCCAGCTGATGCTGGCTCACATGCCCGTGTTCCACCAGAATTTGTCCGAGCGGCACTTTGCGTGACTCGGTGGCGATCGACGGAAAGTAGTGCTCGGTTTTATCCCAGGCGACCCGGCGCGGATCGCCCTGCTGGATCACCTGATGCAGCGCCCGCAGGTTGGCCGAAAAGTTAATGATATTGCCCCACACGATCCGCAGCCAGGACAGCCCGCCTTCCCGGTAGCCATAGTACTGGCTGACGAAATAGAACCGCTGAAACAGACGGTTCAGCAGCAGCCCGGTGTTGATGTAGAGCAACGCCCGGGTCAGGGCGTCATCAGTGATGATCGACATAAACCGGTAGCTGTCGTGCGAGAGATAACTGTAGATCATCAGGGAGAGCAATTGCAGCAACAGTAACATCGCCAGAAAACCTGCGGTGTTGTTGATCAGCCCGCGCCGATCCCGCCACAGAAAGTAATTCACCCGCCAATCTTTGGTCCATTTATGATTTTTAAAACCCTGGAATACGATGCCGATGATCCAGCGGCTTTTTTGCCGCACGGCAGTATGGTAGGTGCGCGGAAAGTGCTCACGGACACACACCACACTCCCTTCGCGCATCGACACCCCCCGCGCATTTTCCCTCAGCGTGATCTGGTCCTGATCTTCGACCGGAAATCGGACGAAAATCTCATTCATCCCCCACTGCTTGAGCCGGAAGCCAATGTCATAGTCTTCGGTCAGCGACTGGACATCAAACGGCAGCCCGTCGCCTTCCACCAGCAGCCTTAAGACGGCCCGGCGACTGAAGCAGGTGCCGACGCCGGCACTGGGCACCTGTCCGGCAATGGCTTCGCGCACCACGACATCTTTGCCGTGCAGCTCGGCAAACTCATCAGCATAGTGGCCCGGGGTCATTTCGTACCATTTGCGGGTATAGGGGTAGACCGGCAACTGGATCAAATCTTTGCCCGGCAGCAAGTAGTTAAACAGCCGCAGTTCCATCGGCGACAGGATGTCTTCGGCGTCATGGAGAATAAACCCGGCGAATTCAACTTTGGCTTTTTTTTCGAACTCGACAATGGAGGCAATAATATTGTTCAGGCAATCGGCCTTACTGGTCGGCCCCGGCCGGGCACACACGACTTTGTGAACATGGGGAAACCGCGCGCGCACGCTGTCGACATCTTGTTGGGTTTGCGGATCGTTGGGATAGGTGCCAACAAAAATCTGATAATTCTCGTAGTCCAGCCTCGAGGCGGCCAACTCGGCCATTTTATCGATCACCCCGTGCTCCTGCCATGCCGGGACCATCACGGCCAGGGGCTGCTCGGCTTTGGTGTACAGTTCCGCGGCCTGCTTGCGGGTATATTTCTTATAGACCGTTTTTGAGCGCCAGACCCGCCGCACCCAGTAACACAGATCAATCAACAAATCGTCGAGCCCGCAGATCATCAGGGTGATCATCAGGACCAGCAACACCGACCTCAGGCCATACAGGTAAGTCACAAAGACGTCAAACCAGCTCATCAAACACCCGCTGCACATGTTCGACAATCAGGCCGGATGCCTGACCGTTGCCGTAGGGGTTAATGACATCCCTGGCCCGGCCCAACGCCAGCAAAGCTTCCGCCGCCGAAACGATCCGCGCCACGTCCGAGGCCCCGGCCAGCTGCGACAGCCCCATCGCCAGCGCCTCCGGACGCTCGGTGGTTTCACGAAGTACCACCACCCGGGTGCCGAAGGTCGGCGCTTCTTCCTGGATCCCGCCCGAGTCGGTCAGCACCAAGGTCGACTGCGCCAGCACCTGCTGCAACTCGACATAATCGAGCGGTGGCACCACAGACGCTGCCGGACAATCCGCCAGGCCATCCGTCACCGCTTGTTTCACCGCCGGGTTGGGGTGCGCGGCAACGATAAATTTCAAATGCGGCTGTCGTTGGCTCAGCACTTTGATGGCAGCACAAATCGTCGGGATCGCCGCCCAATTTTCACGCCGGTGGGCCGTCACCAGCACCTGATTCGTCTCCCGAATCGCAATCGTGCCCCTCGCCAGCAGGTATTGCTGGGCATCAATCGCCGTATTGCCGGTCACGAGAATGGTGTTCCCGCTGACGCCTTCTTTCAGCAAAGCCTGCTCGGCCGCTCGGGTCGGCGCAAAATGGCGGTTGGCAATTTTCGCAACCAGAACGCGGTTAAGCTCTTCGGGAAAGGGATGGTGCAGATCGCCGGAGCGCAGACCTGCCTCGACATGGCCGATGATCGGAATTCGATGGTAGAACGCCGCCAACGCACCGGCAAGGGTGGAACTGGTATCGCCGTGAATCAGCACACACCGGTACGTTTTGCGGTTCAGTTGCTGATCAATATGATGGATCAACCCGCCTAAGAGTGCCGGCAAGCCTGTCCCGGCAGGACGGTCAAACACGACATCCGGTTGGATGGCAAACACCTGAAACGTCTGCGCCGCCAGCGAATCATGCTGCCCGGTATGACACCAGTCGATGGCATATCCCTGCTGCTTGAAGGCCAGATAGACCGGGGCCATTTTAATAATTTCCGGTCGGGTCCCGGTCACGATCAGGATTTCAGGCGCATGCTTCGTCATGACTCCCCCAACATCATTCAATACGGCCGCGTGATCAACGTTTTCTGCTCTCCTGAGGTTCAGACTTTGAAATGCCCCATCGAATCGGCATCGATCTCTTTGGGGTTAAGGCCATATTCGTTCGCGCCGGGCTGGCTGTCCTGAACAAAAAAATAAACCAGCACAATCGTGCCGATGAGCGGGATCAACGCCAACAGCATCCACCAGCCCTGACGCCCGATGTCATGCAGGCGACGAACCCCCACCGCGATACTGGGGAGCAACACCGCCAGGGAGTAAATACTGGCCAGCATCCCGGCCCCTTCGCCACCGGGCGGACTATCAATGAGCTTATCCACGCCCGTCAGAGCCAGGCTGATCAACAGATTGAACAGGAAAAAATACCAGTATTCCTGCCGCCGTGCCCGGCCCCGAAAGACCGCGTATTTTTTCAGCACATAAAGATACCAATGCATTGTTTTACCTGCCTGAGAGGACCTACTGAAAGTATATCCAGCCAGAACTCAGACCGTTTCTCTGTTCTAAAACAGCTCCCGATTTTGGCGGCTATTGCGGTTTGGAGCGGACTGCCTGCGCCTGACGCACGAGATGGCTTCAGGAATTGGATGCAGGCAGCAATGGCGGGCGCAGAGGCGCAGGGATTAGAAATAGTGGTTCATCGACAGGTAGCGATTGCGGATATGTTCAATCAGCAGACGAATTTTTTGCGAGGGCTGGCGGGTATAAGGATAAACCGCGTAAATGCCCAGTTTTTTGCCGACTTTGTCCGGAAACAGATCCACCAATTTGCCTTCCATCAGGTCGTGATACACCAGGCAGCGCGGCACATAGGCAATGCCGTAACCGCCCAAAGCCGCCTTTCGCAGGGCCGTGGCATTATCGGTTGAAAAGTTCCCGTTGACCCGCAAGATATAGTTACCCTGTTGACCGATAAATTCCCATTCCGCGGCCCCGGTGGTCTGGTAGGCGTATTGCAGACAATTATGGTCGACCAGATCTTCCGGCTCCCGGGGCCGACCACGACGGCAGATATAGGCCGGGGCGGCGCAAATCACCCACTGGGAGTCGAGAATATGGCGGGCAATCAGGCTGGAATCTTCCAGATAGCCGGTCCGGATCACCAGATCAAAGCCATCTTCAATCAGATCCACAAATCGGTTATCCAGCGACATATCGACCGTCAGACCGGGATGTAGGGTGCAAAATTCCGCCACCGCGTCGGCCAGCAACAAGTCCCCGGAGATGGTCGGCACCGACATTTTGACGTGGCCGCTGACTTTTTCGCCATATCCGCTGATGGCATCGACCGCTTCCAGTGCTGCCTGCTTCACATTTTTTGCACCTTGATAGAGCACTTTGCCCGCTTCACTCACCGTTAACTTTCGGGTCGTCCGATACAACAGCTGGACTCCGAGATCTTCTTCCAACCGGGCAATCCGTTTGCTAACCACTGAGTTCGTAAGGGAATTTAGCTCAGCTACCTTGCTGAATGACCCACACTCCACTACCTGTGCAAACAGGATCAAATCATCTGTCCTTGCCATATGTCGCCATTATTTATCTAGTTTTGGAATTAATCTTTTTCATTATTTCCCTATATCAGAAAAAAATAAAGCGTCATCATCACACTGTATTAACAAAAGCATCACAAACAACAACACTTAAAACTGAACCTCAGACAAACAACATCGCTGTACGAAGGAAGTACTCATGAACGATACCCTACTCGCACTCCTGGCGTTCTCACCGATTGTGGTGGCCGCTGTGCTGCTGGTCGGCCTCAACTGGCCGGCGAAACGCGCTATGCCGGTGGCCTTTCTGCTCACCGTTGCTATCGCCCTGCTGGCCTGGGACATGTCCGCGACCCGCGTGTTTGCCTCAACGCTGCAAGGTCTGGCCATCACCGTGTCCGTACTTTGGATCGTCTTCGGCGCCATATTCCTGCTCAACACGCTGAAACATACCGGCGCGATCACCACGATTCGGAATGCCTTTACGAATATTTCTGCAGACCGGCGAATTCAGGCGATTATCATTGCCTGGTGCTTCGGCTCTTTCATCGAAGGCGCATCCGGTTTCGGGACCCCTGCTGCAATTGCTGCCCCTCTTTTGGTTGCCATCGGTTTTCCAGCACTTGCCGCCGTCCTGATGGGCATGATGATCCAGTCCACGCCGGTTTCTTTCGGTGCCGTGGGCACGCCCATTATTGTCGGTGTCAACAAAGGTCTGGATACCCACAACATTACTGAAGCCCTGGCGAGCAATGGCGCCAGCTGGGATTTCTACCTGCAGCAAATCACCACCAACGTAGCGCTGATCCATGCCAGCGTGGGTACCCTGATGCCGGTTCTGATGGCGATGATGCTGACCCGCTTCTTCGGCAAGAACAAGAGCTGGACTGAAGGCCTGGATATTCTGCCTTTCGCCCTGTTTGCCGGGGTCGCATTCACGGTTCCGTATGCGCTGACCGGCGTGCTGCTGGGTCCGGAATTCCCGTCACTGATCGGCGGTCTGGTCGGGCTGGCGATTGTCGTCACCGCAGCCAAAAAAGGGT
Source organism: Photobacterium sp. MCCC 1A19761 (assembly GCF_037389125.1). Lineage (NCBI taxonomy): Bacteria > Pseudomonadati > Pseudomonadota > Gammaproteobacteria > Vibrionales > Vibrionaceae > Photobacterium > Photobacterium sp. MCCC 1A19761. Next base: position 142,530 of record NZ_JAZGTF010000002.1, read on the forward strand.
TCCTGGTGCCGAAGTCTCAGTGGGATTTTGAAAACGAAGACAAGTGGCCGCAAGAGTGGCTGGGCTCGCTGAAAATGGATATCAAAGAAACGCAGGGCAAACCGATGAGCTTGGCGCTGGCTTGGGCCCCATACGTCCTGCTGGCCGTGATCCTGGTGGCTAGCCGGGTCAGTGCTGATTTCAAAGGCTTTTTGGTCAGCATCAGCCTGTCTTTCTCCAACATTCTGGGCGAGAGCGGGATCAGCGCTGCCATCCAGCCGCTGTATCTGCCGGGCGGGATCCTGGTGTTTGTTGCCCTGCTGGCGGTGCTGCTGCAATCACGCAAAATCTCACCGGTGGTGCAGGCTTTTCATGAGTCGAGCAAAACCCTGGTGGGCGCTGGTTTCGTGCTGATCTTCACCATCCCGATGGTGCGTATCTTCATCAACTCCGGCGTCAATGGTGCCGATCTGGCCAGTATGCCGGTGACCACCGCGAACTTTGCGTCGAACCTGGTGGGTGATCTGTTCCCGGCCCTGAGTGCGACCATTGGTGCCCTCGGTGCCTTTATCGCTGGTTCGAACACGGTCTCGAACATGATGTTCAGCCAGTTCCAGTTTGAAGTGGCGCAAACCCTGACCATCTCCAGTGCCGCGGTGGTGGCCCTGCAAGCGGTCGGCGCGGCCGCCGGGAACATGATTGCGATCCACAACGTGGTTGCGGCATCGGCAACGGTTGGCCTGCTGGGCCGCGAAGGGGCGACTCTGCGTAAGACTGTCATCCCGACGTTCTACTACCTGGTGGTTACCGGAATCATTGGCCTGGTGCTGATTTACGGCTTCCAGATCACCGATGCACTGATGACCCCTTAAACCCGGTCAGCGATGCAATTCCCAAGCGGCCGAAGCGCATGATGCTTCAGTCGCTTTTTATTACTTCACGCGCATCTGCGAGACGACGGAAAACATCCCGTAAGAGTTGAATGCCGCCTTCGTATCACGATTAAGACACTTTACCCTCCAGGCGTCCGCTAATCTTTAACTTGTCCTTAGGTCTTAGATGTACGCACAAAGAAAGCCCGCGATGCGGGCTTTTTTTGTCGTGATTTTCTGTCGCCGACTCAATCACGGCGAGACATTCTCCGCACAAATAAAAACAGAGCGCCGAAGCGCTCTGTTGTCATTCGCAGCCATTGCAAGTGGTATCCGCTGCCATTGCATGAAAATCAGAAGGACAAGAAAACCCCGGCGACGGTCGCACTCATCAGATTGGCCAGCGTCGCGGCGAAAATGGCTTTCACCCCCAGACGGGCAATATCCGGCCGACGGCTCGGGACGACCCCGCCTAAACCGCCCATCAGCATGGCAATGGAAGTCAGGTTGGCAAAACCACACAGGGCAAAGGTCACAATTGCCTGCGAATGCTCGCTAAGCTGCGATTTCACCGCCATCAGATCGGCAAATGCCACAAATTCATTCACCGCGATTTTTTTGCCGATCAGGCTCGCCGCAACCGTTGCTTCAGACCAAGGCACACCAATCAGCCAGGCAACCGGTGCAAACAGGTAACCGAACAGCAGCTCCAGGCTCAGATTGTCCAGGCCAAACAGCTGGCCAAGATGTCCCAGTCCGCCGTTAAGTAAGGCAATCAAGCTGATAATCGCCAGCAGGCTGGCACCAACGGCCATGGCAATTTGCAGGCCGCTCAACGCGCCTTGCGACGCAGCATCGATGATATTCACCGGCGCATCATCAGCGGCTTCCGCTTCCATCTCGGCATGATCCAGCGGTGTTTCCGTCTGCGGCACCAGAATTTTAGCCATCATCAACCCGGCTGGAGCCGACATAAAGCTGGCCGCGATCAGATAACTGATTTCAACGCCCAGACCCGCGTAGCCCACCAGCGTACCGCCGGCTACGGAGGCCAGGCCTCCGACCATCACGGCAAACAGCTCAGAGCGGCTCATCTTGGCCAGAAACGGACGGACCACCAGCGGCGCTTCAACCGAGCCGACGAAGATATTAGCGGTCGCGGACATCGACTCGGTGCGGCTGGTGCCCAGCAAGCGCTGCAACGCACCGCCCATGGAACGGATGACCCAGCCCATGACCCCGAGGTAGTAAAATACGGAGATCAGCGCAGAGAAGAACACAATGGTCGGCAGGACGTTCACCGCGAAGATGAAACCGATTTTGAATTTCGCCAGATCGCCAAACAGGAACTCGGAACCAATCCGGCCGTAATCAATCACACCGGAGACGGCGCCGGAAACCGTATTCAGGACCTCCCGGCCGAGCGGCACATACAGAATGAACCCGGCAAACACGAGCTGGATCGCAAACGCACCGCCAACGGTCCGCCAGTTAATCGCCCGACGATTTTCAGAAAATAAGATAGCAACCGCAAATAGCGTGACAACGCCTAATAGGCTGACCAGATGGCTCAAGGTCATTCTCCAGTGTAAAGCTTGTAGTAAACGATTGCGGCGGCATTGTAGGGATAAAAAAAACTGTGACAAGGTTCAAATTGTTATGGGTTTTTACACTTCCGATACACCTGCAGGAAAAATTGCCGACTTTCCCGCCAAAGCAAACGAAATCGGCAGATTGGTGCTCCACAGGAATACTGTTGTTTCTATACAGAACAATACCCCCCCTCAAGTCCCCATAGGAATTTATTGTCGCTCATCAATTCACCATCACTTTTGTAGGGTCAATACCCTCGCGTTCGCCGGATATCGCCTAGACTTGTCTTTGCAGTGTCACGTCAATGGCAACTCAGACAGCCTATGCATGCACGGAGCAAGCTCATACACAAAGCAAACTCATGCACGAAGCAGGCTCATGTACGAAACAGACTGCGAGCAACCGCTGCCTGAATGTCTGGCCACTGGCTTTCGCAGAATACGGAGTGATCACCATGAACAAATATCAACTTCTAACAATGTTAATCGTGGTATTCGGTATCGCTGGCTGTGAACAGTCCAGCAAAGGGTTCAGCCTCCCGGTCGGCGATCCCGTGAAGGGTGAGCAGGTGTTTCTGACGCTGGAGTGCCTCAGCTGCCACCAGATGGACGGCTATGAACGTCCGGCTAATGCCAACGAGGAGCTGGCCGTGAAATTAGGCGGGAAAGTCGACAGCCTGAAAACCTATGCCGAACTGGTCACTTCCGTGATCAACCCCTCACACCAACTGGCTGAAGGGTATGATCTGTCGAAAATCCAGGTTGATGGTCAATCGGTGATGCCAAGTTTCAATGACGTCTTAACCGTGACCGATCTGGTCAACCTCATTACCTTCCTGGAGTCGCGCTACGAGCTGGAGCCTTATCCGAAAACGGAGTACATGATTTACCGCTAAGCGTATCCGCCGAAGTCAGGGCCATCACGGTGCGTTGCCAGAGTGCTGTCAGATCGTTCGGATCGGCAGGAACTACGCAGCAAAGGTGATGGCCGCTTCAGAACAAAGTCCGATCCCAGATGGCCGGCTCACCAATATGCCCGCGAACGAAGTCAATAAACACTTTGACTTTCAGCGGTAAGAACTTGTGACGTGGGTAAATCGCATACAACGGCAGATGCTGGCTCAGTTCCCAGTCCGGCATCAGCCGGATCAACCGCCCTTCGCGAAACTCGTTGTTGAGCAAATACGTTGCCAGGTAGCCGATCCCATTGCCTGAGAGCGTCGCGTCGCGGATCGCATCGGCAGAATCCACCCGATAGTTCCCCCGCACCTTCACTTTTTGCGTTTGCTCTCCGCGGCGAAAACTCCAGGTGTCATCTTTCCGTTCCCGACTATGGTAAGTAATGCAGTTGTGTTCGGTCAGATCCTGCGGCTGATACGGCACCCCGTACTTCGCCAGATAGGCCGGACTGGCTGCCAGCACAAAGCGGCAGTCGGTCAGGTGCCGGGCAACAAAGCCTTCCGGCGGCGCATCCATCATCCCGATCCACAGATCCAGCTGCTCGGCAATTAAATCCACCTTGTGATCAAACAGGCTCATTTCCAGATCCAGCAGCGGATACTGCTCATGAAACTCAGAAATGTACGGACCGATATGATTGAGCGCAAACGACTGAGCGACGCCAACCCGAAGCGCCCCTTGCAAGGTATCCGGATCGGTCAGCAATTCACTTTCTGCTTCATTAATTTCATCCACAATGCTGGCACAATGACGGGCAAACCGCAGCCCGGCCTCGGTCAGGGCGAACGAACGCGTGGTTCGCTGCACCAGCTGTACCCCGAGCCGGGCTTCGAGTTGCTGGATCTGCTTGCTGACCTGGGGTCGGGAAATATCCAGAAGCTGCGCGGCGCGGGTAAAGCTTTGCTGCTTGTTCAGCGCATGAAAAATTACCATTTGCTGGACTTGTTTAAGCATAAACACCTTTTGATTGTTGTTTCCTGCCCATGCAAGACCATCCGATCAGGGGGCGTTCGTTGACTGTACCCAAAACAAAAAGGCCTGTCAGTGACAGGCCTTTGATGCTGCGGTAGTCCTTTATATAGCTGAAATCGATCAGATCTTAAAGAAGGACAGCTGTTGTTTTTGTTGCTCCGCCAGCTGAGACAGTTCGCCGCTGGCCGCAGCACTCTGGGTGATCCCCGCGACGTTCTGATTAATGATCTCAGACATGTTGGTCACGTTACGGTTGATCTCCTGCGTCACCTGGGACTGCTGCTCTGCCGCGGTCGCAACCTGGGTATTCATATCATTGATTTGCTCAATCGCCGTCGTGATCCCCATCAGCGCTTCATTGGCTTCGTTGGCCAGTTGCTGATTGCGATTCAGCATCTCCAGGCTGGACTGCATGCTCTCATTCGCCATGTTCGACTGGGATTGCAGCTCTTCGATAATCGCCTGGATTTCCTGCGTCGAATCCTGGGTCCGCGCCGCCAGCATCCGGACTTCATCAGCCACCACCGCAAAGCCCCGGCCAGATTCACCGGCACGCGCGGCTTCAATCGCAGCATTCAGGGCCAGCAGGTTGGTTTGCTCAGAGATCCCCTGGATCACTTCGATCACCTTGCTGATTTGCTCTGATTGCTCTTTCAGGCGCATCACCACACCGGCAGCATCGTTCAGCTTCACACCCATCTGGATACTTGCCGAGTTGCTCTGGTCGAATTTATTTAACCCTTCGCGAGCCAGCTCATCGGTTTGTTTAGCCGCAGCATCCGCCGCAGTCGCCGTATCGCTGACATTATCCGCGGTGCTGGACAGCTCATTCACCGCTGACGCAACCTGATCCACTTCATTCAGCTCCGACTGGGCATTCACTTCCGCCTGAGTCATCACCGATGCCAGCTCCGTTGAAGCCGAAGCGACATCTTCACTGATGCGGATCAACGCATTCACCGTCGTGCGCAGTTGCGTCACGGTTTCATTCACATCCGCACTGAGGCGGGCAATCTCATTGGTGCCATCCTGCTCTGCCTGAACCTGCAAGTTACCGCCAGCCACTTCACGCATCACCGCCTGCAGACGGGTGATCGGAGATACAATCAGGCCGGACAGCCACCAGGCCACCAGCATCGCCACGACAAAGATGACACAAATTGTGATCACCGCATTTCGTTTCAGCGATTCGCTTTTCTTCAGGCTATTTTCCAGTCGTTTACCCGAATATTCATTGACCATCTTGGACAACTCATTGACGGAAGACATCATTTGTCGACCAATCGCGCCATACTCGCTGACAAATTGATCAAACTCAGCTTGCGGTAGCAGCCCTTGATCCTGACGGTTCAGCAACGGGACCGCACGTTGTGAATAGCGAATATATTCCGCAATAACTGCATTCACTTGCGCAGTCTGGGCTTTGAATACCGGCTCTCTTCCCAACACATTTAGTTCATGGGTAATGCTGCTGGAAATCTGATTTAACGATTGCTGGAATGAATCGCGACGGGCGTCATCATAGATAGCATACACCGCGCTGATACGCAGTGGATAAAGCTGATCATCGACCTTGGCAAGGGTATCTTTATACTCAATCAGGGACGACGTATTGACGAAAATTTCATCTAATTCCTGGTCTAAGTCGCTTTTCACGACCCACAGAGAAATAAACAGAACGACCACCGTAAACAGGACAGGTAACAGCACCTGAAGTCGGACTGATAAGTTTTTTATTATTGACTGCATCGAAACCTCAAACACACGTTATAGTTCGCGTCCCTGCACGAATTAGAGCGGCATTATGGCCGCAACATCGCCCAAAAGATAGACTTGCGTCACAAAAAAAGGCAAAAATGGACGAAGGATCATAAAAAAATTATGACTCAACTCCATTTAAAAAACGGCAGTCAATATATTGACTCATTTCCAAAAAATTCGTCAGCTCTCCGGCCCCCTGATTCATAAAAAACCACGCCTAAAATGAAGGACTTATAAAGATGAAAGGAGTAACCGTCATATAGTGTTCAAAGTTCTGAAACATGACTGTCATAAAACTCTCCTAATCTTTCCCTCGTTCATTCAAAACCGACTGGCAAAACAGCCAAGCATTTAAGGATTAGGAAAATGAAAACTAAGGTTATTGGTGCACTAGCCCTGGCAGGTTCAATGGTATTCAACACTGCTGTCGCCAACGAAACAATTTCCGTTGTAGGCTCAAGCTCCGTATCACCTATCATGGAAGTTCTGGGTGAAACCTACGCAAAAACACATAACGTGACTGTCGAAGTTCAAGGTCCGGGTTCTTCTGCCGGTATCCGTGCTGCTCACGATGGTTCTTCAGACCTGGGCATGAGCTCACGCAACCTGAAATCTTCTGAAAAGGCCAACAATATTACAGAAGTTGTCATTGCACGCGACGGTATCGCTGTTGTCGTTCATAACAACAACCCAGTTTCTGACCTGACGAAAGAAGAAGTTGCCAAAATCTACAAAGGCGAAATCACCAACTGGAGCCAGGTTGGCGGCGAGAACAAGCCAATCGTGGTTGCGACCCGTGACACCGCTTCCGGTACCCGTGGTGCTTTCGAAGACATCATGAGCCTGAAAAAGAAAATCAACGGGACTAAAGTCTCTGCGATTTCTCAGCGCGCTCAGGTTGCCAGCGGTAACGGCCAGCTGAAAACCATCGTTGCTAACAACCCGTTTGCTATCGGCTACATCTCTCTGGGTTCTGTCGACGGCTCTGTGAAGCCACTGGCTATCGAAGGTCACAAGCCTTCTGTTGAAGCGATTAAATCTGGTGAGTACGGTGTTCAGCGTCCGTTCCTGGTGGTTTACAAAGACGGTCGCCCTTCAAAAGCTGCGCTGGAGTTCCTGGACTGGATTCAGACGAAAGACGCACAAAAAATTGTTGCCAACAAAGGCTTCATCGCTATCAAGTAATCTGCAACTCCTTTGCCGGTCAACGTCCCTGATGGGGTTGGCCGGCCTTTCAATTCCTCGATATTGACGCTCCCTGAAAGGGTTAATATCTGGAGAACACACTATGACCATCGCAAATAACATAGCAAGAACAACCAAAAGATCGTCGCTCAAGGCCAAAGATAAAATTGACTGGCGCGAGCTCTTTTTCAAATACCTATTTTTAGGCAGTGCTGCCCTAGGTATTTTCTCACTCATTACGATCGGCTACTTCATCTTCCGTGAAGGCTATGCAGCCATTGAACACTCCGGCATCACCGGCATTGTGTTCGGTAACGACTGGTTACCACCTGCCCTCTACGGGATTGCACCGATGATCGTCGCTTCGGTTGTGTCAACCGCCGGTGCGGTTGTCCTGGGTGTGCCAATCGGTGTCCTGACGGCAATTTTCATCGCTGAAGTGGCTCCAAAGCGCGTGTCCGATATTATCCGCCCGATGATCGAACTGCTGGCCGGGATTCCCTCGGTGGTTTACGGTTTCTTCGGCCTGGTGATTATCGTACCGATGATTCAGAACATCTTCGACGTACCGGCCGGGAACACCGTGCTGGCGGGGATTGTGGTGCTGGCCGTGATGATTCTGCCAACCGTGATTACCGTGTCGGAAACCTCTATCCGTGCCGTTCCGCGCAGCTACAAAGAAGGCTCGCTGGCACTGGGTGCTTCGCACATGTTCACCATCTTTAAGCTGCTGGTTCCGGCAGCCCGCTCCGGCATCATGACCGGCGTGATCCTGGGGATTGCCCGGGCTCTGGGTGAAACCATGGCCATCATCATGGTGATGGGTAACTCGCCAGCCATGCCGGAAGGCCTGCTGGATTCTGCCCGAACCCTGACCGCAAACATTGCCATTGAAATGTCTTACGCCACCGGTGTTCACGCCAGTGCGCTGTACGCAACCGGTATTGTGCTGTTGGTCTTTATCATGATGTTGAACGCCGCGCTGCTGTATCTGAACCGCGAGCGTGCGAGGTAATCCCTATGACTATTTATTCGAAAAATGCTGCCAAACAGCAACTGAAAGATAAAATCTCGCTCAGTGTCATCTGGCTGTCGGCCTCAATCACCGTAGGTTTCCTGCTGTGGGTCGTCTGGTACATCCTGAGCAATGGCCTGGCCCATGTAGACTGGAGCTTCATCACCAGTAACTACACCACCATCGGACAAGAGTCCGGGATCTGGCCAATGATTGTCTCGACCCTGTACATGGTTGCCGCTTCGATTGCCGTTGCCGCACCCATGGGGATCATGACCGCCATTTACCTGACCGAATACGCCAAAGTCGGTAGCCGCCTGGTCAAAGTGATTCGTTTCTGTACTGAATCCCTGGCCGGTATCCCGTCGATTATTTACGGCTTATTCGGGATGACCTTTTTCGTCGTTGTCCTGGGTTTCGGCTACTCGATTCTGTCAGGAGCCCTGACGTTGAGTATCCTGATCCTGCCGGTGATTATCCGGACGACGGAAGAAGCCCTGATGGCCGTGCCGAACACATACCGTGAAGGTTCATACGGCTTGGGCGCCTCAAAAATTTACACCATCTGGAGACTCATTCTGCCAAGCGCTATGCCGGGCATCGTGACCTCCATCATCCTCAGCGTAGGTCGCGTGATCGGTGAATCAGCACCGGTGTTCCTGACCGCAGGTATGGTCGCCCGGATTCCGGAGAGCATGCTTGACTCCGGTCGGACACTGACTGTTCACCTGTATAAGTTGACCCAGGAACTTTACACCATCCATGAATGGAATCAGGCATATGCTACCGCCACCATTCTGATTGTGGTTGTTCTTGTGATTAACATGATCACCAAACTGATTGCGAACCGATTCAACACTGCGACTTACTAAATTTTGAGGAAGACGAACATGAACAAATTTGATATTGAAAACCTGGACCTGTACTACGGCGAAAATCAAGCGCTGAAGAAAATCTGCCTGCCGATCCCGCAACGTCAGGTCACGGCCCTGATCGGTCCGTCCGGCTGTGGTAAGTCCACCCTGCTGCGTTGCCTGAACCGCATGAACGACCTGATCGAAGGGGTCAAAATCGACGGCAAGCTGACCATGGACGGCGAAAACGTCTACGGCAACATCGATGTTTCCCAGCTGCGCATTAAAGTCGGCATGGTGTTCCAGAAGCCAAACCCGTTCCCGATGAGCATTTATGAGAACGTTGCCTACGGCCTGCGTGCTCAGGGCATCAGCGACAAGAAACAACTGGATGAAGTGGTTGAGCGTTCACTGCGCGGTGCCGCGCTGTGGGATGAAGTGAAAGACCGTCTGAAATCACACGCATTCGGCCTGTCCGGCGGTCAGCAGCAGCGTCTGTGTATCGCCCGGACCATTGCCATGGAGCCGGAAGTGATCCTGATGGATGAACCGACATCGGCCCTGGACCCAATCGCCACCAAGAAAATTGAAGACCTGATGGAGTCGCTGAAAAAAGACTTCACCATTGTTATCGTCACCCACTCCATGCAGCAGGCACGCCGGATCTCAGACCGCACCGCCTTCTTCCTGATGGGTGAGCTGGTTGAACACGATAGTACGCACGCACTGTTTACTGACCCACGCGATGATCGCACCCGTGGTTACGTTAACGGTGATTTTGGCTAAGCAAGCCACTGTTGACCATCTTCCTCGGCTCGCAGTCCGTGTAACCGAATAATAAAAAGCGATGGTACTTATTGCCCTCTTCTCGTAAGAGGGCTTTTTTTTGGTTCATCTCGGATCTCCGGGGGGAGTCTTCGCAGATTTGCGGGCCGACGATTACATCGGCATCCCGCGTACATCCCCTTCCGGTCGACAGTTCGGATAGTTTTCCGCTTCCGTCAGCAGGAAATCGATAAAGGTCCGCACCGCCAGCGAGCGGTAATTCCGAGACGGATACACCAGCCAGCCGAAACTCATAAACGGATCAACCTCTTCGAACAGGCGAAGCACCATCCCGCGCTCGACGTAATAACTCGCCAGCTCATCAGGCATCTGAATAATCCCGCGCCCCTGCAGGCAGGCTTCCATGATCAGCGGGACACTGTTCATAATTAGATTTCCCGACACTTCAATGGATTGATCGGCGCTGATCGGCATCTGATTTTTCAGCGTCCCGTTCGGGTAACGGTAGATGATGAAATTGTGATCGGCCATATCTTCCGGAGAAGCCGGCATACCGAACTTGTCGATGTAGTCCTGAGTCGCGTAATAGCCAAAGGACGCCGATTTAAACGGACGCGCAATCAGGCTGGAATCTTCCAGTTTCTCCCCGACCCGCAACGCCACATCAATGTGACGCTCAATCAGGTTGTGCTCTTCCGAGCTGCAAATCACCTCGATACTGACCTTCGGATACATATCCATAAACTGAAAGATCAGCCGCCCGATTTCCATGATCCCCGGCAACGGCAACAACTGCACCCGTAAGTGGCCTGAGATCTCATAAGTCGGCGCCGTGATCTCTAAAATACTGAGCTCCAGATCAGCCAGAATACATTTGGTTTTTTCATAAAATTTATGCCCGGCATCGGTCAGCTGCATCGAGCGATTATTGCGGTGAAACAACCGAATTGACAGCTCTTCCTCGAGCGACTTAATCCGCCGACTCAGATTAGACTTGGGCAAATCAAAAATTTCTGCGGCCCGGATCAGACTGCCTGCATCTACAATTTGATGGAACAGCTTGATATCTTCCGTTTTCATCACAACCCCTCAGTTCACAAACGACGTTTATTGTAAATCAAATTTCCCGCCATTTTTGTTTCAATAAACAGAACACATCTTTCCAAATCATCCAGTTATTCGCAACCCTTTAAATCGATATAGTGTATGCATGAGATACGAATAAGGAATAACACCAAGATGACGCCTAAATCCCTGAGCTTAATCGCCCTGCTCATCGCCCCGGCCCTCTCCGGCTGTAACGATGTGGAAAGCGCGATTCAACCTGAGCCACCGATCCGCCCGGTTAAACTCATGACCATCGAAGACAGTAAGCTGGAGCAGCAGCGTATTTTCCCGGCCAAAATTGCAGCGAGCCGGCAAGCGGACCTGGCCTTTCGAATCGGTGGCGAGCTGGTCAAGCTTGAGCTGGTCGAAGGACAGCAAGTGAGCAAAGGCGAACTGCTCGCCAAACTGGATGAGCGTGATGCCAAAAATGCCTTGCTCAATGCCGAAGCCAATCATGAACTGGCATTGGTCGATTTCACCCGCAAGCAAGAGCTGTTCAACCGCAAGCTGATCTCCAAAGCCGAGTTTGATACAGCCAAGGCAACGATGAAATCCGCCCAGGCAGCGCTGAATACCGCGCGGGATCAGTTGGCCTATACCCGTATCGAAGCACCATTCTCCGGGATCGTGGCAAAGATCAATCTGGATAATTACCAGAATGTGCAGCCCACCCAAGTGGTCCTGACCCTGCAAGGGAACGAGAAAGTCGACGTCAGCATTCAGGTGCCAGAATCGCTGCTGATGTCCCTGAAAAATATCTCCTTTGACGAAGCCTTCAAGCCCCGCGTCCGTTTCAGCGCCCCGCAGACACTGGCCCTGGAGAAAGGTTTTACCCCGACCCTGACCTCCTCACGCCAGTCATCCACTTATCCGGTCCAGTTTAAAGAGCGTGCCAGCAAAGTCAGCCCGGGCAGCCAGACCTATGAAGTTGTGTTCAGCCTGACCCCACCGGAGAACCTCAACATTTTGCCGGGTATGAGCGCGGAACTGCTGCTGGATATGTCTGCCCTCAGCCAGCACCAACAAGCCATTGCCATTTTGCCGATGACCGCAATCGTCCGGACTGACAACAGCACGGACACCAAAGTCTGGCGCTATGATCACACCACCAACCAGATCGAAGCGATTTCAGTTCATCTGGGCAAAATCCGAGGAAACGGTATTGAAGTAGTGTCCGGCCTGCAAACCGGGGATCAGATCGTGGCTGTCGGCGCAACAGCCCTCAAAGACAACATGGAAGTCAAACCCCTGCGATGGGAACGAGGCGTTTAATCCATGAATGTTGCTCATTACAGTATAAAAAACAAAGTCGTCAGCTGGATGTTCGTGTTGCTGATGCTGATTGGCGGCGCGGTGTCGTTCACCGGCCTGGGTCAGTTGGAATTTCCTGAATTTACGATCAAAAACGCTCTGGTGATCACGCCTTACCCCGGCGCATCGCCCGAGCAGGTCGAAGAAGAAGTCACCCTGCCGCTTGAAGATGCCATTCAGAAAATGCAGCAGGTCAAACATATCACCTCGATCAACAGTGCCGGGTTATCCCAGATTGAAATCGAGATGAAAGACACCTACGACGCGACGGAACTTCCGCAAGTGTGGGATGAGTTGCGCCGTAAAGTGAACGACACCGTCAGCCAGCTACCACCGGGCACAGCACAGCCAATCATCATCGATGATTTCTCCGACGTTTTCGGGGTCCTGCTGAACATCCGCGGCGACGGCTACGACTACCGCGAGCTGGAAAACTACGCCAATTACCTGCGCCGTGAGCTGGTGATGATTGAAGGCGTTAAAAAAGTCTCCGTCGCCGGTGTGCCGGAAGAGCAAGTCGTGGTAGAAATCAGCCAGGAGAAACTGACTGCACTGGGATTGGACCAGGGCTACATCTACAGCCAGATCCAGAATCAGAACGTGGTCTCGAACGCCGGTAAAATCCTCGTCGGCGGCAACCGGATCCGAATCCACCCGACGGGTGAGTTCGATGATGTTTCCGAAATGAACCGACTGCTGGTCAGCCCGCCGAACAGTGAAGACTTGGTCTACCTGGGCGATATTGCCAAAGTTTACAAAACCACCACCGAAACGCCGGATACCCTGTATCACAACCAGGGGCAGAATGCCCTATCGCTGGGAATTTCCTTTACCAACGGCGTCAATGTCGTTGATATCTCGAAGGCGATTTCCGACAAAATTACGGAACTGCAATCGCAACTGCCTATTGGGATGGAGCTCAACACGGTCTATGACCAGGGTTCTGTGGTCGAAGTGTCGGTTCAGGGCTTTCTGATCAACCTGGCCCAGTCGGTCGCGATTGTGATTGTCGTGCTGCTGGTGTTCATGGGCCTGCGCTCCGGGATCCTTATGGGCGCCGTCCTGCTGCTGACGATTTTCGGCACCTTCATCATGATGGACGTGATGGGCATTCAGCTGCAAATCATCTCGCTCGGCGCGTTGATCATTGCGCTGGGGATGCTGGTTGATAACGCCATCGTGGTCACCGAAGGGGTGCTGATCGGCATTCAACGCGGCCAAACCCGCCTTGAAGCGGCGGGTCAAATCGTCAAGCAAACCCAGTGGCCGCTGCTTGGCGCAACCGTGATTGCCATTCTCGCCTTCGCGCCGATCGGTCTGTCCGGCGATGCAACCGGTGAGTTTCTGAATTCACTGTTCAAGGTTCTGCTGGTGTCGCTGTTTATCAGCTGGATCACGGCGATTACCATCACTCCGTTCTTCTGCCATCTGCTGTTTAAAGACGGCGAAGCGACCGATGAGCCGCAGGATATGTATCAGGGCTGGTTCTTCAGCCTGTACCGGACCCTGCTGACCGCCGCGATGCGTTTCCGGGCCGCCAGTATCGGGTTGGTTCTGGTCATGCTGATCGCAGCGGTGTACGGCATGGGACATGTGAAAAATGTTTTTTTCCCGCCGTCAAATACACCGATTTTCTTCGTTGACGTCTGGATGCCGGAAGGCACCGATATCCGCACCACCGAAGGATTCGTCAAGCAAGTCGAAGACGACATTCTGCAGTACGAGGCCAAGCATCATGTGGGGCTGAAAAACCTGACCTCGGTGATTGGTCAGGGGGCACAGCGTTTCGTGCTGCCTTATGTGCCGGAAAAAGGCTATGCGGCCTACGCCCAGCTCATTATCGAGATGGACAGCCTGGAGCAGCAGACCCGCAATATGCCGCAGCTGACCGATTACCTGCGAACAACCTATCCGGAAGCTGAGTTCCGGGTCAAATACCTGGAAAACGGCCCGACGCCACCGGCCAAGATTGAAGCGCGTTTCTACGGGGAAGACCCGCAGATCCTGCGTCAGCTGGCTGCTCAGGCCGAGCAGATCATGATTGCCGAACCGACGGCGGAAAACATCCGTCACAACTGGCGCAATCAGGTTACGGTGGTTCGCCCGCAGCTGAACCTCGCCCAGTCGCGGGAAGTGGGGATCAGCAAACAGGATTTGGATACCGCGCTGCTGACCAACTTCAGTGGCGAAATGATCGGCACCTACCGCGAGCAATCGCACCTAATGCCCATCCTGGCCCGGGCACCGGAGCAAGAACGACTCGATGCCGACAGCCTGCACAAGCTGCAGGTCTGGAGTTCGGAATACAACACCTTTGTGCCAGTCAGCCAGATTGTGTCGGCGTTTGAGACCGAGTGGGAAAACCCGATCATCATGCGTCGCGATCGCAAGCGTATGCTGACCGTGATGGCCGACCCGATCCTGGGAACGGAAGAAACTGCGGACTCGGTCCACCGTAAGATCCGGAACGAAATCGAGGCAATTCCGCTACCGGAAGGCTACAGCCTGGAATGGGGCGGCGAGTATGAAACCTCCCGGGATGCACAGACCAGCGTCTTCAGCTCACTGCCGATGGGCTACCTGGCGATGTTCCTGATCACCGTGTTGTTGTTTAACTCGGTTCGTCAGCCGCTGGTGATCTGGTTCAATGTCCCGCTGGCGATCATCGGGGTTGCCGCAGGCTTACTGTTGCTCAATTCCCCGCTGAGCTTTATGGCGATCCTCGGCATGCTGAGCCTGAGCGGGATGATCATTAAAAACGGCATCGTCCTGGTCGATCAGATCCGGGTAGAGCTCGACAGTGGCAAACCAACCTACGAAGCCATCTTCGACTCCTCGGTCAGCCGGGTCCGGCCGGTGTGCATGGCGGCCATCACCACCATGCTGGGGATGGTCCCGCTGATCTTCGACCCGTTCTTTGAAGCCATGGCAGTCACCATTATCTTCGGTCTGGGTTTTGCCACCTTGCTGACGCTGATTGTCTTGCCGGTCAGCTATGCGCTGCTGTTTCGGGTGCCCCATCCGCACCGCTCAGGGGCGTCCGAACGGGCATCCGAGCGGGAGTCCGAATCGGCACTGGCGGCGTCATAATGTCATCACGGATCCTGTAATGTAAATTAAGCAACTCGCTGCTTTGCCCGCCAATCTGGCGGGCTTTTTTATATCCGGCCACCATCACATTCACCCAGAAAATAAATCCTTATTGAACAAGGGCCTAAATTCGAAAATGAGCCGATAACTGACATCCGCCTAACATATCCCGCGCTGATTTTTGCCAAGCTATTCCCAGCCATCGCTGAAACAGCACCATGTGACGTAGATTGACCGACGTGGATTGACCACAGCTTCGGCCTCACCGGAGTGGCCCGGCAACCGCCTGTTCATGTTCGGTTCAAGCAGAACCGGGCATGATAACCAGACGTTCCGGGCTCCGGTCACTATACTCAATAGCAACTGCACCTTGAAAATAATAGCGACAGCACCTTGAAAAATAGCAACAATTTATCCGAAATTATCCTTCATCCGTTGGGGAATGAATCATGAAAAAGCGCTTACTGACGGCTCTCGCCATTACCACCCTGCTCTCGGCGTGTGCCGCCGACAAGCCGACACCACCGAAAATGATCGCTGAAACGGATCTGGCCACCCACAACTGGGTGCTGACCAAAGTCGACAGCTCCCCCGTTTCGCTCCCGGAACCTTTCTCCGCCCCAACACTGCAATTTGATCCGGATATGGCTGCCAACGGCCACTCCGGCTGTAACCGCTATTTTGGTCAGGCCGAACTGAAAGCGGGCAAGCTGCGCATTGAGAAAATGGGCATGACCATGATGGCCTGCCCGGCACCGGCGATGGAAATGGAACAACTGATGAGCAGCACGCTGATGGACTGGAGCCAGGCCAGCATTGTGGGGAATGAACTGGTGCTGAGCAACCCTGAGCACACCCTGATCTTCAAACGTCAGGATAACCAGTAAGCCCGGTCGGAACGGCACCGGTTGCGTCCCGGTTCGGCATGGTCCGAAACAGGTCAATGCCTGGATGGATTCAGTCTGAAAGTGGATTCGCTATCTCAGCGAATCCGATGCTGAACGGATTAAAGCAAACAAAAAGAGCGCCGAAGCGCTCTTTTTTATCGGTTGATATTGGGATGAACAACCCGCTTAGCTGACTTTCGCCTGCCACTGTTCACGCAGTGCCTTGGCCGCAGTGACCATGTTGTGCAGTGCTGCTTCAGTTTCTTCCCAGTTTCGGGTTTTCAGACCACAGTCCGGGTTAATCCACAGTCTTTCTGCCGGGATCAGCGCTTCTGCTTTCTCGACCAGTTGCGTTACCTGCGCGACCTCCGGAATATTTGGCGAGTGGATGTCATACACACCCGGACCAATTTCATTCGGATAATCGAAGGCTTCAAAGGCTTTCAGCAACTCCATATCCGAGCGCGAGGTTTCAATGGTGATCACATCAGCATCCAGGGCTGCCACCGACTTGATAATATCGTTGAACTCGCTGTAACACATATGGGTGTGGATCTGAGTTTCCGGCTCTGCGCTGGCCGCAGAGATCTTGAATGCATTCACCGCCCAGTCCAGATACGTCTGCCATTGCGAGGCTTTCAGCGGCAGCCCTTCACGGATCGCCGGCTCATCGATTTGAATCACTTGAATCCCGGCCGCCTGAAGATCAGCCACCTCGTCGCGCAAGGCCAAAGCAATCTGGTTGGCGATGGCTTCACGGCTCAAGTCTTCACGCGGGAAGGTCCAGCCAAGAATCGTGACCGGTCCGGTCAGCATGCCTTTCACCAGTTTGTCGGTCAGCGACTGTGCATAGGTGATCCACTCAACCGTCATTGGCTTGGCACGGTAAATATCCGACACAATCACCGCTGGTTTCACACAGCGTGAGCCGTAGCTTTGAACCCAGCCAAAGCGGGTGACAGCAAAGCCTTCCAGCAGCTCGGCGAAGTATTCGACCATGTCGTTTCGCTCAGCCTCACCGTGAACCAGCACATCCAGATCCAGCTTCTGCTGACGTGCGATGGCATCGGCAATGTGCCCTTTCAGCGCCGTGTTGTAATCGGCTTCAGACAGACGACCGGCTTTGAAGTCACGGCGCTGCACCCGAATTTCATCGGTCTGCGGGAACGAGCCAATGGTTGTGGTCGGCAACAATGGCAAGTTCAGGGCAGCACGCTGTTGGCGGGCACGCTCTGCATACGGTGCTTTACGCTCTGCCAGGGCCGGGGTGATCGCCTGAGTACGCTGACGGACTTGCGGATTATTAACCAATTCACTGGTCGCACGGGCCTGGATCGGCGCGCTGTAGTGCTGACATTCCTGCACCGCGACATCACTACCGTCAAGCGCCTGGGCCAGCAGGGTCACTTCACGACATTTTTGCTTGGCAAACGCCAGCCACTGACGGACTTCCGGGTTGAGTTCGGTTTCCAGGTCGAGGTCAATCGGGCTGTGCAAGAGCGAACAGGAGCTGGCCAGCCACAAGCGCTCGCCCAATTGCGCTTTCACCGGGGCTAGGATGGAGAGTTGCTGAGCCAGATCGGCCCGCCACACGTTGCGACCGTTCACAACACCGGCAGACAACACCCAATGGGCCGGGATCGCAGCCACGACGTCGTTCAACTGCTCCGGCGAGGCCGACAGGTCGATATGCAGGCCATCCACTTTCAGTTCAACGATTTTATCGAGATGATGAGTGATGTTGTCAAAGTACGTCGTCAGCAGCAGCTTGGTACTGCCGTTCAGCACCTGATACGCCAACTTGAATGAATCCGCCCACGCCTGAGGCAGTTCCAGCGCCAGTACCGGTTCGTCAATCTGCACCCACTCAACGCCCAGAGCCGCCAGTTTATTCAGGATCTGCTGATAAGCGGTCAACAGGCGCGGCAACAGGGACAGGCGGTCAAAATCAGCTTCTTTCTCTTTGCCCAGCCACAGGTAAGACACCGGCCCCAACAGCACAGGTTTCACGGCATGGCCGGCTTTTTGTGCTTCCACAACTTCTTCAAACAGTTGGGTCCAGCTGACGTTAAACGTATCGTCTTTGGTAAATTCCGGAACAATATAGTGATAGTTGGTATTAAACCACTTGGTCATGTCCGACGCCGCGCAAGCACAGCCGGTCGGTGCTTTACCGCGTGCCACGCGGAACAGGGTATCGAGATCCGGATGGCCGTGATTGTGGCGCTGCGGGATATGGCCCAGCAGCATGCTGGTTCCCAGAACATGGTCATACCAGGCGAAGTCACCCACTGAAACATAGTCCAGCCCAGCACCGACCTGATCGCCCCAGTGACGGTGACGCAGCAGGCTCCCCACCTCTTTCAGTTCTTGCTGGCTAATGTCGCCACGCCAGTATTTTTCCTGCGCAAATTTCAGTTCACGCTGGCTCCCCACGCGTGGGTAGCCAAGAATATGAGTCGTTGTTTTCGGCGTTGTTTGTGTTGTTGTCATCATCATTACCTTATGAATGCGGTTCCGTATCGATAACTTCACAATGGCTGAACGGCGTTTGATGAACAATGTCTTAAAATTCAACCTGATCATGAAGAAATTTAATACTGATCATCTTTCATATTAAATTCATACGTTTAGACGTCCAGATGTTTACACATCCAATTTTTAGCGGTACAGTGAACCTCTCTCTTATCCGGGACGAATGAGGTTGAACAGCAAACCCAGCACGGATAAAGCACTTGCAACAGGGACGGTAAGCAAAAAC
Organism: Photobacterium sp. MCCC 1A19761; assembly: GCF_037389125.1. Lineage (NCBI taxonomy): Bacteria > Pseudomonadati > Pseudomonadota > Gammaproteobacteria > Vibrionales > Vibrionaceae > Photobacterium > Photobacterium sp. MCCC 1A19761. The sequence continues at coordinate 161,662 of NZ_JAZGTF010000002.1, forward strand.
CATGATTGAAGTTAAACATCTCAGAACACTCTCGGTACTGCGAGACACCGGCTCTCTGACGGCAACCGCCACGACCCTCTGCCTGACCCAGTCTGCGCTGTCTCACCAGCTCAAAGATCTGGAGCAGCGGTTGGGCGGACAGTTATTCTTACGGAAAACCCGGCCGGTGAAATTTACTGCGGAAGGTGAAATTCTATTGCGCCTGGCGGACGAATTAATCCCCAGGATTGCCAAAGCCGAGCATGAACTGGCCAGCCTGAAAGAAGACATCAACGGTCGGCTGCATATGGCAATCGAATGCCACTCCTGTTTTCAATGGCTGATGCCGGCCCTGAAGGAATATCAGATCCACTGGCCGAGCGTCACCCTGGATTTCTCCTCCGGCTTCGGCTTTGAGCCCCTGCCCGCTTTGGGTGCCGGCGAGCTGGATCTGGTGATCACCTCAGATATTCAGCCACGCAGTGAGGTTCACTTCGAGCCATTGTTTGATTTTGAAATGCGGCTGGTTGTCTCTCCCCAGTCTCCGCTGGCAGACAAGCCGTTTATTTCCCCGCAGGATCTGGCCGATCAAACTATGCTGAGCTATCCGGTTCAGAAGGGACGGTTAGATGTGGTCAAACATTTCCTCCAGCCAGCCGACGTTGAGCCGAGTCACTGGAAGCAGGCAGATAATACCCTGATGCTGGTGCAAATGGTTTCCGCCGGGCTCGGCGTCGCTGCCCTGCCCAACTGGGCGATTTATGACTTTGCCCGTCAGGGACTGGTGGTCAGCAAACCGCTCGGTGACGGCCTGTGGCGGCGCTTATTCGCTGCCATTCGCGCCTCCGAGCGGGACCGACATTATTTGCAGGCATTCTTTGCCACCGCAAAACAACAATGCCAGACACATTTGGAAGGAATTAAAGCGGCTTAATGGCCTCCGCGCCCGAGCCGCTTTATCTCTCAGAGATGCCAGCTGATTCAGTCAATGGTCGATTTCATCAGCCGGGTTCAGCAAACTGGACTTATTTATACTGATTCGAGATGGGATCATAGCGAAAGCCCAATGATTCCATCTTGTCGTTTAACTCGTCGTAATCCAGTTCATAACGGCTGACCAGGTCATCAATCGACGAGCATTCCAGCCGCAGCTTCTCATTGACAATACCCAGCACGATATTGCCATCCATCTTCAACAAGTTTGTAATTTCCATGCTTCCCCCTGACCGAAACGACTTCAGTGACTCTCAGTAAGCATAGTCATTGTTGCTGTTGCTGGCCTGGTCACAAAACCTGCCGCGTTCCCTAACAACAGAGAAAGCACGGGTGCAGATCCTGAAACATACAACTTCAAATACAACATGAGCGCCATCTGGCGCTCATGTTCATCGAATCGGGTGTTGTATTCACGGCTAAATAAATGCCAGCTGCAAACTACCGGAAGCAGCCAACAGCAGTGAGGCCGCCAGCAGTTGCCAGCGATTGACCGTTTTGGTCAGCAAGAGATGCCCGGCCCAGACCAGCAGTGACAACACCAGCAGCACCAGCGCGCCAATCACATTGTTCACCAGAAGATCCAACTGCGTCTCATCCAGCCCGGACAATGCCCACAGCATCGTCAGGATACTCAGCATTGCGCTGACAAAACCGGTAAACGGCAGGATCCGGTGAAACGCCTGCAACCGGGTCCGGGCCTGGGTCAGCAGCAAATGCGCCAGGGAAGCACCGAACAGCGGAACTGCCATCAGGCTGAGCATCATTTCCGGTACATCCATCGAAGGCAACAACCAGAGCCAGCTCAGGACCGCCAGCACATCGGCAGCATATAAAACCTTCAACGGACCCGCATCCCGGGTTTTACCGGTTTTCACCTGGAACGTGAAGTAGCTCAGTGTCAGCAGCGGCAAAATAGCGATAGGATGGCTCGCAACGGCCAGCAGCCACCCCACCAGCAGTACCGGTAACGTTTTGTGAACCCGACCACGCTGGCCCGGGCAAATTTCACCTTTGGTCAGCACCAGCGTCAGAATGAATTGCGCCCCGAGTAACGCAGGCACCAGAAATGTTAAATAACCTGTAAACATGAAGGAATCAGCACTATGAAAAACCGGCCGCCATCATAACAAGTTCCCTTCGATTTTGCATAATCGCGCATCTTTCTCATACCGCTTTCGGATTCGTAAATCCTCGAGCTGGTGCACAGAAAAACCACCTTTAATCTGGATCAGTATCACGGTTTACAAACCCAAGCTGTAGAATAATTACCCAGATAAACACGGACAAATTGTGTTGTTTTTCAAAGTAAAATCATCCAGATAACTCATAACCTCTGTCATCAAGTGCCGTCACCCGGTGCCAATCGGGGCGACAGCAACCAAGCCGGCGAAAGGAATGCAAGAGAATCAAGAGCAACTGATTAAGACACTGAAACTTTACGTTCCGGATCTCTGGAGCGCCAGCGCCCACAGTGCCAGCTTCCAACATACCCGTAGTGGTTACTTACGTAACCGTGTCTCGATGTTGTGCATGGTCTGGGGAGTACTCATTGTTCTTTGGGCGCCGTTCGACCTGTTTTTCCTGCCCGAACACCAAGGTGTACCAGCCGCCATCGCCCGCGTTGTCCTCGGGTTGTTCCTGTTTACCATTGCCAAGGTGAATAACCGACAAACTTCGCTCCACAAAGCCCAATGGTGCATGGCCCTGATGGTCTTCGGGCTGAACGTGTTTTATCTCTACACCATGCAGATCCTGAATTATCCGGAGGTCTCCAGCGGATTTGAGTATGGCTATACCTTATTACCCATCCTTCACGTCGCCATCCTGACCATTTTGCCGGTAACCCTCAAGGAAAGTCTGGGCCTGCTGGCGATGACGGCAATCACCCAGATTTACGTCGGATTCCAGACCGAGCGCCTGTTTACTCCGGAGCATATCGCCGATCTCTGGTTGCAGAATGTCCTCGCCCTGATGGTGATTTGGTCCCAGCTGTCCAAGCTCTATATGCTGATGCGTCTTTACCGACAGGCGACGCTTGACCCGCTGACCGGGATATACAACCGCCGGATGCTGCTGCAGCTGGCACAGAAATCATTAAAATCCTGCGAAGCCAAAGATGCGCCCTTCTCTATCCTGTTGTTCGATATTGATCGGTTTAAACGGATTAATGATACCTGGGGCCACAGCGCCGGCGATAAAGTCCTGCGCGGTTTTGCCGATTTCATGCAAACGCAGATCCGGAAAACGGACCTGTTCGGTCGTTATGGCGGGGAAGAATTCATTCTCTTTCTGCCGCGCTGTAACGGCGAGATGGCTGAGAAAATTGCCGAACGCATGCTCACTTCGATTCGCCAGCTGGAATTGCCCTCAGGCTACGACGACTCCACACTCAAAATTACCACCAGTATCGGCATCGCCACCAACTCGGGGAGCGATACCCTCTCGTCCCTGATCGAGCGTGCCGACCGCGCGCTGTATGAATGTAAAGATTCCGGCCGCGACTGCTGCCGATTCCATCACGTCGGGCACCTGTACCTCGGGGATGAGCGTCGACGAGCTATGGCCTGATCCACAACGAACATCTTCATCGTTCAAAACAGCGCCCTTGGGCGCTTTTTTGTTATCTGCGCATCAAAATTACGCGATAACAACCTTCGTTCGCTCACCATATGGTTCAGATCAAATAATTCCCTTACTTTTCGTGTCATATTGGGCCCATAAAACAAGGAATCAAACTCATTCCTCGGTCATAGACAATAAATAAGCGAATACGAACATGACAAGTTGGTTTGAAACGGAAGTTGTAATTATCGGCGGCGGTGCCACCGGAACCGGGATCATGCGCGACTGTGCCCTGCGCGGGATCCGCTGCATCCTCATTGAACGAGATGACCTGGCGTCCGGCACCACCGGACGCAATCACGGCCTGCTGCACTCCGGTGCTCGCTATGCGGTCACCGATCAGGAATCGGCCCGTGAGTGCATTCAGGAAAACCGGATCCTGAAAAAAATCGCCCGCCACTGTGTCGAAGACACTCAGGGGCTGTTCATTTCATTGCCGGAAGACGATCTGGATTTCCAGGCACAGTTCATCACAGCCTGCCGACAAGCGGACATCGATGTCGAACAACTCGATCCGGAACAGGCGCTGGCGCTGGAACCCAATTGTAATCCGGCGCTGATTGGTGCGGTCAAAGTACCGGACGGCACGCTGGACCCATTTCGTCTGGCCGCCGCCAACATGCTCGATGCCACCGAGCACGGGGCGCGCCTGATGAACCACACTCAGGTCACCGGCCTGATCCGCGACGGTGATACCGTCAAAGGGGTCAATTGCCTCAACCTGCGTACCGGAGAGCATATTGCGATCTACGCCAAGCAGGTGATCAACGCCGCCGGGATCTGGGGACAACAGATCTGCGAATACGGCGATTTGTCGCTCAAGATGTTCCCGGCCAAAGGATCGCTGCTGATCCTCGACTACCGGATCAACAACCGGGTGATCAACCGCTGCCGGAAACCGTCCGATGCCGATATTCTGGTGCCGGGCGATACCATCTCGTTGATCGGCACTACATCCGAGCGCATTGATTACGCCGACATCGACAATCTTCAGGTCACGCCCGAAGAAATCGATATTCTGCTGGAAGAAGGCACCAAACTCGCGCCGATCATGGCCAATGCCCGGGTGTTGCGGGCCTATGCCGGGGTCCGGCCGCTCGTCGCGGTCGATGGCGACAGCAGCGGGCGCAATATCAGCCGGGGTATCGTGCTGCTCGATCATGCCGAACGTGACGGTATGAACGGCCTGATCACCATCACCGGCGGCAAGCTAATGACCTACCGGATGATGGCAGAATGGGCCACCGATATGGTGGCGAAAAAGCTCGGCAACACCCAGCCCTGCACCACCCACCTGCAACCCCTGCCCGGTTCGGAACAACCGGCGGCCAAACCGAAAACGACGGCCAGTCTGGCCAAACCGGTCTATCAGTCGGCCATTTATCGCCACGGCGAACGGGCGAAACAGTTCCTGAAAAATGACAAACAGCGCCAGGCGGTGATCTGCGAATGCGAAATGGTGACCTGCGGCGAAGTCGAGTACGCCATCAAATCGCTGGATGTCCATAACCTGGTTGATCTGCGCCGCCGGACCCGCGTCGGCATGGGCCCTTGCCAGGGTGAACTCTGCGCTTACCGGGCCGCCGGGCTGTTTACCGAATTCGGCTCGAATTCGGGTAACCAGGCCAGCCACCTGCTGCATGAGTTTCTGGAAGAGCGCTGGAAAGGGATCAAGCCGGTGTTCTGGGGCGATGCCCTGCGCGAAAGCGAATTTACCTATTGGATCTATGAGGGGCTGTTCGGCCTCAGCGACTTGCCGGAACGCCCTTCGGCAACTGGCACTTGCGGTGAAGCGGCGCCGAACCACGACAGCATCAATCACAGCAATGACAGCAATACCGGCAGCAATAACGCCAATCGTCCCCGTCCGCACTCAACTGAGGAGGTCGCACCATGAGATTTGACAGCATCATTATCGGCGGCGGTGTCGCCGGCCTCAGTTGTGCCATTCGCTGCGCCGAAGCGGGATTAAAAACGGCAGTGATTGCCGCCGGGCAAAGTGCGCTACACTTTTCTTCCGGCTCCATCGATCTGCTCAGCCAGTTGCCGGACGGCACCCGCGTCTCCCAGCCGTTCGCGGCCTTCGACGCTTTGCGTGAGCAAAGTCCGGGCCACCCGTACAGCTTGCTGGGCAAAGACACCGTCTTTGAAGCGCTCCAATGGTATCAGGCCATGATGGCCACCTGCGGGGTTCAGTTACAAGCGCAGCCGGATATGAGCAACCACCTGCGGCTCACGCCGATGGGTACCTTCCGTCCGACCTGGCTGTCACAGCAAACGGTGCATCCTTTTCCACTGACCGCCCCGGCGCAAGGGCTGAGCCGGATCGCCTTGATCACACTGGAAGGGTTCCGCGATTTTCAGCCGCAACTGGCAGCCGATAACCTCCGCCGCCTGCCGGCGTTCGATGGCGTTGAGATACATACCGACGCCATCACCCTGCCAGGGTTTGACACCATGCTGCGCAACCCGTGCGAGTTTCGCTCGATTGATATCTCCCGGGTCTTACGGGACACCGCCAAGCTGCATGAATTTGCCAAAGCCCTGATCCAGCAAGTGGGCCAGGCTGATCTGGTGGTGTTGCCAGCCATTTTCGGCAACGGCGATGGAGCCGCCACCCTCAAGCTGCTGGAAGGCCTGACCGGCTGCCGGATTTGCGAGCTGCCGACCATGCCGCCGTCGCTGCTGGGGATCCGGCTGGAAGAAGCAATGAAAACACACTTCCAGGCTTTGGGCGGACTCCTGCTCAAAGGTGATGAAGTCACCGGAGGCGAGTTTAAAGACGGCCGCCTGCAGCGGATCTACACCAAGCATCATCAGGATATGCCGCTGGTTGCCAATCAATTTCTGATCGCCAGCGGCAGCTTTTTCAGCCGGGGGCTCCATGCGGATCGCAATCAGATCCAAGAGCCGGTTTTCGGGCTGGAGATGGCTGACATCCCGGATCGCAGCCATTGGTATCAGCGGGAGTTCTTTGGCCCCGGCAGCCATCCCTATCTGAAAATGGGCGTTGTGTGTAACCAACACCTGCAACCGGCAATCAACGGCCAGACCATCGGCAATCTCTACTGTGCCGGTGCCCTGCTTGCTCACTATGACCCGGTCACCGAAGGCTGCGGCAGTGGCGTCGCGATCAGTACCGGCTATTTCGCTGCTGAACAAATGATCGCCGCTATCCGGACCAATCCAGGCACAGCCGACGAAACAAACGAACAAACAAAGAGGGTTTTCCTATGAGCCTGCCGCGCAAAGACACCAGTTTTGATCAATGCATCAAATGCACCGTGTGTACCGTGTACTGCCCGGTGGCCAAAGCCAACCCAGAGTATCCGGGTCCGAAACAGTGTGGCCCCGACGGCGAACGGCTGCGGATCAAAAGCCCGGAATTTTACGACGAAGCCCTCAAGCTGTGTACCAACTGCAAGCGATGCGAAACTGCCTGTCCATCCGGGGTGAAAATCGGCGATCTGATCGCTGTGGCCCGGGATGAGCACGCTAAAAAGCCGCTGAGCATTAAAACCATCCGGGATTTCGTGCTGAGCCACACCGATCTGATGGGTTCTGCGGCCACACCGTTTGCGCCGATCATCAACACCATGACCGGTCTGCAGCCGGTGAAACAAGCCATGCACCACACCATCGGCGTCGACCAGCGCAAGACCCTGCCGAAATATGCCCATGGCACGTTCCGGCGCTGGTACAAACAAAACTGTACCAGTCAGGCGCTCTATCCCCGACAGGTGCATTACTTCCACGGCTGCTATGTCAATTACAACTACCCGCAACTGGGCAAAGATCTGGTGAAGGTGATGAACGCCATGAGCATCGGCGTCCAGTTACTCGACAAAGAAAAATGCTGCGGCGTTCCCCTGATTGCCAACGGCTTTTTCGACAAGGCGCGAAAAAACGCCCGACTGAACGTCAGCAGCTTTCAAGCCGCTGTTGAGAAATATGACGCACCGATCATTTCGACCTCATCAACTTGTGCTCTGACCTTGAAAGATGAATATCCGCAGGTGCTGAAAGTGGATAACAGTCAGGTGGCCAGCCATATTGAGTTCGTTACCCGCTTTTTACTCAAGGAATGCATGAACGGCAATTTGCCGAAGCTCAAGCCGATCAACAAAAAGGTGGTCTACCACACCCCGTGTCACCTGGAGAAAAGCGGCGGCAGTCTCTACACCATTGAGCTGTTGAAGCAAATTCCGGGATTGGATCTGGTCGTACTCGACAGTCAGTGCTGCGGCCTTGCCGGCACTTACGGCTATAAAGTCGAAAACTATGAAACATCGATGGCGATTGGTCATCCGCTGTTTAACCAAATCCAACGGGAACGTGCCGACTTTGCCGTTACCGATTGCGAAACCTGCAAATGGCAGATTGAAGAGAACACCGGTCTGGAAGCCCTGCATCCGGTCTCTTTGCTCGCCATGGCTCTGGCCGATTAATCGACCCCACCCACACAAACGCCGCAGCTGAGCTGCGGCGTTTGTGTTCGTTTTGATGTTTGTAACAATGCCCGGAGCACAGCGCTGTCACGCAGAGTGCGAATTGCCCTGCGCCGGATGAACAGTCTCTTCCCCGATGGGCGCGACATGCTGACTCACCCCAATCAACCGGAACGCCAGCAGATAGAGCACCACATAGAGCACACTGCCGCCCGCCAGGACCCCGGACCAGCCCCAGTATTCCCAGCACGCCACCAGGAAGAAGCCGCCCAGGCTCCCCCCGGCATAGTAATGCACCAGATACAGCGCCGTGGCGGTGGCCTTCGCTTGTGTCGCTTTCTGGCTGACCCAGGCATACGCCAGCGAATGGGTGAAGAAAGCCCCGGAGCTGATCAGCATTAACCCCGTCAACATCGCCGGGATCGATTCCCACGCGGCCACCCACATGCCGGCCATGCTGATTGTGGTGCCCAGCAACATGCCGGTCACCGGGTTATAGGACAGCGTCCACCGACCGCTCAGTTTCGCCGTCACGCTCCCGCCCAGATAACAGAGAAAGATCATCGAGGCCAAACTCACCGGGATCAGGTAAGGTGCAGCGACCAACCGGAAGCCCATGACGGTGTACAAATTCACAAACAAGGCAAAATTCACCCCACCAATCAGCATCGCATAACGCAACACGGGCTGGCGAAAATGCTGGAAAACACTGCGGGTATGCATGCCCAGTTGCCCTTTGCTGGCGACAAAATGCTGCTGAGGCGGCAGCAAGCGCCACACGATCACCGCCACCAGCAAACTAAATCCGGCCATCCCGATCACCGCCGTTTGCCAGCCCCAGTGATCGGCTACAAATCCACCCGCCAGTCGCCCGACAATACCGCCGAGCGAGTTCGCACTAATATAACCACCGACGGCCACCACTAAAGCACGCGGGGTAAACTCTTCCGCCATATAAGCTACGGCGACCGCCGCAAATCCGGCCAACGAAGCGCCCATCAGCGCCCGGCCGATACTCAGCCACACCAGATCCTCCGCAGCCAGCATCAACAATCCGACCACCGGTAACAAAAACAGGCTGAGCAGCATGACTTGTCGCCGACCTATCACTTCCGAGCCCACCGCCCACGGCACCAACGTCAGCGCCAGTGCCAGGGTACTGGCGGCGAGTAACCAGTTCACTTCCGTGGCTGTGGCCGAGAATGTTTCTACCATCAGCGGCAGCATCGGCTGAAACAGGTATAAGTTACAGAAAATCAGGAAAGAGCCGAGAGCCAATGCGAAGCTGGCGCGTCGATACGCAGGGGTTTTTAAATCGATCATCCGATGCAGCCTGGTTAAAGTGACTGTGAAAACAGTAGCAATCCACCTGCAATAATGAAAATATATTAAAAATATGGAGATGATAAACAGAATTTATAGCCGATGGATATCCGCCAACTGACCTACTTCGTCACCCTCGCCGAAACCAAAAACTTTACCCGCGCGGCTGAACAACTGCACATCGCTCAACCAGCACTGAGCATCGCGATCAAGAAGCTCGAGCACCAACTGGATCTGGCCTTGGTTCAGCGCAACGAGCGCAAGGTCGCCCTGACCCATGAAGGCGAGGTGCTGCTTGAGCATGCGAAGCTGATCCTGCAACAGGTCAACGATGCCAACGTTGCGATGGCTGAACTCAAAGGCCTGGAGAAAGGCGAAGTACGACTCGGCCTGCCCAGTATGCTGGGGTCGTATTATTTTCCCGAAATCCTGATGGGGTTTAAGAGCCGCTATCCGAACCTGAAACTCACCATTGTCGAGGCCGGCACCCAATCCATTCGCCGCATGCTCATCAGCGGCGAGCTCGACCTCGGCATTATCCAGAATGCCGAGGTGCCCGACAGCCTGGAAACCGAGCACTTGTTGCGGTCGCAAATGGTTGCCGTTGTCAGCCCGGAGCACCCCTTCGCCAAGCGCAAAACAATTCCGTTCGACGCTTTCTTTCAGCAAGAACTGGTGATGTTCAAAACCGGCTATTTTCACCGTGAGTTTATCGACGAAGTCTGCCACCAGTATCAACTGCGCCCGAAGATCGCGTTTGAAACGAATCTGCTGCCGATGATCCTGAAAATCGTACGCAACGATTTCGCGATCACCGCTCTGCTGGAAATGGTCACCCAGCATGAATCAGGGTTGGTGCCCATTCCCTTTGCCGAGCCGGTTTACCTGGATATTTCGATGGCCTGGCGTAAAAACGGTTACCTCTCCGTGGCCGATCGCGCGTTTATGGAGTACGTCAAGCAACATGGTCACTAAACGGGCCGGCATGTGCCACAGCCAATTCTTTACAGGCATCAAACAGCATTTTTCCATGCTGTTTTCACCTAATTCACAGACAATCAAAGCCCAACAAAAATACTGTTTTAGATCATGATAGCTTCAGTTATGTATCGAGCATCAGGTTAAATACGGGTAAATTCCCCCATACAAAGTGCGTATTAAAGTATTTATGAAAACGCACAATAACTCACCAACTGTATGACGTTGATAAGGGGATTATTCATGCTGGAACTCATCATTGGCCTCATCGTCGCCGGGATTGTCGGCCGGTATATATTCAAAGGTTATACGGCCACTGGCGTGCTGTTAACCGGGGGGATTCTACTGCTGGCCATCAGTGCCGCAATGAACAAGGCCGTGCTGCCGGCCGATGTCGCATCCACCGGCAATGCGGTCACGGATGTATTTGAATATATTAAATATTTGCTGATGTACCGTGCCGGTGGCCTGGGCATGATGATCATGGTGTTGTGTGGTTTTGCCGCCTATATGACCAAGATTGGTGCCAACGACATGGTCGTGAAAATGGCATCCAAGCCACTGAGATTCATCAAATCCCCTTATGTCCTGATGGTCGCGGCTTACTTTGTCGCCTGCCTGATGTCGCTGGCGGTCTCCTCGGCAACCGGTCTTGGAGTGTTGCTGATGGCGACCCTGTTCCCGCTGATGGTGAACATGGGGATCAGCCGTGGCGCGGCCGCGGCGATTTGTGCCTCCCCGGCTGCCATTATCCTGTCTCCGACTTCCGGGGATGTGGTGATTGCCGCCGAGTCTTCCGGCATGGAACTGATTGATTTTGCGTTCAAGACCACCCTGCCGATTTCCATCGTCGCGATTATCGCCATGGCGCTGGCACATTACTTCTGGCAACGTCATTTGGATCAGAAAGAAGGCATCAGCCACGAAACCCTGGATGTCAAAGAAATCACCGTCGACGCGCCGAAGTTCTTCTGCATTCTGCCGTTCACACCGATCATTGGGGTACTGCTGTTTAACGGGACACTGCTGCCCGAGCTGCATATTGTCACGATTCTGGTGATCTGCATGTTCCTGGCAGCCTTGATTGAACTCGTTCGCCATCGCCGCGCCAATGCTGTTTTTGACGGACTGGATGCGGCTTATCACGGCATGGCCGAGGCTTTCTCCGGCGTCGTGATGCTGCTGATCGCCGCCGGGGTATTTGCGCAGGGCCTGAAATCCGTCGGCTTTATCGACAACCTGCTGCATCTGGCTGAAATGGCCGGAACCGGCGGCGTGTTCCTGATGATCCTATTGGTCGGGATCACCACCATTGCTGCCATTACCACCGGTTCCGGTAACGCACCTTTCTATGCCTTTGTTGAGCTGATCCCAAGCCTGGCGGCAAAAATGGGGATTAACCCGGCATATCTGGTGATCCCGATGCTGCAAGCATCGAATCTGGGCCGCACCGTTTCGCCGGTCTCCGGGGTTGTGGTCGCCTGCTCCGGGATGGCACAGCTGTCGCCGTTTGAAGTGGTCAAACGCACCTCCGTGCCGGTGCTGGTCGGCGTGGTCGTGGTTATTCTTGCCACCCAAGTGATGGTTCCGGCATAACCGCTGCCTCCCTACCTCAATCTGCCTGAGCAAAGCCCACCGTGTGTGGGCTTTGCTGTGAATACGTAGCGTGATTGATCTGCCTAAACACATTTTCGCCATAAATTTCACTGATTTTTCAAACCCACTTCAATCATCACACTATCTTGTCGCCTCTATCTAATTGAATTCTCTCCCGACTTTAGCCGCAACAGCATTCTCTGGGGGAATTATCGTGTTACAATTAACCTCATCCATTCATACTCTATTAATAATTATATTGGTTACGCGTCAATGGATAGCGATTGAGGCAAAGGTATTTCATGAACAATCAACGTCAGGCAACCCAATACGAGATTAAACTCGCCCAGGGCGACCAACTGGTCACCACCACAAATTTACAAGGCGTAATCACCTACGCCAACGACGATTTTATCGCGGTCAGCGGCTACTCGGCTGAAGAATTAATTGGCCAGCACCACAACATTATTCGCCATTCGGATATGCCGCCACAGGCGTTCGCCGATTTATGGCAACACCTGAAAGCAGAGCAGCCCTGGCGCGGGATGGTCAAAAACCGCTGTAAAGACGGCCGCTATTACTGGGTCGATGCCTATGTCACGCCGATTTATGACAATAACCGCATTTCAGGCTATCAATCGGTGCGCAGAAAACCGAGTGATGCCCTGATCCAAACCGCGACCACGGTGTATCAGCAACTGAACCAGAAGAAGCAACCATCAGCCGGTTCACTCTCGGCCAACCTGAAGTTCCCCCTGGCGCTGTTGTGTACCTTGCTGACTCTAGCTGCCAGTTATTCCCTGCCGGAGAGCATCAGAGCGTTCAGCGCCCTGGCCCCGTTGTGTTTTCTCAGCCTGATCTATCGTCAGGAGCTGTTCATCACCCCAAAATTCTGTGCCCGATTGGCCAGTCAGTATGACAGCCTGACCCGAGTCATCTATAGCGGCAACGCCCAGGCGTCCATTGCTGATTTTCACCTCCAGCTGAATCGGGCCAAAATGCACACGGTTCTCGGCCGGATCGAAGATACTGGCCATACCCTGAAAGATGTGGCCGATGCCATGCAGGACGCTTCATCCTCAACCAAAGCTTCCATTGCTCAGCAGGATCAGGACACCCATACCATTGCATCCGCCATTACCCAGCTAACGACAGTGTCGGGTGAAATTGCACAAAATACCCAGCTCACCGCCGATAAAGTCGCTGCGGCGCAAAATCAGTGTCAGGAAACCACCCGCGCGCTCAATGCGGCCCAGACCACAATTCATGAATTGGCACAAGAAACCCGGGCATCAGCTGAAACCGCCCGCTCTCTGGCCAATATTTCCGCGCAAATTGAAACCATGATGATTGAAATTCAGGGCATTGCCGAGCAAACCAACCTGCTGGCACTCAACGCAGCCATAGAAGCAGCCCGGGCCGGAGAGCAAGGGCGTGGTTTTGCGGTGGTTGCCGACGAAGTCCGGGCACTGTCGCAACGCACCCATGGTGCCACCGAAAAAATGCAGGTCAGCATTGGGGAAATTCAGGTTGCCTTGAACCAATGGCAAGCCCGAACCGGACAAACCACAGAGAAAACCAACCTGTGCGTCGAGAACACCGAAGCCACAGCGCAACGGATCCGCGATGTGTTTCGCATGATTGACGACATCGCCAGTATTTCTGCACAAATCGCCACGGCGGCTGAAGAGCAAGGGTTGGTCTCAAAAGATATCTGCCAAAACATCACCCAAATCTCAGCATCTTCCAGCGAGAACCTGATCCAGGTGGAGAAGATTGAAGCTTCATCCCGCCTGATGAATCAAAAGGTTCAGATGCTGGAAGGGTTGGCAAAATCCTTCGGCGAGTCCTAATCGCGCTGCCGTCCCTAAGTCCGACGACCACGCCGTCATCGACAGGGAGCCAACCGGCTCCCTGCTTTTCACAGTCGTTTCACCCGATCTGAGATGCCCCCCGCACGAACGGTCTTCCAGCGATCTGGCATCAGCGATTCATGATGCAACACATTGCGATTGCAACCACGTCTTGGCTTAATGCTGACTAAGCATCCAAGCGCAGCGAGTCAGTCCCGCCATCGCGCACGTGAACGGAGAAAACGATGTCCTCTGTCCCCCAGTCTAAAGAAGCACTGATACAAGCAATCGAGACGATCTTTCCCAAGCTGATGGCCGATTACCGCTCTATTCCGGCTCACCTGGCGCGAGAGCGAGGCGTCGAGGGCAATATCAAAGGCACCCAAATCAGTGTCTGTGATACGGTGGCCTACCTGATTGGCTGGGGAAAGTTAGTGTTAAAATGGCATCGCCTCACGGCACAAGGACAGCCGGTGGATTTTCCGGAGACCGGTTACCAATGGAATCAGCTGGGATTACTCGCCACACATTTTCATCAGCAATACAACGACTGGCCCTATGGCGCGCTGCTCACCGAGCTTGAGCACACCGTCCATGAGATCTTGGCGCTGATCGCAGGCCTCAGCAATCAAGACCTCTATGAAACCCCGTGGTACCAACAATGGACGTTGGGCCGGATGATTCAGTTCAACACATCCTCCCCCATGAAAAACATGCGGACCAAAGTCCGGCGGTTTAAGAAAGCCAATGGATTGTGACCAGATCTATCAGAGACGCAACTGCACCCGATTAAGACCAAACTCAAAAGCCGATTATCCGAACACACCTAGGCATTTTCGAGACCGATTTTGCTTGCTTTGTGCACCATCAATTCATATATCTTATTGATCATAAAGGTTATTCTTCTGGTTTTCGGGGTATCCGAATCCTCGTTAAATCACAATGCTGACTTTGCGCAAATGAATTCAAGGTAGACGAGAATATTTTGGTGATCTAACCAATTGAAGGTGATTACGTTTTGTGGCTATAGTATGCAACGGAGACCAATGTGGTAGCTGCGTGAAACCAAGCATGCTGCACAATAGGCTGTTATGCCTTTTATCATACGTGGAGAGTTTATGAAAATTACAGGGAAGTTTGATGTAGCACTTGAACCAATGGAAACCTTTGCAAAAGGTGTCGAAGGCTCAAACCTTGGTCGCATGTCTATAAGTAAAGTTTTTCATGGTGAGTTATCAGCAGATAGTAAAGGTGAAATGCTTAATGTGATGACTTCTATAAAAGGGTCAGCTGGTTATGTTGCGATTGAACAAGTTGTGGGTTCAGTTTCAGGTGAACAGGGCAGCTTCGTACTGCAACACTACGGAATTATGTCAGGAGGTACTGACAGACTCACACTTGAAGTGGTGCCGGATTCTGGTACAGGAGAGTTAGTTGGTCTAACCGGTAAAATGGCTATAAGAATTGAAAATGGTCAGCACTACTATGACTTCGAATACACAAAGGTATAACAAACGACTATGGCGTCAATAATTAAATTCACTCTGGTTTTTTTCCCACCTGACGCCATCTCGCAGCATCGCATTGAGGATGACAACTATCTACCTGACACAGGACATCCCCCCGAAAAAAACAGCAACACAAATCGCTACGGCGTCATTAATTGAGGGGAAGCCCATGTCATCCGTTAGACTGAAAAGTGACAACAACCACGGTCGAGGTCGTCCCTTTATGTTTTTTCGTAAACGAGGCTGTCTTGCTTTCGTACTGCCCATCCTGTTAACGGGATGTAGTACTTCTCTGCATGGTTCATTTGCAGCGACCAGTTACATTGATAAGAGCGCAGGGAAAAGCCCCAAAGCAATCGGGCCAGTGAGGGGTGAAAGCTGTCAAACGAGGGTTCTGTATTTGTTTCCAGTGGGTCCGGCAACGTCAACCAGCGAGGCAATCCAAGCAGCCAAGAAGCATCATAAGGGGACAAACTATATTGCGGACATCTCGATAGACGATCGAACAAACTGGAAATTCGGATATTCGGTACAGTGCATTACCGTCGATGCCATTGCTTATTGAGAGTTAGCTTGATTGCTTCGCTGCCAGGTCACCAATAACTGGTAAGTTTTCCCTACTAAAGTCTCGATAAAATTCACTCTTTTGTCATGTGCGAGACCTTAACCATAAAGAGCTTAAGGTCTTGTTTGTGGTCTGCAACGAAACCTCTCCCCCTGCCACAGAAATTGATGTTTTCCCCACTGAACATGGTAAACTCATGCCCCTTTTGAGATGAGTACTCGGTTGCCGGAAGTTTCAGCAGCCGAATAAACGAAAATCAGCGCCTGTCGTACCGGCACGCCAGAACATCAATGGTTAAGCCGCAACTGATGGTGGTCACGGATAGAAAGCCGTGGCAAACCCGCCATACTGTAAGCTGGCCGGATGTTCTCTGCAGGGGCAATTTCCGACATACGCCAATCAACAGGGGCATTCATATGCAACAGCAATTGACAATATCCGGGTGTTTGGGTGAGTGAGCACACCCAACGCAGCGACACCGCTGCCCCTACAAGAAGGCAAGAATGCCCCCAATATGCCCCTAACATAAATGAAGTAACTGTAAGCAAATGATTTCAAACAAAATTAACGAGTACCCAAAATACTGGGCCGAATGTTACGGCACAGCACCGTTCCTGCCGACCACGCGTGCAGAAATGGACGCCCTCGGCTGGGACAGCTGTGACATCATTATTGTGACGGGCGATGCCTATGTCGACCATCCGAGCTTCGGCATGGCCGTGATCGGCCGCGTGCTGGAAGCCCAGGGTTTCCGGGTCGGGATCATTGCCCAGCCGGAGTGGGACAATAAAGACGCCTTCATGGAGCTGGGGCAACCAAATCTGTTCTTCGGCATCACCGCCGGCAACATGGACTCCATGATCAACCGCTATACCGCGGACCGTAAGCTGCGCCACGACGATGCCTACACGCCGAATAACGAAGGCGGCAAGCGTCCGGACCGCGCCGTGCTGGTGTACTCGCAGCGCTGCCGTGAAGCCTACAAAGACACGCCGATTGTGCTGGGCGGCATTGAAGCCAGCCTGCGCCGTCTGGCCCACTATGACTACTGGTCGGATAAAGTCCGCCGCTCGGTGCTGTTTGATGCCAAGGGCGATATTCTGCTGTTCGGCAATGCCGAGCGTGCCCTGGTGGAAGTGGCGCACCGTCTGGCCGGGGGTGAAGACATCGCTGCCATGACCGACATTGCCGGGACCGCGGTGATCCTGAAAGAGCGCCCGGAAGGCTACAAGGAAATCGACTCCAGCCGGATTGAGAAACCGGGCAAAGCGATGCCGATGCCGAACCCGTACGCCACGGAAGAAACCTGCGCGACCACCAAGAAAGCACAGGCTGAGGAAGAAGCGGCCAAGCCAATCACCATTCAGCCGTCGCGCCACGACTCGAAAACCACGGCGGTTCGCCTGCCGTCGTTTGAGAAACTGCGTAACGACCGCATCCTGTATGCCCACGCCAGCCGGATCATGCACCTGGAAGCGAACCCGTATTCTGCGCGTGCCCTGATCCAGCAACACGGTGATCGGGAACTGTGGGTCAACAAGCCGCCGATCCCGCTGACCACCGAAGAGATGGACTTCGTGTTTGGCCTGCCATACGCCCGTGTGCCGCATCCGAAGTACGGTAAAGCCAAGATCCCGGCATATGACATGATCAAAACCAGTGTCAATATTATGCGTGGCTGTTTCGGCGGTTGTTCGTTCTGTTCGATCACCGAGCACGAAGGCCGGATCATCCAGAACCGCTCGCATGAGTCGATCCTGAGCGAGCTGGAAGATATTCGTGACAAGGTGCCGGGTTTCACCGGGACCATTTCAGATCTGGGTGGCCCGACCGCCAATATGTACCGTCTGGGTTGTTCGGATCCAAAAGCGGAAGTGAACTGTCGCCGTCCGTCCTGTATCTTCCCGGAGATCTGTAAGAAGCTGGATACCGACCACAAACACACCATCGATCTGTACCGTAAAGCGCGCAAAGTCGACGGCATCAAGAAAATCCAGATCGCGTCCGGGGTTCGTTATGACCTGGCAATTGAGTCTCCGGAGTATATCCGTGAGCTGGTGACCCACCACGTGGGCGGTTACCTGAAGATTGCGCCGGAGCATACCGAGAAAGGCACCCTGGATCTGATGATGAAGCCGGGCATGGGCACTTATGACCGCTTCAAAGAGCTGTTTGAAAAATACAGCGCCGAAGCCGGTAAGAAGCAGTACCTGATCCCGTACTTTATCTCAGCGCACCCGGGCTCAACTGATGACGACATGCTGAACCTGGCGCTGTGGCTGAAGAAAAATGACTTCCAGTGTGATCAGGTTCAGAACTTTTACCCGTCACCGATGTGTAACGCTACCGCGATGTATCACTCGGAAACCAACCCGCTGAAGCGCGTGAAGTACAAGAAGCGTGAAGATCTGTTTGTGGCCAAGGGCGAACGTCAGCGCCGACTGCATAAAGCCTTGCTGCGCTATCATGATCCGGCCAACTGGCCGCTGATCCGCGAAGCGCTGGTAAGCATGGGCAAGAAGCACCTGATTGGTGACAAGCCACACTGTCTGGTCCCGGAAGCCGGCAGCGATGCCGAACTGACTCCGGCTCAGCGCCGCGGCTCCAGTCGCCACGGTGCCAAGCGTTTTGCGACCAAACACCCGAACCAACCGGATATCCGTAAAGACGGTCAAGGGAAGTCAAATGGCCGTCCCGGGAATCCGTCCCGTGGCACGCAAGGAAAAGCCAACACAGCCAAAGGCAACGGCAACGGCAACGGCAACGGCAACGGCAACGGCAACGGCAACGGCAAGCATGGTAATAGCGGCAAAACACAAGGCCCATCCAACCGCCCTGCCCGCCCGGGAAAACCGGCCGGCCAGCGCCAGAATGGTAAACCGGCCCGCAGCCGTTCCGCGGCCCGCTAAACCTTTCGCCAGAACTTGATAAAACACAAAGCCCGCACAAAGCGGGCTTTGTTTTATGCCAAACGGATGAAGGCCAGTCAGCGCATCAGCTCAATCGCCATCAGGTACGCCACCGCGCCAGCAATCACGACGCCCAAGGCAATCAGCAGCTTTTTCTGACGGCGCTCATCTAAGTATTTCGTCGCCAGATAAGCCAGCAACAATAAAACACCGATCACTGCGAATTTCAGCATGATTTTACTCCTGCGCCGTCAAATGAAACTGCCCTTCCGGGCCGTTAAATTTCAAACATCTGGTATGGTTTCAACTCCGGAACCACCCGATGCAACTGTTGTTCTTCTTCGGCTAGCCCTTTGATCGAATCACACACTTCCCCGGCTTTCTCTGCCACTTCTCCGGAGCGTTCGCGTACTTTCGCTTCAATGGCCGCTTTCATTTCACCGAACTGCTGTTGCAACTCAGAAAAGCTGATTTCACCGTTTTTCATTTTCTCGGTCAGGGCCGAAAACAGGTTCGACATCGACTCCACACTCACATGCTTCATCGCCTGCTCGAATTCCTGGCGCCAGTCAGTGTCTGCCGTTTCAAAGATGTTGGCCGGCATGACAAACTCTCCTTCCGGATAAAATTTATCATGGGCTTTCTGGCTGTAATCCGCAATCAGGGTTTTCACCCCGGCAAAGGACTCACCCGAGTCGAACCGGGACGACACTTCATTCATAATCTCTGACGCAATCCCGACACCATCGTCTGCAAGATCAGCCACTTTCGGTAAGTAAGTCTTCACTGCCTGACTGTAGGCTTCCACCGCCTGCTGCTGAACCGTATTCAATTCCAGCTGTTTGCCGTCTACAAAGACCTGGTTCTGCGCATCGATCCACATTTTGGCCTGGCCGCCCTGATAGACCGACACCTGCTCATCCGCAATATGGATATCGTGCTGGACATCAACCGGGCAGGTTTTCGCAAAAGCAGCGTTTGCGCTCAACAGGATAGCCGCTGCCAGGGCCGTTTTCATCATCGACTTTTTCAATGGATTTGCTCTCAACTTCGACAAGTTACCCTGCTAACTGTCACATGTTTTCCCTGCCGCGACAAGAGCCTACAAAATTTCCTTACAACATCCTGACGAATACCAATCGTCGTCAATCACTGTTCATCCTAGCTTGTGAAGATACTCGATAACTGTGTTAGGATTTTTGATTGTAGAATAACCACTTATCGAAAATCCTGCCTTGTTCTCAAGCATTTTTCCGACGCGATTTCTGATCAATGACTGA
This sequence comes from Photobacterium sp. MCCC 1A19761, assembly GCF_037389125.1. NCBI lineage: Bacteria > Pseudomonadati > Pseudomonadota > Gammaproteobacteria > Vibrionales > Vibrionaceae > Photobacterium > Photobacterium sp. MCCC 1A19761. The sequence continues at coordinate 181,719 of NZ_JAZGTF010000002.1, forward strand.
CTGTGATTGGTATAGCTTGTATTTCAACCGATTCACAGGCACTCTTGCTGAGTTTATTCATTTACCTGCCGAGTTCCCGTGGAAAAAGTCGCTATTTTCGTCGATGTACAAAACATCTACTACACCGTGAAAGATACTTATGGCTGTAACTTTGATTACAACGCCTTCTGGGCTGAAGCAACGCAAGGGCGAGAAGTCGTTGCCGCGTATGCCTATGCCATTCATCGGGGCGACGAAAAGCAGCGGCAGTTTCAAAATATCCTGCGTGGTATTGGCTTCGAGGTGAAGCTCAAACCATTTATTCAACGCAGCGACGGCTCGGCGAAAGGCGACTGGGATGTCGGGATCACGTTGGATGTCATTGAGCATGCGCCGGAAGTGGATCGGGTGATTCTGCTCTCAGGCGACGGAGATTTTGATTTACTGGTAGATAAAGTGCGCTCGCGCTACCAGGCGGATGTTGAGATCTACGGCGTGCCGGCGCTCACTGCCAGCTCGCTGATTGATGCCGCCAGCCATTTTCGGGAAATCGAGCACACCCTGTTGCTCAACCGCAAGTAATTCATTCCGCTCCACTGTTCACCAGCTTGCCGGTCTGCGACTGACCGGCAACCGCGCCCCGTAAATCACGAAGCGCGCCATAGACCATCCGCAACGGCACAATCACAAAGTAAATCGACGCCACCACCACCATCACCGGATCAGCGTAGACCGCATATTCCGCCCAGGGCGTGAAACGCATCAGGGATGCCAGAATAAAGCCGATCATCACCGCGCCGCTGATCACCGTATCCATCAGCCACTGGTTAATCTCAGCAGTCACTAAACCCGATTGGATCTTTTTCCCCTGCGTGGCCATCACCCACATGGTTGCGAGACAGCCAAGCACATTCACCACCCCAAACAACAGGGCCAGTCCAGCATCAACTTCCCGGCCGCCATGAAGGATCGCCATCACCGCAGAGCTGAATGACAAGCAACACATCACGGTAATCACAATGCCTTTCAACGCAATCACCGCGGGTTCAATTATCGCAACGCGCTCCGGCTGCGCGGCGACCGCCGGGTTGCGGATATACGCCGCTGCAACCAGGGATACCAGGGTCAATGCCAGGCTGATGAAGGAATAAGCGCCGTCGAAAACGATCACTAACGACCCCATCCACAGCCCGAGGCCAATCCCCATCAGGGCAAACATCAAGGAGGAAAATGTGGAGAACTGCAGTAACCGGCGTTCTAATTGTATATTGGTCAACATAACTACCTCTGACAAACCGACATATTTTTCGTCGGATATCTCGAATCTGATCACACAGCCGTAAGGTTACCTGATGATAGTTGGTTGATATAATCACTGAGCGCCGACTTTTTCGTCGCTAAAGCAAATAAATTTTATTCATGACACGAATCATTTAAGCGGAGCCAATGTGAAAATCAGCCAGGTCGAGATGTTCATCCATACCAGCCAGAGCGGCTCCATTGCGGAAGCGGCGAGAAAACTCAACAAAAGCCGCACCACCGTCAGCGCCGCCCTAAGCGCATTGGAAGATGATTTGGGCGTCCAGCTACTCACCCGCTCCGGGAACAAAGTGATCCTGACCGAGATCGGGGAAGCCATTGCCAATGATTGCGAGCGACTGCTGCAAATCAGCAAAGATATTCAGGACAAATGCCACCAGCACCTGAATGGCGTCGAAACCAGCCTGCGAATTGCCCGGGATGATGCCCTGCCGGAAGTCCTGTGGCGCCAGTTGATCCAAGCGATGAGTGAACGCTTTCCCAACACCAGTATCTCGATTTATGTCGCGCCGCCGCCGGAACTGGAGCAGATGGTGCAGGAAAATATTGTGGATGTGGCGTATACCCTGCTCGCAGATGATCACCGGATTTCGCAGCTGTCGCAAAATAAACTGGGGCAAATCCGGATGATGTCTGTCGCCCATCAAGACCACCCACTCGGGCGGCTGCGTCAGGTCAAACGCAGCGATATGGATCGCTACACTGAGGTTGCGCTGGCCTATATTGACGACGAGAGCCTGAAAGCTTTTACGCCGCGGGCCAGCAACTTTATCGCCCTGCCTTTCTTTGAACACATGCGCGATGCCGTGCTGGACAATACCGGCTGGGCCTATGTTCCGGCGCTGCTGATCAATGAGTATTTACGGGAAGGCACGCTGAAGGTACTCAAATACAATCAGGCGATGAGCTGGCAGTCTTATGGGGAAATCATGAAAAGTGACAGCCGTCCGGGGAGCGTGATCCAGTGGCTTTCCGATCAGTTGGCGGACTATCTGCTCGAAGCAAATCATTAATCTCATTCCGGTTCAGCTCACCGGCTTGGCTCTTTCCAAGCCTTCAGTGGCGTTCACAACTGCCGCTCAATGTCAGGCATTCGGCAGATAAGCCGGGAAGGCAGTGTTTTGTAGCAAGAATGACGCATCAGGCAGTGAATAAAGATGGCTATACTTCATCTCACTTTTGCTTGCCTGAGGTATTCAGCATGCTCAAAAAACTGGTGGCTGAGCTGATCGGAACATTTTGGCTGGTACTCGGGGGATGTGGCAGTGCCGTGATCAGCGCAGCCTTTCCTGAAGTGGGTATCGGGTTATTGGGCGTCTCATTTGCCTTTGGCCTGACCGTCGTGACCATGGCCTACAGTATCGGCCATATTTCGGGATGCCACTTAAACCCAGCAGTCACGCTCGGGCTCTGGTCCGGCGGGCGCTTTCCGGCCCACGAAGTGATTCCCTATATCGGGGCCCAGGTCCTCGGCGGTATTCTCGGCGCGGCCGTATTGTACTTCATCGCGAGTGGTCAACCGGCATTCGACCTCGCCGGTGGATTGGCTTCAAACGGCTATGGCGACCACTCTCCCGGTTATTACAGTCTGGGCACTGCTTTTCTGACTGAGTTCGTGATGACCTTTATGTTTCTGATCGTCATTCTCGGTGCAACTCACAAACATGCCACGCCTGCCAATGCCGGACTCGCGATCGGGCTCGCCTTAACGCTGATTCACCTGATCAGCATTCCGGTCACCAACACTTCGGTCAATCCAGCCCGCAGTACCGGCCCGGCAATTCTGGTCGGAGACTGGGCGCTGAGCCAGCTGTGGTTATTCTGGGTCGCCCCGCTCTTTGGCGCTCTGATCGCCGGCTGGGTGTATAACTGGCTATCCCCCAATCCGAAAGATTAACTCTGACCAGCGCTCCCTAAAAAACAAGGCGACTGCCTGTAAAAGCAGTCGCCTTGATCGTTTGGTGAGCAGCAAACATTGCTGTCACTTCGCTAACTTGTCATCCGGCATGCTTGTCACAGACAACCCGCCAGCCTGATGCAAGCCCGTTGGTTTGGCCGGGTTAACCCGCCTGGTTTGCCGGCACAGGGTTGGCCCTGGCGACCTGCAGCAATACCTGAACCGGGTGTTTCATCCGGATATGCTCAAACCGCTTCACCTGACTGCGGCACGAATAGCCGGTTGCCATACAACGCTCGGTATCGAGTTGCTCTAAGTTCGGCTGCCAGCTCAGATCGTAGATCCCGCGGGACATCGACAGCTTGTCTTTTTCATGACCGAAGGTGCCAGCCATGCCGCAACATCCCACCGAAACCGGCATCAGGTTCGCCCCGAACCCGGCAAAGATCTGCGCCCACTCTTTTTCCGCATTCGGCATTTTGGTTTTTTCAGTACAGTGCGCAAACAAGTACCAGCGATCCGCCTCGCGCATCGACCGGGCCGGGAGCGACGGCAACAGCGGCAGCAGCCATTCATGTGCGGTCATCACATGGAAGTCGCCGCGGGTCTCCCCCAGCACTTCTTGATATTCATCGCGATAGCACAGCACCAGTGCCGGATCGACCCCGACCAGCGGGATCCCAAGCAGGGCCAGCTGGTTGAGGAAATCTGCGGTATTGCGGGCGGTTTTGGCAAACTGACGCAGGAAGCCTTTCACATGCTGCGCCTTGCCGTTCGGTTTAAACGGCACCAGCAGCGGTTTTTTGCCGAGATTTTCCGCCAGCAGGACAAAATCACGTACTACTTCAGCGTCGTAATAACTGGTAAACGGATCCTGAACAATCAGCACATAATCTTCACGCTCCTGCGCCGACAGGGCTTGTAGCCATTGCAGATCAAACCGGGTCGCATGGTGGCCGTCGAGCCCTTCCAGCAAGGTCGGGACCGACAGCGGCGGCATGTCGACGTAACCGATGGTTTTCTCGGTCAGCTTTTTCGACCACGACGGACGCATCAGGGCATTGAAGGTCACCGGGGCCTTGGCCATCAGCGGCAGATAGTTTTCGACATACGCTACCAGGTAGTCCTTGGCCGGACGCTGGTAACGGCTGTAGTAGAGATTCATAAAGCGGGAGCGGAAGCTCGGCACATCCACTTTAATCGGGCACTGACTGGCGCAGGCCTTACAGGCCAGACAGCCGTTCATCGCGTCCATCACTTCATGGGAGAAATCATACGTCTGCTTGCCGGCACCGAAGGTATTTCTAAAGCGGTCGATGATTTGCTTCACCGACGGGGTGCGGCTCATCAATTGCTCTTCGAGCTTCACCGGATCGATCCCCTGCTCGGCCAGCAGTCGCAACCACTCACGGACCAGCCCGGCCCGGCCTTTCGGCGAATGGCGGCGATCGGCTGTGATTTTCATCGACGGACACATCGGCGAGCTGGTGTCATAGTTAAAACACAACCCGTTGCCGTTACACTCCATCGCGCGGCTGAAGCTGTCGCGGACTTTCACCGGAATTTGGCGGTCAAAGGTACCGCGTTTCACGCCATCGACTTGGACCAGCTCGGCATCACTGTCCAGCGGGGTACAGATTTTCCCCGGGTTCATCCGGTTATCCGGGTCGAATGCCGCTTTGATCCGCCGCAGCTCAGTAAACAGCTCGTCGCCGAAAAATTCCGGGCCGTATTCAGAACGGTAGCCTTTGCCGTGCTCGCCCCACATCAGGCCGCCGTATTTGGCCACCAGCGCCACCACCTGATCGGAAATCTCCTTCATCAGGCGTTCCTGCGCCGGATCGCACATGTCCAGCGCCGGACGCACGTGCAGCACCCCTGCATCAACGTGGCCGAACATTCCGTAGTCGAGTTGCTTTTCGTCCAGCAGCTGGCGGAACTCGACAATAAAATCGGCAAGGTTTTCCGGCGGCACACAGGTATCTTCAGCAAACGGCACCGGCTTTTTACTCCCTTTTGCTGCACCCAGCAGGCCAACCGCTTTTTTGCGCATGGTGTAAATTTTCTGGATCCCCGCCAGATCATCACACACCTGATAGCCAATCACCCCACTCTCGCCGCGAGCCATCAACACATCGAGCTGCGCGCACAGCGCCTCAACCTGACGACGGTTTTCCGCCGGATCATTACTGGCGTACTCGACCATGTTGATCCCGAGCAGGGTTTTCCCCGGTACATCCGTCAGCAAATCGCTGACGGTATGCCAGACGATATCCTGCTTGGCCAGATTTAGTACCCGCGAATCCACCGTCTCCACCGACAGCGCCTCCGCTTCGACCATCATCGGGGCATTGCGCAGCGCCGAATCAAAACTGTCGTACTTAATGTTGACCAGGGTGCGGGATTTCGGGATCGGGGTAATATTGAGTTTTGCCTCGGCAATAAACGCCAGCGAGCCTTCCGCGCCGCACAGTAGGCGCGCAATATCAAACTGCGACATCGCCTCATCGTAGCCGTGCTTGAGGTCATACCCGGTAAGAAAACGGTTCAGCGGCGGGAATTTATCGAGGATTTGCTGACGCTTGTCGCGACACACCTGCGCCGAAACCCGCAGCGCCCGGGCTGCAAAATCATCGCCCTGGCTTTGTGCCGCCAGCGCTTGCTCAGTCAAAGGCGCGGTGTCGAGCACAGAGCCGTCCACCAGCACCGCTTTGAGCGCCAGCACATGATCAGAAGTTTTACCGTATTTCAGGGAGCCCTGACCGGACGCATCGGTGTTAATCATCCCGCCGATGGTGGCCCGGTTACTGGTCGAAAGATCCGGCGAGAAGAAGAAACCGTGGGGACGCAGTGCATCATTGAGCTGATCTTTGATCACCCCGGTTTGCACCCGAACCCAGCCCTCTTCCGGGTTCACTTCCAGGATTTGGTTCATGTGGCGAGACAAATCAACCACGATCCCCGGGGTCAGTGATTGCCCGTTGGTGCCGGTACCGCCGCCCCGGGCGGAAAAGGTGATGGTCCGAAACTCTGCCTGCTGGCCGACTTGGCCAATTCGCACCAAATCTTCGGTCGAGCGCGGCAGCACCACAGCCTGCGGCAGTTGCTGATAGACACTATTGTCGGTTGCAACCGCCAGGCGGCTGGCATAACTCTGCTCAATATCGCCGGTGAACCCGACTTGTTCTAATGCATGCAGATAAGACAGTACGACATCGTCGATACTATTCTGATGGGTCAATACAGGTAACATTGCTCTCCTTGTCCAGTATCACCGCCGTTCCCTACGGCTACTGGCCTCTCTTATAGAAATCGTTTGCCCTCACTTTACCGCACTCCAAATTTGAAACAAAGCGTGACATCGCGCACGGCGCTAAATCAGTGAGGAATCCTGGCGATCCGTTCCTGACGGCGGATGATGACGGATGACGCCCCCACCAGCCACATCAACGCCAGCGCCCAGCCGATGGCCCGGATCACCAACACCATGGCATTGACCGAACTCTGGTCGGAAATCATTTCAGTCACCAGCATCACCAGGCTCACTCCCACCACAGAGGCCACCAGAATTTGCCATCGTGTCGACATGGTCGGGATACTGGTAGGTGCCGGCAGTTGATCGACCATCAATAAAAGCCCCACCAGCCCGGCAAACAGATAAGTATGATCCGGTGCCTGGGTCAGCACCGCAATCAGACCGCAAATCAAAGCGCTGATAAACCAAAATCCGCGACTGACGACCACTGCCGCCAGCGGGAAGCGTTGCGCTGACTGCCACCACAGAAACAAGGCCAGTAACACCAGGCCCAGAAGAATACTCACCACAGTATCACTGATGAAATGCACGCCATACCAGACCCGGGCCAGTGCTTGCCCGCCGATCAGGAGCGGTAATAAACAGAAGGTGCCCCACCGGATCACCGGGCCGACCCGATGGCTCAGCCAGGACCAGCCCATGCCCCACAACACGGTCGTCATCAGCGTGTGACCGCTGGGAAGGCCGTATCCGTACGCATTGACCTTTTGAAGCTCCGGCATAATGTCTGAGGGACGCGGCGAGCTCACCCCCAACTTAATCAATGAACTGGTAAACATCGTTAGCATCAGGATGACTAACAGCTGTAACATAGCACGGGGACCAAACCAGGCCGTCACCCCCACAACCAGTAAGGCGAACACCAGGGCTTCACCCGGCAGGTTCAACCCCCACATCAACCATTCAAACCCCTGTTCGAGCGCCGCAGGCAACGAACGCGTCCAGTTCTGGAGCGCTTCGATCCATTCCAGCTCAAGGCGGTGATAGGAGTTCGCATGTTGGGCCAACACGGCATAGACTTCGGCATCACTGGACGGGGTCTGGGCCAGCCATTGCGGCAAACTGCTGACATCGTCAGGGTAACGGTACTGCTTTTCGGTCAATGACGTCGGATCGACTAAGTAAACCCGGCGCACTTCTTTGGCGTAGTGTTCGGCAAACCAGGAGGCCACAATCGGATGGCCGGACCGATCCTGAAAAGAAGATACCAGGATCGGCGTTTTAGCCACGCAGCTGAAAATAGCAGCCCGTCCCCGGTAAGTGATTAAATGTTGAACTTCAACCTCAATCCCGGTTTCTTCTAAAGCCTCTCTGGCCGCCGCCTGGGCGGCCGTTTCGCCGGTATCAATATAGCCTCCCGGCAGTGACATTTTTCGAACAATGGCTTCAGAGAACATGACAAGTTGATTATCATGGCGGATAACACAAGAAGCACCGAGCAGCTCGGATGGCGGATTACTGGTATGTTGTAAGGCGGCAAAGGTATTTGCGGATATGGCGATCATACCCAGTGCAAATATGAATAAATATCGAAATACAGAAAATAGACAGGCAAACACAGCAAACCTTTCCCCAAACATTTCCCCCATCATATCAGCTCGCCGGGGAATGTCCTACTTGCGACATTGTTTTTATTAAATATAACAACAAGATATAAGATATCAACCGGTGACAGGACCCACCATGACGCCTATTGAACTTGCACCTGACTATTACCTGCACAACTTTCGCCGACTACTCGACACGGTCGATCAGCGTTACCAGGATTTGCTCAGTGACGACGAGTCACATTGGGTCACCCAGTTTCGAAGACTTACCGCCCAAGCACAGATGTTGTACGTCCGCCTGTTGTCTCGCAAAGGTGAGTTTTTCCGCCTCGCTAAGCTCAATTACCCGGAAATCGGTGCTTTGGGGCCTGCCGCCCAAGCCCTGGCCGATCTGGGCCTGATTGAGTGGCACCAGGACGCGTGGCCCACCGATCAAATAGCCTCTTTATTTACCAAACCTGAACTGCTGAGCCGGTTTCCGGCGCTGTCGCCTTTCAAGCAGGCCCGCAAACCGCAACTGCTCGAAGCGCTGGCGGCACTAGAACCCACCCCGGAAGATTTCGGAGACAATATTCTGCGCATCTGCCATCAGCAGCATCTCAGCACATTCCTGCTGCTGTTTTTCGGCAATCGACACCAGGATCTCAGCCAGTTTGTACTGACGGATCTCGGTCTGCATCAGTTTGAGAATTATCCGGTTGATCGCGACAGCCGTTTATTTACGGAACGCCAGCAGATTGAGCAGTGGCTGATGTTATCGGATCTCAGCGACCAATACTGGCAAGCAAAAGATCGCAAAGATCCTGAGCCGATCCCCGCCCTGGCCCACCAGCTTCCCGCAGCGTTTAGCTGGTTGCCGCTGGAACGCAGACGGCAGAAACTGATCAACCTGATCGCCCGTGACCTGGAGCGAACCGAACACTTTGATACGGCCCTGGCACTGTTTCGCCAGAGTGAGCTACCCCCTTCACGGGAGCGTCAGGCACGGATGCTGGACAAGCTCGGCGATCCGGCCAGCGCCCTGGCTCTGGCCCGGCAAATGCGGTTGGCACCGCACAATGAAGAAGAAGCGGATGTGGCGGCCCGGTTGGAGAAAAAGCTTTGCTGCCAGCTCAACCATCCGTTTGAGCCCGTCGCTGAACCGGATATTACAGAGAGCCACCTCCAACTGGCGCCCACAGGCCAGCGGGTCGAGCTGGCAGTTGCCGAGTATTACACCGCGCAGGGCTGGCAAGTGTTTTATACCGAAAACAGCTTGCTGTGCGGCCTGTTTGGCCTGGCCTTCTGGGACATCATCTTTGCGCCGGTTCCGGGCGCCTTTCTTAATCCGTACCAGCGCGCACCCCGGGATATGTTCCAGCCCGATTTTACCCAACAACGTCAGGTGCAAATCCAACAACGACTGCACGACATTACGCAGGGTCGCTGGCAGCACTGGCACCGCGTCTACGGGGAAAAATACGGCCTGAGCAATGACTGGGTCAATTGGCCGCTGCTCCCGCCGGAGCTCCTGACCCTGAGTACCGCTTGTTTTTCCGGCCCGTTACTGGCCCGGCTGTTTGAGCGGATCCTGTTTGATCCACGGAGCAACCGCGCCGGTCTGCCGGACCTGATCCTGTTTCGATCCGGCCAATACCTGTGGGTTGAAGTCAAAGGTCCCGGTGATAAATTGCAAAGCAATCAAATTCGTTGGCTGAAAACCTTTGCCGAGTTAAATGTCCCGGCGCGCGTCGACTATGTCCGCTGGAACAATGATGCCGATGAGCCGGATCAGGCGTAGTCGACTGGTGGTCGAAACGGCTCAGGATAAAGTATGAAATCCGGGACAAAAAAATCCCAAAAAAGCGGGATTTTCCACCGCATCGCTTGAGCAAATCAGAAGGGAAGGTCTAAGATTTAATCAATAAAATACGCAACTATACCAGACTGATCAGGACGGAGATCCGAGCTGTCGTGATCCAGCCCGTCAGATTGTTATTGCGGCCTGAGCGCAACCAAAACAGGCACGCATCAAGATTTGCAGGCAGTTCAAATCCAACCTCTGAATCAGTCGCAGTGGTACGTGGTATTTGGACATGAAAAATACGAAAACGATCAACAAAATCCGCTATGGTCACCGATCCGGCGCGATCACCGCCTTCATCAATCCGGACGACATGTATGAGCTCGATCCCTTCGTCCTGTGGGATCACTTTGAAGCCAAGGAAGTCGTCCGCTCCACCGGCCTCGATTACCACGGCCATTCCGGCATTGATGCTATTAGTTACCCTGTCACTGGGAGGCTTCGACATCATGACTCCGCCGGCAGCCATGTCACCCTCAACAGTGGTGATATTCATGTCATGACCTCCGGAAACGGCATCATTCATCAGGACACCATGACGCCGCAGGACGGCCGGGTCGAATCATTCAGTTTATGGACCGCACTTCCGGCGGGACAATCTGAAATGGCTGCAGCCTCCAGCGTCAATATTACCTCCCAGTGTATCCCGCTGGTCGAAGAGACCGACTCGACAACCAAGGTCCTGATCGGCCAATACAAAGACGTGATAAGTCCGGTGCCCTACAGCATTCCGGTCACGTATCTGGATATTATGATCACCCCCTACGGCTGCTGGCGCTTTGAGCCCGATGCCAAGCAAACAACCGGCTTTCTCTATGTTCGCTCCGGGATGATCTACATCAACGGCAATCAGCTCCACCCGCACCAGATGGGCACCCTGTATCCTTCTGCCCTGCCGCTGGAAATCAAAACCGGTCGGCTCGGCGCGCGGTTCTTCGTCACCTTAGGGGAACCGCTGCACCAGCATTTTGTTTCATCGGGTAGTTCGGTGCACTCGACAGCCGCCAACCTGGTAACCGGGGCCCGACACATTGCCGAGTTGCTCGCCGCACGCAAAGCCGGACATTAACGAATCCTGTGGGCTCCAAGGGAAAGAATCAGCGATCAATTCCAGTTCGACAGTGAGGCGGTATGGGGAAGTTCAGGCAGTATTGCAACGAATGGACAATGTGCCGCTACCATCCACATTTTTCAAAACCCCGATGGCGATGTTTTCTCCGCACGCTTCTGTTCGCCATCGGCCTCGTGCCACTGGCGACTGATGCGCAGGACATGGGTAATACCCCGACACCCGCCGTCGCCAGTGAAGCCCGGATCAAAGCGCTGTATGTGTATTACTTTACCAACTTTGTCCGCTGGCCCGAACAGCGTCATCCCAACCGGTTTTGCACCTACGGCAGCGACAAAGTGACCGCGACCTTACACCTATTGGTTGAACGCAAAAATCAACCTAACAAACAATACGATATCCAAACGCTCGATGATCTGGACAGCCTGTCGACACAATGTGACATCCTCTATCTCACGGCAGAGCGACTGGCTTATCTTCCAGCCGTGCCGCAAATCCGCGGGATCCTTACCGTCAGTGACAGTGACATATTCCTGCAAAAAGGGGGGATGATTGAACTCCGGGCCTACCAGCACCGCATCAAACCCGCCATTGCCCTGGATCATGTCAATCGCAGCGAGTTGACGATCAGCGCCCACTTGCTGCGGATTGCCCTGCTTCCTGCAGATGTGAAGACAGGAGGCCGGGGTGAGTAAGTTGATGCGACGACTCTCGCTAAGCCAGCGGCTCTCCATCCCGGTGATGAGTGTCATTATTCTGGTTTTTCTCTGTTTTCAATTCATCACCTATCAGAACTACCTCAACATTGAGCAGCAGAACCTGCTGACCCGGACCCGGATCCTGGCCAGTGGCGTCGGCATGAATCTCACTGCTGCCGTTCTGTTCAACGATCCTGTCGTCGGTAATGAAGTGCTCTCAGCCTTTAAAGCGGATCCGCTGGTGGCCTGGGTTCGCCTTGAGCGCCCGGATCATAGCGTGTTCGCCCGCTATGAGAATCCGGCAATCACCTTCGTCCCGCCGAGTCCCGAGCAGCAGCACCAGATTGCCAGCCAGGGCCACCACTTCGGGGATGATCTGCTCTATCTGATCGTGCCGGTGACCCTGGACAATGAGCCGATTGCCCACATGCATATTGCCGTCTCCCTGGAAACTCTCAAAGAAGTACGGCAGACCCATTTTCAGATCAGTTTTGCATTACTGCTGGTGATCTTTGCCATCAGTGCCTATGTGGTTAATCGGATTCAGTCCTGGGTAACGCAGCCCATCATCCAGCTCAACCACGCGATGACCAGTATCATCAAGAATGAAAATCCGGCACCGCTCCAGCCCCATACCTATGATGAGCTGGGCGAGTTGGTCAAATGTTTTAACAGCATGCAGGTCAAACTGAACGAACGGAATGCCAAGATCCGCGCAACCCTGCGCCAGTTGGGCGATGAAAAGGCTTTCGCTGACGATATTATCGAGACGGTGCAGCATGCACTGATTGTGGTCAATGCCCGGCAGCAAATCACCCTGGCTAATGAAGCCTGCGAGGGGGTTCTGGAACAGAAACCGGATCATCTTCTCGGGATGAAAATTGACGCAGCCATCCGGCCGGAAGCGCCGGACGCATTTCAAAGCAAGATGCAAGCCGTCCTCAACGGAGAACGCCAGTTTGATCATACCGTGGTGGTTGGCACCAACCCTCACGGAGACACCCGCTACTATCAGATTACCAGCCGCCCGTTGCATAAACGCCAGCAAACTCTATTTGCGATTGAGGATGTCACCAAACGCCAGCTGGCGCAACGACAGCGAAAAATGGCCGCCAAGGTCTTTGATAGCAGTCAGGATGCCATCATGATCCTCAGTGGCGCCGGCAAAATCCAGATGGTCAACCCGGCATTTACCCAATATTTAGGTTATGACGCCCGGGAAGTGATCGGCCGTCATTTCCATCGGTTCATCGATGTCGCGACCTTTGGTCGGATGGAGCAGCTGATTTTGCGCGAGCTGGCGCAAACCGGCCACTGGCAGGGGGAAATTAACCAGCGCTGTAAAGACGGCTCTTATATTCCGCTGCTGGTGCGGATCAATAACATCAAAGACAGCCACGACTTGCAGACCGTGCTGATCGCCTCCGACCTACGCTCAATGAAAGAGATGAAACGACTGGAACACCTGGCGACGCACGATCCACTGACCAACCTGGCCAACCGCAGCAAACTGTGTGAGGAAATCGATCACTTATTGATGGCGCAACAACAATCCCAGCAACTTTTCGCTGTGCTGTTTATCGATTTAGATGACTTCAAACAGATCAATGACAACTATGGTCACAATGCCGGGGATATGGTGCTGAAGATTATTGCCGAGCGTCTCAATCGTACCGTTCGTCGCAGCGATCTCGTTGCGCGGCTGGCAGGCGATGAATTCGTGACGGTAATTTATCCGGTGGGTCAGCAAGCGGATGTCGTGTTGACCAGCCAACGGATCCTGCGGCGGATCAGAGAGCCCATCAAGCTGGAGCAGGAAACGCAGGTGAACATGGGGGCCAGCATCGGTTGCTACTACGTTCATCCGGAACAGGGACTGACCGTTGAAGATATCCTACGACGGGCCGACAAAGCCATGTATGGCGCCAAGCTTTCCGGTAAAGGGCAGATTATTGAGTTCAATACCTACCACCCCGGCCCTCGAAGCGCCTAAGGAACGGCGCTGAACTGTTTGAGGGGATGCGGCCCTACCGCCGCACACCACCTGCTCCCGGCGGCCTTATGGACGGTGGGCGCACTGAAACGTGCCTTTCGAGCTGAACCACACCGCCTGAGTTTTCTTACGGCCAATCAGCAGCGGGCCATCATCAAAGAACAGAAAGTTTTTCCAATTCCGCTTGAACACACCCCACTTGGTTTCGATCACATTGTATTTCTCGTAACAGAAAAATACCGTGGTGTTGTCTTCCCAATCGATGAACTCTGCAATCGCTGCCGGCAGATCCGGTTCATCGCCATCCCAGTCGGCCTGCCAGTCCAGCGCTTCACTCCAGAGAGACGAATCACTCGGCCAATCCCCTTTGCCGAAATGATCAGCATCCGGGCTTTGTTTGCTGATGTGCTCGCGCCAAAGCTCTGCGGAGCGCGCCTGCGTCAATGGCTTAATCTGGGATAAATCTTCTGCCGCGACCGGCATGGAGGCGTGGGTAAAAATCCACTTGCGGGAATAGCTGTCTAACTCTAAGTAGTTCATGCTGCGACCTAACATTACAATGCCCGGGCAATGTACCTCAGTCGTCTGGATTGTTCCAGTGTTGCAGAAAAAGCTGTTGAAAATGAACTCAAGCTACGCAGGGAAAACGGCAGGTTGTTCGAGACAGGAGCCAGCTGAACGCTCAGCGATATCTGCGGGAACCGGCTCCGAAACAATGTAATTGCAATTATTTTTTGGCGTCCCAAAGATTACTGACCCAGCCGCCGATATTGGCATCATAATGACAGCCACTAAAGTGCTGTTCCAATTTCGGCGCTTGCCGGTGTCTTTCGTGCAACAGTTGAGAGATGTGGCAGGCCATCGGATCACCGTTTTCCAGCAACCGCTGTCGTGTTGCAACTTCCTTAATGACCCGCAGACGATATGCTGAATTCATTTTTTTCATCGGACCTCACCTCTCTGTCTATTAAACCCAGATAAAAATAGGAGCGAGTCGGAGGACCGTCAAATTTTCGCCATCAAACGGTCACAATTGCGGTCTACGTCGATAAACGCAAAGCGTTTACTTTCAGTGGGTTAACATAAGCATCGATGTCTGTTGCAACAACAAGAACGCTATTTTTCAGCTAAGTCCTTCATTGTTTTGAATTAATAATGAAAAAAAAGATTCATATTTTTATCTGGACCGCGGTCACATCCGGCAGGTTCAAGCTCCCGCTTTTTTGCGCAATCAGACACCCACTGCTAACGTTTAATGACGATATCTGTCGGCTGGAGGTCTGGTGAAATTACAGTTAGCCGTGCATACCTTACTGGGGTTGGGGATCGGTTTTTTGAGTACATCAGCACTGGCGCTCCCTGCGCAGCAATATCATCAGTGCACCAAGTCATTTACGTATGATTTGTTTCTGAGCAACCACCGGATTGGACATTACCAGCGAACCCTCAACTGGCAAGGGGATCAGGTTCAGATCCGCTCCTACAGCACGATTGATATTAAGGTGTCGAAAAGTCAGTTCCGGCAGAACAGCCAGGTATTCTGGTCTGAGCAGGAAAATGGCTTTTTAACCCACTCGTTTGAACGGCGCATTTCAGGCTTGATGGCCGGTCAGACCTCGGCCACATTCAGCGAGGATGGCCGACGCACGTCGCTGCAACGTGAAGGAGACACCCTGACTTTTACCAGCCAGGACATCCCGATCCGTGATGGCGATGCCGTCGGTAGTCAGATCCGGCTCAATCTGCTCAACGGAAAACAATCTTTCGATTTCAAGCTGCAGGGTAACGATGACGTTGACCGGTATTACTTTGAAGTGAAAGGACAGGAATACATCAACACCAACTTCGGTCGCCTGAAAGCATTCCGGGTCGAGCAGGTACGCAAACCGGATCGCCAGCTGGTGATGTGGTTTGCGCCGGAGGTGGACTATCAACTGGTGAAAGCCACCTACGAGCGCCGTTTGTTGAATCTTAAAGCCATGCTGCTACGCCAGGATATTCAATGTCCGGAGACAACGGCCGCTGTGCAATCTGCTGCCAGTATGCAATCAACTGCCACGATTCAATCCACTGCCACGACGCAATCAACGCCCTCAATTCCATAAGGTTGCCAATGTTGCCATGACATCAGGCTGCATCGGCTCGCTGCCCTTTATTTCATGCGGACTTTTCCGCCAATCATTTTGAATGCCGGGGTGCCGCGCACCAAAGTGTCGCGTGCGAACACCGCCTCACAGTTCGGGCAAACACCTGCTTGGGTGGTATAGTCCCGGCTGATCCTTTCCTTGAAACATTTCACCAACGCGCCCTTGCCACCCTTGCGGTATTTAAACAGGATGGCCTGACAGGCGGCACAATAAATCTCGACGGTTTGGGTCGGCCCTTTCTTATTTGGTTTTGCCATATTGCAGCCCGTCAGTTAAGGGCGGGCCGTCGCGACCAGTTGGTCAATCAGACTTAAATGCGCCGCTTCAACCCCGGCCAGATTGCCGTATTTCGGCTGGTGGCGATCATTTTCCAACGGATGGTGCCAGCCTTGAGTGGTGTCGACAAATGCACGGGCAAACGACTCTGAAATCGATAAACAACCCGCCAGCACAGTGTCGACATAGGTTTGCATAATCGGTTGAACCGGGCATGGCGGCGCCGAATTTTCACGCACATAGACCCAGATCGGATCGTCGCTGAGCGTAACCTCCTGCTCGGGATGAACTGCACTCGGG
Source organism: Photobacterium sp. MCCC 1A19761 (assembly GCF_037389125.1). NCBI lineage: Bacteria > Pseudomonadati > Pseudomonadota > Gammaproteobacteria > Vibrionales > Vibrionaceae > Photobacterium > Photobacterium sp. MCCC 1A19761. Next base: position 198,104 of record NZ_JAZGTF010000002.1, read on the forward strand.
TCCAGCGCGATGCGGCGATAGCCCTTCTCCCGGCGGTCAAACTCCGGCAAAAAGCCGTCATGGACACGGACCAGCACGCCATTACAACGTCCTTCGCCCGGTTCGCATACCAACGGCGCAATGGTGTAGCTGCCGTCAACTTTACCCCAACGCCGGTGCAAGCCGTCGACAACCACCGGCACGGCTTCGCCAGTCTGCCCCGTCAACAACCGCGAATGACGATTGATCAGGCTGCCGTAACCGAAAATATACATACTGTCTCCCCCACTGTCCCCAAATCAACACTACATCGGCAAGCCGAAAAACTGTGAAAAGTCCTGCCATTCTTTACGTAAGGTCGCCCAGTCTCCCCGGACAAACTGAACCGCAGTACCTGGCCTTGCCTGGGCCAACCTTGGCATATCCATCCGGGCAATACAACCCAGCTTAGGATATCCACCTAGTGTCTGGCGGTCATTCAACAAAATAATCGGTTGTCCATTCGGCGGGATCTGAATCGCGCCATACGCGATGGCCTCAGAGATGATGCCGTCAATCTCCGCCTGAATTGCCGGCCCTTCCAGACGGCATCCCATGCGATCAGATTGCTGGCTGATCTGATATGCACTGGCATAAAAACGTTGCTTGGCCTGCTCAGAAAAATAATCGCACTGATACGACTCCATCACCCGCAAATGAACCGGATCGGTATAGTCCGGTATATAGCGCGGCGCCGCCTGTTTCGACTGAAACGCATGACGATTGATTTCACCGTGCGTCACGGGGAGCACATCCCCTTCGGCCAGTGCAGTCCCGGCCTTCAGGCCACCGAGCTGATTGCGGGGCACCGCCGAAGCACTGCCCAGCACCCGGGGGATATCAAACCCTCCTTTGACCGCCAAATAGGCCCTAAGCCCGTCCCGGGCATAGCCGAATTTCAGCACTTGTCCCTGATGCACTACAAAACTCTGCCAGGGGAGCTGCCGCTGGCCATCCACCGTGACGGCCATGTCCGCGCCGGTGATTGCACAAATCAGATCATCTTGTGCCCGAAAACTGGCTTGCCCCAAGGTGACTTCCAGCTGCGGGCGCTCCATTGCGTTGCCGACCAGATAATTGGCCCAGCAAAACGCATGCAGATCCACCGGACCTCCCTGGCTTAATCCGAGCTCTGCAACGCCCAACCGGCCGGTATCCTGAATTAAGGTCAGCATCCCCGGATGCAGGACTTCTAATGCGGCCATAATCCCCCTCCCAGTTGTAAAAAGTGCTCCCGGTCGATTGGCTCAAACCTGACCTTGTCACCAACTTCAAACGGGGTCATGGGCTCACGATCCGGCGAGAACAGCGGCAGCGGGCAATTCCCGATGATCTGCCACCCGCCGGGCGAATCAGCCGGATACACGGCCGTCTGCGCATTGGCAATCCCGACACTCCCGGCCGGTACTTTCAACCTGGGCTCTGCATGGCGAGGGGTCGCAATCGCCGGATCAACGGAGGCCAGAAAGGCAAAGCCGGGCGCAAACCCAATCGCACACACGGTATAGAACTGCTGGCTGTGCAGGGCAATCACTTCCTCAACACTTTTATCATGTGCCTTCGCCACACCTGCTAAATCCGGCCCCGTGTCCGGATGATAATAAACCGGTAACGTAATGAGCTTGCCAGCCTGGGATTCATTCTCCGAAGCAGGCTGGTTCAGCACCGATTGATACTGAAACATCGCCTGCTCCAGCACCGCATAGGTGGTTTTGCGCGGATGAAACTGGATAAACAGGGAGGTGTAGGAAGGGATCACTTCAATCAGCGCATCGGAAAAGTCTGCTTTCACCAACCGGGCCAGTCTGCCAACCTGCTCGGTGAGGCGCGTATCAATGTGACTTCCTAAATAAACGATGAATGCGGTTTCGGACACGGGGGCAACACGCATCATGGGTTGAGTACCTGATGCAACCGGGCAATCATGGCCACGGATTCATCGTTATCGCCGTGGACACAGACGGTATCAGCCTGCAACGCCAGTCTGTTGCCCGTAATGGTGGTCACCTCACCCATGGCCAGTTCACGGATTTGCTGTTCAATCCGGGCCGGATCCCGGTGAACAGCGCCAGGCTCACTGCGAGGCACCAGATTGCCATCATCACGATACGCCCGATCCGCAAACCCTTCGAACAGCAGCTCCACTGCATAGCGGCGGGCTAGTTCCTGATAAATATCATTATCTGAGCGAGCCTGGATCATCAGCTTTACCGGCTCGGCCGCCCGCATCGGAGCAAACTGGTTCAGACCGGCGACAGCTCTGAGCATGGCTTCGAAAATGGCTTCGCTGGCCATCATATCGTGATAGAGCGCACCGTGCGGTTTGATATACCGCACATGCCCCCCCTGCAATCGGCAAATTGCATCCAGCGCACCGGCCTGATAAGCCACCAGCTGCGTGATCGACTCCGGTGGATGCGGAATACTGCGACGACCAAAACCGGGCTTATCGTCATAACCAGGATGAGCACCAATTTCGACACCGTGAGCTAGCGCTGAAGCCACCGTTTCGGCCATCACATCCGGATCCGACGCATGGAAGCCACAGGCAATATTGGCCATATCAATCCACGACATCACTGCATGGTCGTTTCCCATTTGCCAAATGCCGTAACTCTCACCCATATCACAGTTCAGTTTCATTGCGATTCCCTGCAAGCTTCTATTTCACTGATTACTTTAACTTTATACACAAACCACAGGTGGATCAATGTGTGCATTTTGCACGCCGCCGGCCCTGATGAACCTCATAGAAACCAACCACTAATGCTCACCCGCCCATTAATGAACGCTTGCGTTTCATAATTGGGTTGCATATATTTTCACCATAACTATCAATAAGCGAGCATCTTGATGACCACCTCTTCCCAAACCGTCCAGGCCGGCCGACCGGTGGATCAGCAGAAAACCCAGCAGATCTTCGATGCGATCGACGCCATCCTCGCCACAGATGGCATTGCCCGACTCTCCATCGAACGGATTGCCAGTATTGCTCAGGTTTCCAAAGTGACGCTGTACCGGCGCTTTACCAACCTGGAAGGCATCATCAGCGCGTATGTTGAAAGTTTTACCCAAACCGCACTCAAGTCGGCCTTGACCAGCATCAGGCCCGAAGAGCCAATTAGCCTGGAGCAAGGGCTGAACAACTTGGGGGTCCAACTCATGACCCTAATCAGCCAGCCGCGTGTGATCGCTTTTGATAACGCCATCGCCGCAGCCGGATCGCAAATGGCCGGACTGAAAGATCAGTTGTATCGCCACGGCCCGCAACGCGCCGTGGCGGCGATCTGCCAGGTACTGGAGCAGGGTAAAGTTCATTCGCCGACGTTCGAACTTGCTCAGCTGGCCGATATGCTGTTTCAACTGTGGAAAAGTGATTTCTATGATGAGCTCCGCTTCACCGGCACCATGCCGCTGGCGCCCGCTCAACTCGAACAGCACGTCGCTCTCAGAACCCATTTTTTTCTCACCCACTTCTCAAACCAGGAGACACAATGACCGACATTCAACCTCGCGTCCTAGTGGCCGGTGCCACCGGCTACCTGGGACGCCATCTGGTCACACAGCTTCTCAGCCGGGGAGCTCCTCTCCTGGCCTTAGCCAGAGACCCACACCGGCTCAAGGAGCTGGGATTGGCAGACCCGCAAATTCGAATCGCCCAGGTCACGGAGCCGGCGTCACTGGCTGGATGTTGCGACGATATCGATGTGGTGATCTCTTGCGTCGGGATCACCCGACAACGCGACGGTCTGGGATATATGGATGTGGATTATCAGGCCAACCTGAACCTGTTACGTGAAGCCGAAAAAGCCGGCGTCAAACGCTTCATCTACATCTCTGCCTTTAATGCACCCAATTTTCAAACCGTTCGATTGTTACGTGCCAAAGAGCGCTTTGCCAGACAACTGCTGACCTCGACAATCCCCGAGCCATGTGTCATCCGTCCAAATGGTTTCTTCTCTGATATGACTGAGTTTTACAAGATGGCCAAGCAGGGACGGATCTACCTTTTCGGCAGCGGCTCCCAGCAGCTAAACCCGATTCATGGCGATGATTTAGCGACGTTTTGCCTGGAAGCCATCCATACGAATGACCGGGAGCTTGATGTCGGCGGCCCGGAGATCCTTACGCACCGTCAAGTTGCTCAGATTGCCTTTAACACTGTCAAGCAACCCACAAACATAACTTATCTACCGAACTGGCTTAGCAAGCTATTGCTATTTTTGTCACGCAATCTGCCAGAGAAACATACCGGAGTTGTTGAATTTTTCCTCACGGCATCCGCGCAAGATATGATCGCGCCGGCCTACGGAGAGCGGACACTCGCACAATATTTTCAAACACTGAACAGCGTAGAGCGCCAGCTGTGATTCAGTAAAGACAGGGTACGATGGATTCACCAACCTGCCGCCGAGCAGGGACTTATGCAAACACAACGTCAGGGATCATGACATGGAAAACAAGAAGAACCCCGTCCCCATCGTGGGCCTCCCCTTGCTTACAACCTTACTCTTAACTGCATGTGGCGGCGGTGGCGGCGACAGCACCCCACGAACCCAACCCGACCCCCTCCCTTCTGCCTTTAACCTCCAGGAGATTACGGCAGTTACAACGCAAAAAGGGAATATCCACTTTGCATGGCAAGCCGCCGAGCGGGCCGAGTACTACCAACTGTGTATCGCGGATACGGCCAATGACAGCAGTTGTTCCGAGGTCGCAACAACTGATCAGACAGAACTCACCTTATCTGCCCGGGCAGTCAAGGCGATACAAGGCCATCCCTATTTCATTCGAGCTGTGAATACATCGGGCGTGACGGACTCAAACCGGATGTCTCTCCCAGTTTCCGAACTCGTCAAAATAACCAGCGCATTCGAGCCCACCGTGGTTCAGAAAAACTCTGTCTATGCTGAGAGCGTGACGATGAGCGCCGACGGCACGACGCTGGCAGTCGCAGCACCGTTTGAAGATAAAGGCACCGGTCGATTTTTTGATCAGCAGATGGGCGCGGTGTATGTGTATCAACGGGATGACGAAGGCAATTGGCAAGAGCCGGTCCGCATTACCGCCAGTAACGGCGATGGCGCCGACTGGTTCGGCGTCAGTATCAGCTTCTCTGATAACGGGAAAACGCTCGCTGTCGGAGCCAGCGGGGAAAGCTCAACAAGCGTGGATGACCCGACTATCAATGCGACTGACGGTGTCGGTGCCGTCTATATCTTCGAACAATCTGGGTTTGGTACTTGGCAGGAAACAGCCTACCTCAAGAGCGAGTCCAGCCTGGATACATTTGATTTCTTTGGTCACCAGGTCAAACTCAGCGGTAACGGCAAAGTTCTGGCCATCACAGCCACCGGCCATGATGCCGCGACAACAGACGAGCCGATAGATAATGGAAAAACAAATTCGGGCGGCCTGTATTTGTTTGAGCGTCAGCCAAACGGCAACTGGGCTGAAAAACAGTATCTGAAAGGCTCCTACATCAGAAGTGAAGAAGGTTACGGTTATAGTCTCGCTATCGACTATTCCGGCTCGCAAGTCGCTGTTGGAATGCCCTACTTCCGTGACTACCGATATGGCCATGTCTCGACTTACAGCCGAAATGCACAGGGCATCTGGCAGTTATCGGCATCGCTTCTCGGCGAAGCAGAGCCGGTGGCAGAATTTGGCTCAGAAGTCGACATCGATGGTAGTGGAAGAACTCTGGTTGTTTCGATGCCCGGTAGGAAAGAACATAATGTTGGGAAGGTTTATGTTTATCACCGTGATGATGAGAACACTTGGCAACTTACCACGGAAATTGCCAGCCCGGAAATGAATAAAGCGAATGATTTCGGTCAGTATGGATTAAGCCTGAGCCAAAACGGACGCGTGTTGGCCGTCGGCGCAACCGCTTCTCAAGAAAGCCTGCCGGACCAGCCTGACATCCCACTCGAAAATGTTGGTGCCGTGCATATCTATACCCTGGATGCGCAACAAAACTGGCAATTTGGCCTGACGCTCAAAGCAAATGAGATCGAGGAAAATGCATTTTTTGGCCATACTGTGGATCTCAATGAAGATGGCACCACCATTGTGGTCGGGGCAAGTGGGTATCGATTCACAACCCCGATGGATGCAAAAGATCTGTCGACACAGTTGAACAGTCGCGTCGTGGTGTATTAATTACGCGGGGTAAACTGAGGCAATATCGCGGTCATAAAATGGTGCCATAAAGAAAAACGGCTTACAGGACAAGCCTGTAAGCCGTTGTTAAAATGGTGCCCCGGGCCGGACTTGAACCGGCACAACGCGAACGTCGAGGGATTTTAAATCCCTTGTGTCTACCAATTTCACCACCAGGGCACACAATTCTGTTTTGATTGTTATTCAATCGTCCGATACCGCAAAACTGCCATATCGTTTAATCTGTATCGACATCCAAAGCTCCCCTTCTTAAGGAAACCTGGTGAAACCTCAACTGTGATGAGCTTGCGCTCAACCTGCCGGGCTTGTCGAAATGGAGGCGCGTCCCGGAGTCGAACCGAGGTCCACGGATTTGCAATCCGCTGCATAGCCACTCTGCCAACGCGCCTTTTCATCACAACACTTCCTGAACTGAAGTGTTTCAACCGGTTACCGGGTGACCCCGCTGCGGTATGGGCTGCATTCTACGGATTGGCTCAACTGAGTCAATAAGAAAATTGAAACGTCTCGGCCAAGTGTCTGTTTTGCGGTCAAACCAAGCCGAAACCTCTGATTTTTTATGCGATGGGCTCGTCCGGCAGCGACTTCTCTATAGCAGTGAAGCAGTTGATACATCTGGTATCCATCCACCCGTTTGACAAACCTGAGTCAAATCGATCCCGAATGCGCAAACTATATGATGAAACTATACATGGCTGCGATATTTATCCGGGATCACGGTGAAATACGCTGCTTATCGATGTTGATAGTGATAGCAATAAAAACGCCGCGAATTGCGGCGTTTGAACACAAATCTATGGTTTACCCCTGGGTCAAAGCCACGGCTTCACGCACCAAACGCCCGATTTCCTCCCACTGCCCCTGTTCAATCAACGTCGGGGCCACCATCCAGGTGCCGCCGCAGCAGGCAACCCGATCGACCGCCAGATACTCACTCACATTGGATTTGCTGATCCCGCCGGTCGGCATCAGTGAAATATCAACATAAGGGGCAAGCAGCGCCTTCACCATAGCGACTCCACCAGAGGCCTCCGCAGGAAAAAACTTGAGGAAAGTCAGCCCTAATTCCAGCGCTTGTTCAATCTGGCTGGGGTTATTCACCCCCGGAATGACCGGCATATTGTTCGACTGGCAGTAACGCACCGTATTCGGATTCAGGCCCGGTGCCACCACAAACTCTGCGCCGGCGGCTTTGGCACGATCTACTTGCTCAGCCGTCAGTACGGTCCCCGCGCCAATACACATTTCAGGGTATGCGTCACGCATCAGCCGAATCGCTTCCGCTGCGGCTTCGGTCCGGAACGTCACTTCCGCAACCGGTAATCCATTCTCAACGAGTGTTTTCGCCAAAGGGACGGCCTGCTCTACGCTATTGATTTGAATCACGGGGATCACTTTAAAAGAGGCCAGTTGATCGATCAGGGCTTGGGACATGAACACGTTTCTCCTTACAAAATGTCTTCCATCGCCTCCGGTGGAATAATGGCTCCCGGATGTTGAATCACGATGGCGGCCAATTCGTGGCCTAACTCTGCCGCCATTGTAGCGCTTCCACCACTGAAACGGCCAGCCAGATATCCTGCCGCGAACGCATCCCCCACCGCACTGGGGTCCGTTGTGTCATCAAGGACTTTGGCCGCCACTTCGCTTCGCACGGCGTTTCCCGAACGCATCTCGGTATACACCAAACAAGGCTGGCTGCCCCGGGTCACCACCACTTCGTCACAGCCAAAAGCGGGATAGCGGTACAGCACATCACAATCGCCCCAAATCCGCCGATCATCTTCTTCACTGACAATCACCAGATCCGCATAAGGCAGCGCCTGCTGATACCAGTACTGCGCTTGCTTGGCCGTCCACAGCTGCGGCCGGAAGTTATTATCAAATACCACACGGCCACCATTGGCTTTCATTTGTTCCAGCAACGTCACCAGGATCGCTTTGGCTTCTTCCGCCAAAATAGCCAGGCTAACCCCGCTGATACACAAAATGTCCAACTGCCGGTGCTGAATGGCTTCCTCTAGCGGGCTAAGCGCCGTGGCAAAGTAAAACTTCGCCGCGCTGTCATTACGCCAGTAATGAAAATGGCGCTCACCGCTGGGTTCGGTTTCAACCAGATACAATCCCGGCAACTTATGTTCCAGCCGACGGACCATGGCGGTATCAATGTGCTCTTCCTGCCAGGCCGTGAGCATATCGGAACTGATATGATCGGTTCCCAACGCCGTGGCATAACTGACGGACAACTGGCGTGAGCGCCCCAACCGGGCCAGATAGAGTGCCGTGTTGAGCGTGTCGCCGCCAAAGGTTCGACGCAGCGGCTGCCCGCTCAGTTCCACCATACATTCACCAAAAAATGCAATTTTCACGCGGCTTCCCCATTTCGAAACCAGTGCTTCTACAAGCGTAATCCATGACACGCGCTCCGTTTTGCCACAACGCCCTGCATTTTCAGAAGTTTCAGCAATATATTCCGGACTTGAAATCAGAAGGATTATCTAATTCTGAACGGCGTTTTTATCCTAGTTTTAAGACAAAATACTCAACGCTAAGATCTGCAATGACTGCCTGCTTCCCTGCCTGCAAATCCGGAAGCCCAAGTAAGAATGCATTTTCACCCGGTCGGGAGATTACAGCACCGCGAAGAAACGGTATGATTCCGCCCTCAGAAAGACAAACAAGACGTGCTACAGCGCAAAATAACCGCATCAAACAAGCACGCGATTGATTCTTATAAGCCCCAAAGGAGAAAATTATGGTTGTTATGGATTTCGTCAACGCTTTCCTGTTTAGTCTGGCCGTGTTGCTGACCGGTTTGGCCGGCGGCTGCCTGTTCAGCCTGGTGACGCTGAAAGCAAATGAAGTCGAAAGTCTGGTTGAAAAACGAATTGAGTATGGGATGTTCGCCACAGCCTGTATCGTGTTCACGGGCCTGATTATCGGCATATTGAGCTGACAATTCCGCCCTCGCCGGTACTACCAGCCCGACCCAAAGGCGGGGAATCTATCCGCTTCACCCGCCTTCGCCTTCGCCATCGTCACCGTCTTCACATGATCACTTCCAGATCACCTCCGGTTATCAGCAGCAAAGTATGATGATCGGAAACAAAACGGATTGATTTGAAACTAAGCACGTTATTCAAAAAAAAGCATCGCTACATTCAAACGCCTTTAAATTTGCAGCATCGTCGCACTAGGCCTGATACAGCTCCAGCGGTAGCCCGTCCGGATCCTGAAAGAAGGTAAAGCGTTTGCCGGTGTATTCATCCACCCGAACGGGCTCGACGGCGATGCCGTGCGCGCACAGATGTTCGACTGCCGCTTCCACGGACGTCACCACAAACGCCAGATGCCGCAAACCGCACGCTTCAGGATAACTCGGCCGTTGCGGTGGTTCGGGAAACGAAAACAGCTCCAGTTGACTGCCGTCCGGCAGTTGCAAATCTAACTTGTAGGAATCCCGCTTAGCGCGATAGTGCTCGGCGAGCACCTTCAATCCAAGCACTTGGGTATAAAACGTTTTCGAGCGCGTGTAGTCACTGCAAATTATCGCTGCATGGTGAATGCCGTTGAGCATGGGTTTTCTCGTTACTGCTTTGAAAACTGCATTTACGCATAAGACAGCGACCGCTATCAAGCAATGGATACCTTCGACATATTACCGATCCGCTGCAAAGCAACCCGATAAAATTCATCGGCTTGTTTCACTTCCGCGGCTGTTGGCCGGGTATCGTTCTGATAAACCCAATGGCATGAGTAAATCACGGCTTCCACTTCTTTCGGGGTTAAAAACGATGGGGTTGCCAGTGCTGTCAGCTCAAGGATCAGAAAACACAGCCGGTAATGAAACGGCACCATATGGAACGCCCGGTAGGCATCCTCGATCGCTTCGGTCGCCCGATTGTTCTTACGTTTCTCAAATGCCTGTTCGACCAGTTTATTTCCCCGAGTGAGACGCTGGTTAATTTCAGCGTGACAGGCTTCCAGTAACTTCACCTGACTTTGGATCAAGGCATCGTCATCACTTAAAGCGCACAACTCCCTTGCCATTTGCATGGTTTGTTCGTATTTATCCGGCATGCCGCAAAAACCATAGAGCCTGGCAACATTCAACACCGTGTAGTAATCCGTCAACGGCTTATTGAGGGAATTCACTTTATTGACAATGGTAAAACAGTTTTCGATATCCCCGTGCAGACAGGCGAAGATCGCCACGCCCACCAGCGCACTGATTTCGCTCTCATAACGCTCTTCATCCGCTTCCCCGACAATGCGCTGTTCGTGGATATTGTGACGGGCTTCCTTGACCAGCTCGGTGTGCTCTGCAACATCTTCGGTGTAAATACTGGCCAACATCAGTGATACCGAAATATTCAGGTTCACCCCATAACTGAAACGGCTGGTACCCGACACTTTCGACGTGTATCGCTGGTAGCCAATCGCCGCATTTTTATGCTGCTGGAGCGCCGCGTATAAATTGGCAATGATCAACTCGCGCAATGGGTTGGCCGAGTTGACTTTATGCAGGATGTTAAACTGCTCCAAGGCTTCAGGCACCCGATCGGACACCATCAAACACCCGGCCAGATGCTTGCGGGCCAGTGGCTGTTTGGGGTATTTGTTCAGGATCTCCTGAAACACCGATTCCGCTTCTTTTAATTGGCCCAACTCTTTCAACGCCTGGCCATACCCAACTCTCGGCCAGAGATGGTCAGTTTTTTGGCACGCCTCTTCGTAAAACTTCTTGGCTTCCAGGTGCCGCTCTGAGCGCAACAAACAGTCACCATTAATCCGGTCGATATACCCGGCATAATCGGGGTAGCTAATTTTATATCGTTTACAAAGACCAATCGCCGTTTGATATTCCTTATTATCAATAGCGAGCAGAAGCGGATAAAGGGCTGATTTTCTCTCGGCAACCCTTTCAATACGTTCATAAAATTTCGCAGCAGAAAAAGGCTTAATTAAATAATCATCCGGTTCTAATTCAATAAAATGGGAAACTACCTGCTGAGTATTATCACCGGTGACACAAATAAACACCCCATCGCTCGGCAGTAACTGACGGCGTTTGGCTTCGTCAAAAATCAACCCACCGTCAATATTATGCCGCATATTGTAGTCACAAATGACGACATCATAGGTATGAGACACCATCATCCGAATCGCTTTTAAACTATCGGTTGTACTCTCAATAAAATCATTGGTGATCCCAAACGAATTCAGCATCGACCGCATCAGAGAAATTGCGGTATTACAGTCATCGATGAGTAAAAACTTTTTCCCTTTAAGCACTTACAGCCTCCCTAGCCAGCCCGGTAATCCCAGATCGCCCCGCCCGCCACTGTAAAATATTCAGCTCAACTGACAATCAAGCCAACAGCGATTGCATCCTTGCGCTGTGTTTTTAAGTTGAAAGATTTATATTGGATGCTCCTTACCATTTCTAGCATTAATTTCAGTGTAGGGAAACTGCGACATTTATGCATATAAAAAAAGATTATTTATCATCAGGCGATAAATAATCTTTATCTCTATTCAAAGCTTGCAACGGGTTCATGTTGTTGAAGATTTCGAATCGTCGAGCAAGAAATACCTGCGAACTCGACCCACTATCTTCCTCAATCAAACCGCAAAAGCGGACGTGCTGTGCTTCAGCTGTTCCGACATCTTGCTGAGAGATTCAGCGGCAACATAAGTCCGTTCAGCACGATCAGCATTTTCCTTCGCACTGTCGTTGATTTCCACCACACCGCGATTAATTTCCATTGTGGTGATGTTTTGCTGCTCTGCAGCCGTCGCAATCTGATTATTCATCTCTTCAATCACGGTGATCGCATTGGAAATGATTTCAACCGCTCCCCGGACGTCCTCTGCCAAATGCGCTGTTTCCGCCGCAAACTGGGCATTTTGATTAATATGCTGCAGCGATCCTTTGGTCTCCTGCTGCAGGTTGACAATCAACGACTGAATTTCCTCGGTACTGTCCTGCGTCCGGCTGGCCAGCTCCCGGACTTCATCCGCAACCACAGCAAATCCGCGCCCGGCTTCCCCGGCCCGGGCAGCTTCAATAGCCGCATTCAAAGCCAGCAAGTTGGTTTGCTCAGCTATGCCACGAATCACATCGAGGATCCCCCCAATCGCGTCACTTTGCTGCTCCAATCCCCGCATTCGAGCGCTGATCTGCTCCATCGATTGCGCCAGATTCTGAACCTGAGTGGTCATGGTGCCAATCCGATCCATTCCTTGCTGCGACGCGCCACTCGCCTCTTTCGCCGCATCTGCTGCCTGAACCGTATTCCGGGCAACATCTTCCACCGTCGTCGACATCTCATTCATCGCGGTCGCCGTCTGCTCCAGCGCCAAGGTCTGCTGTGCCGTACCGGCCCGCATATCTGTCGCGCTGGCGGTCAAACTTTGTGACGCATGATTGAGCCCATCCGTCAGGGTCAACAGTTCACTGACCAGATCACGCAGACTGCCTCTCATCTGCAAGACATGCTTGTAGATGCCCCTGGCATCCTGCACCGACTCACCTTGCTCACGAAGCTGACCAGAAGACACTTGCTGAACCAGGGTCGCGATATCGTCCGGCTCTCCGCCCAGCATTTCCAACAGCTTTTTCGTCATCCACAATGCACCGGCTGCCAGCACCACCGTGAGCACGACCTGCACGATCAACAACACCCGTTGCGTCGCGGAAGCCTCGGCCTCCACCGTGGCGACATCAGACGCCGTCCGCGTCAGAACCGCTTGCGAAAGCTGATCAACCGCGCGCCGAATCACGGCCAGTTCACGAAAATAATTGGCATCATAAAGCACCCGGGTCGCGAACTGATTGACGGTTTCACCCGTTTGAGGGATTGCCGGACCGAGTTGTAACCGCCCGGATTGCACCGACTGCATCGCCTGCTCTTCGAGCTTGACCAGCGTATCGGACTGGCTCAGCGCCTGTTGGTAGAACGCCATTTCCGTCCGGTTGATCCCGTTTGCCTGCATCAAGGCTTGCTGCGAGATGGTCGCGCCGGGTGAAATGGACAACGATTCCGGACGGGGAGTCTGGCCGTTTCGCCAATCGACTATTGATCGATATGCCGCCAGAAACTGCGGCTCCCCCGTTACCGCATAACTTCGGGACAGTCGGGTCAAATCTTCCGATGACTGGATAAATTCCTGAATGATTTGCTCTTGTCGTTCTTTTTGTGAAAATACTTCTCCTTGTTTTTCAATGAGTTTTTTCTGCCAGAAGACCCCACCCACTAATATCGCCTGATTCAGACATATCCCGCCGAGGAATAGAATGATTGCAGTTTTGACTTTCATAGTTCATCCCTAAATCATTTCCGCTCTTCATAGACGCTTGCCTACCGAATAAAACACTTCCGGTAAAATCAAAATTAAATCAAAATTTCACCCCGACTCCGCATATTTCATCGCACAAAAACGGCAGCCGATACTCATATAGACAGAGTGTATTCCAAGTATATATACAATATTGAAAGATACCGGGTTAATTCATTCGTGATTTATAAAGAGATCGGCACACTTTCATTTCACGCCTCATACACCAGCGGCTTTGAGGGTACTTTCCGCCTCAGCTGATCTTCATGAGAGCAGAACCGGGGAACAGCAGAACGTCAGGACACATCTACTATGTCAGGAAGCACCTAGCATGTCAGGAAGCACCTGGCATGTCAGGAAGCACCTGGCATGTCAGGAAGCATCGAGCGTGTCATGAAGCATCGAGGCGTCAGAAACCATCGCGGGCGCAAGGAAACTCTGGGAGCGTTAGAATGAGCGAGGGAAAAGGAAGTCGGCCCCATCCGGTCTTACGTGTTTGCCAATATGGATAATAAGACGTGGTTATTATTACAAAAAGTGAATATACGAATGACGAACAAATAAACTTTTGAAATTTATATCAGATTCATTTAACCGATGTTATTTCAATACTTGGTGTAATCACTTGTAATAGGCATTCATTCCAATCGATATTAAAATTAAATATTTTTTCAAATTTACGACACTGCACATTCAGTGACACATTGACGGGTCTCCTTTTACAGCTCTCTATAATCACTGTCTTTCTCCAATCAATCCAGTTCAGGCGTGACCTGAAAGTCCAGTTAAAGAAAAAGCCCCGAGACTCGCTCGGGGCATTCGATTTCTTCCGATCACATGCGTCCATACAACATGGAACGCATGCGGACGGTTTATGTTTTACATCTGCGAGAACACGTTCATGATCACGCCGCCGGTGATGATCAAGCCCATCGCCAGCATGGCCGGGAAGTCAGGCTTCTGCTTGTACAGGATCATCGAGAAAATCGTGACACCAATAATACCGAAGCCACACCAGAGCGAGTAAGCAATCCCGACCGGGATATAACCCATCGCCTTGGTCAGCGCGAAGTAGCACAAGCTGTAAGCACAGATGACCAATGCCGACATCGCAGGGTTACGGAAGTTATTGGTTTTCTTGATATATGAAGTACCTGTGATCTCAGAGCAAATTGACAGTGCCAGCCACAAAAATCCTACGTTAAACATGATATCTCTCCTTACCCTTTCGCTTCTTCAGTATTCAGTTCGACTGGTGCTTCGCTTTCTTCTTCACCCATTTTGGAGAACAGGTTCATGATGATGATCCCGCTGGCAATGATCAGCATGCCGATCATCGCAGCCAGGTCCGGATGCTGACCATAGAACACCATACCCAGCGTCGAGACCAACAGGATGCCGGTGCCCGACCAGGTTGCGTAAGCAAGACCGACCGGCAGGTATTTCACCGCTTGAGACAGCGAGTAGTAACACACCACGTACAGCAACACGATCACCGCCAGCAACGCTGTTTTGGTAAAACCTTCACTGGTGTCGAACATTTTCAGGGTTGAGGTGGCTGAGGTTTCAGAGGCAATGACCAACGCCATCCAGAGCCATTTTTTTACAGATTCAGACATAAATACTCCTAAAGTTTGCTTTCAATTTTTTGTTTACGAATCAGATAAAGCGTGAGTTAACCTGCTGAGCCTTCACATACTCCTGAGCCAGATCGGTTAACCGGTCCTGCTCCGACAATGCGGAAATCCCCTGCGCCATCACTTCCGAAAGGGTAATGAAGCGCGGCGATGCCGACTCTGCCGGTGCACTTGCGTTTGTTGTGCTTGCGTTTGTTACTGTTACGTTTGTTGAAATGGCTTGGCAGCCCGGCTCCCGAAGCTCAGCGTCAAATACATCAATAGAACCAAGCGTCATCCCCAGTGCCTGAACCGTCTGGCATTGCGCTGCCAGCCTTGCGGTCATGGCCGGGTTATTGGCCAGTCCCTTCAGTTGGTTCAGCTCGCTGTCCAACCGGCACTGATAGTCCAGTGCCGCCGTCGGTATTCCTTTCATCAGAGCGGTTTGCACCAATACGGCGCTTGGTGTTGCAAACAGGCCGGTGGCGATCTCGGCCAGCGTTGCCGGGTCGAGAAACGGCAACCACACCGTCTCGAAACCGGACAGAAACTGCGCCGGATCGCTGCCGTCCCAAGAAAGGATCTCCCCCACTTCCTGCCACTGAACCGCTGAATGTGCGGCAGCCGCAGAAGGTGGGATGTAGATAGCGAATCGGCGCTGCGAACACTGCTGAAGACGCGCAATGATCAGGGACTGATAGTCCGCATCACCACCCAGCACAATCAGGGTGCGAGGCTGCATGCCCGCGAGTACGCGTTTCACCAGGGCTTCAATCTGTTGCTCGTTCATTCCTACCTCTCTTCACTCAGCCACTGTTGGCGAGCTTATCTGGCCGGTTGATCTATCTCGCCAGATAAACGTCTTCCCCGGAGCGGAGCCCTGCCGCATTGGCTTCGTCGGTGTCGATATGGAACTCGAGCGCGTACGAAGCACTGACTCGGACAACCACCTGCTCGAACACCAGCCCGCAACCGCCACCGGCGCGCACTTTCACCCGCTGGCCATTTTCGACCTGAAACCGCGCGGCATCCTGCGGGCTCATGTGGATATGGCGCTGGGCACAAATCACTTTCGAATCAAGGTGGCAGTAGCCAGCCGTGCCGACCAGCAAGGCATCTGCCGAGCCTGTCAGATCGCCCGATTCACGAACCGGTGCCTTGATACCCAGGGTGTAGCAGTCAGCTTTCGAGACCTCGAGCTGGGTTTCTGCCCGCGCCGGACCCAGCACACGGACCCGCTGAATCGAGCCCTTCGGTCCGACGATGGTGACGCATTCCTTGGCCGCAAACTGGCCCGGCTGCTTGAGCGCCTTGATAGGCGTGAGCTGATACCCCTCCCCGAACAGCGCCTCGATATCGGGCTGGCTCAGGTGAACATGGCGATTGGAGACCCCGGTCGGAATACCAAGGTCCGACACGGCATCGAACATGGCCGAGCTCAATATCGCGGCTTCCTCGCGGCAGCTCGGCGGCAGTTTCTGCTCAATCTGTGCCATTAACGTTGCGCTAATCATTGGCGTGTTCCTTGTCTGCGGGTTCGGGTAGAACGTTTCGCGGCAGGTTTATCGCCCGATGTACGAGTCGCGCTGCCACTCTGCACGGCTGTTGCCTCATGGTTTGTTGCTACCGGTTTTTCTTCGGCCTTGTTCGCGGCCACTTTGACTTCAACTACGTCGGCGTCAGCGTGGTCTGCTTTGGCTTGGTCGGCTTTTACTTCATCAACGTCGACAGGCTTTGCTTCTGGCTTTGCTTCTGGCTTTGTCTCTGCCTCTTTGGCCGCTTCAGAAACTGCCTTGTTTGTTGGTTCAGCACCGTCTGACCTCGCCGTCTCTGCTGCAGAGTCCACCTCAGGAGCGGCTTCGGTGACAAGGTCTGGCTGAGGGCATACCTCATTTTCCAGCATCGCCAGCACACTCTCGTCCGGACGGGCAATCACCAGTGATGCCACGACGTCTTTCGTCGCCTCAACACCGTTTTCAACCGCCGCCGATATGGCACTAATCTCGCCGTGAAACATCACGGACACCAACCCTGAACCAATTTTCTTGTAACCCACCAGATTGACGGCTGCCGATTTGCAGGCCGCATCAGCAGCCTGAATGGCAGATGTCAGACCCCGGGTTTCTATGACGCCCAAACTGGTCATCATCATTTCCTCCTTAATGTCGAACCAAGCGGATATCGAAATCGAACTGGGTAAAGAAGGCGCTCAGCTGATCCAGCTCATCGTCGCTATAGCCAAGGTCTTGTTTGATTGGGTAAATCATGTCGAGTTTGTCGTACTTGGTTTTGCCAAACTGGTGGTATGGCAGCACGTCGATGCGCTGGATATTGCCGCGCTTGGCAAGTTCCATGACATAGCTGAATGCCCCGGTGATCGCGTCGTAAGAATCGTTGTAACCCCGGATCAAAGGCATCCGGATCACGATGTTGGCGCCCATATCGACCAGATACTCGAGGTTGCGTTTTACCCCTTCGTTCCCGATCCCGAGCAACTGACGGTGCTGGTTGGTATCAATCTGCTTGATATCAAACAGGAACAGATCCGTGCATGTCGCCAGTTTCTGGTAGTTCTCCAGAGAAGTGGTGCCCTGAGTTTCAATCGCGGTGTTGATCATCTGCTTTTTGCATTCGGTCAGCAGGGCCGTGGCGAAATCCGCCTGCAGGCTCAGCTCACCGCCGCCCAAAGTCACCCCACCGCCGGAAGACATATAGAAGTCGTAGTCCTGCATGATGATTTCCATCAGCTCGGAGACCGTAACATCTTTACCCATCACATCCAGCGCATCGCCCATGCACACTTCTTCACACTTCCGGCAGCCAATGCAGTCCACCGTCCGGTTGATCTTGTGAACGGGCTTACCGTCTGCCCCGGTGCTCATCAGGTGCACCCCGGCAGGACAGACCTCGGCACATTTGCCGCAGGCGACACATTTGTCCTGGCTGAACATCACCTGGAACTTGCTGCTCAGCCCCTCGGGGTTGGCGCACCAGTCGCATTTCAGGTTGCATCCCTTGAAGAAAATCAGCGTCCGGATCCCGTCACCGTCATAAATGGAATATTTCTGGATATTGAATATCCGCCCGGTCAGCTCGGTGTCTTTGCTCACTTGTGTTATCCCAGTCATTGTTTTTTCTCCTCACTTCGCTCGCGCTTAGTGGCTTTAATCAGGGGCCTTGAGGCCCCTGGCGCTGGGTCAGAATTTTTCCAGTACGGTACGGCTGATGATTTCGTCCTGAACTTCCTTGCAAAGCTCGACGAAGTAAGCGCTGTAGCCGGCAACACGCACGATCAGGTCGCGGTATTTCTCCGGCTCCTGCTGGGCCTTCTTCAGCACTTCGTTATCGACATAGCTGAACTGCATCTGGCCGTTGCCGAGAATCGAAGCCGTGCGCAGCAAGGTGATCAGACCGTTCTTGCCTTCCGGAGTATCAAGCAGGCCTTTAAGGAACTTGAAGTTGTGCACCATGCCGATGTTCATGGTTTCAACATTCATTTTGCTCACGGATTTGATAATCGCTGTCGGGCCTTGTTTATCTGCTCCCTGCGTCGGGCTGATCCCGTCAGACAGCGGCATCCACGCCAGACGGCCGTTCGGGGTCGCATTGGTCAGTTCACCAATCGGGGTGTTGTTGGAAATCGACAAGGTGCCGTGGCTCAGACGCGAGTAAAGCATCCGGTATTTGCCACACTCACGCTCGGTCCACTCGGTGATATCCAGCGCGAACTCATCGGCATAGTTATCATCGTTACCGAACTTCGGTGCGTTCAGACAGTCACGGCGCAGCTCTTCGTAACCTTCGAAGTTAGCCAGCATCGCGTCACGCATTTGCTCCAGGGTGTATTTCTTGTCTTCGAAGACCAGCTTGCGGATCGCGGCCATGGAATCGACATAAGTTGCCAGGCCGGAGAAGATCAGGCCCGGGCCATAGTTCACCACCGCGCCCCCGGCACTGACGTCTTTGCCCTGCTCCATACAGCCTTCCACCAGCAGTGACATCAGCGGCTTCGGCGCCACATCGCGGTGGACGCGCTGGCTGATCACCGTCCCGACGGCAGACAGTTTGACAATATGAGCGATTTGCTCTTTCACCGCCGCATCAAAGGCTTCGAAGGTGGTCAGCTGATTCAGATCGCCGGTATCCAGCCCCTGATAGCTATCGAACAACACCATCCGGCCACGGTTCAGCACGAACTCAATTGCAATCGGCCACTGGGTGTAACCGGTAGACGTCCACTGGTAGATACGGCCGGATTTCTGCGGTTCAACACAGCCCATCAGACAGTAGTCACGGGCATCTTCGAAGTCGTAACCTTTGCGCAGCATCATCTTGATGTGCGAGTCATCGAAGTGACAGGCCGGGAAGCCCATACCCGCCTTCACCACCTCGACGATTTTTTCCATGTAGTGCTGTGGCGACTGGTTGTGGATCCGGCATGCCAGCGATGGCTGGTACACCTTCACGAAGCGCACGGCATCCATGATCAGCAGGGTCAGGTCGTTGGTCGCATCGCCGCCCATACGCTTCTGGCCACCAACGGTCAGGTTGATGAATGGCTGGTAGCCGGCGAAGTATTTCGCACCCAGCTCGCTTGACATCCACATCAGCTCGGCACACTTGATGATGAAGGCCTGCATCATCTCCAGGGCTTCTTCCTGGGTCAGGCGGCCGGATTCAATATCGGCCTGATACATCGGGTAGCAGTACTGGTCCAGACGACCCAGGGACAAGCCGGTCTGGTTTTCTTCGACCTCAAACAGGGATTCAACGGTCCAGACGCTTTGCAAGGCTTCCTGGAAGGTCTTCGGCGGGTTAGCCGGCACGTTTTCATTGGTCTCGGCAATAGTGAACAGCTCGGCACGACGCACCGGATCGGTTTCCGTCAGGGCCAGCTCGCGGGCATGGTTCGCCAGACGCTTGGCATAGGCCATCACGCCTTCACAGCTTTCAATCGACGCCTTGTAGAAGTAGATCTTGTCGATGTCTTCCGGGTTTTCCATGCTCAGCTGAGCCAGTTTTTCCTCGGCATCAGCCTTGATCCCCTTCATGCCCTTGGTGAACAACAGGACATCGTAGCCCGGGCAGGTATCGCCACCCCCGTTGATCTGGTGGTAAGACAGATCACTGACGTAGGTCTCGCCGCTGAACGCCCACAAACCCGCTTCGCGGTACTGGGCTTCACAGATCTCATCCAGCGAACGGCCTTCCCAGAACGGAACGATCTCCTCACGGATCACCTTCTTGTCTTCTTCGGAGATCTCGAACGGATCCTGCGGACGGGTGCTCATGGTATCGAGCTCGTCACGAACCCAGCGCCATGCGATATCCGGCGAGAAGGCACCGGCACGTGGCTTGCCACAAGGGTGACCAACAATCAGCTCGTCGTCCTGGATCAAGAGCGGCGCCGTTTCACAGGCAACCCGGAACGCCTTGGCACGCAGCAGGATTGTCGGCAAACCCTGATGCTGCTTAGTCACTTCGGTGAAGGCCAGCGCACGGTAGATAGACACACTCGGGCGCGCTTTCAGGTAGTTCTGGCGCAGGCGTTGCATCCGCGGCGTCAGACCTTCCATGGCTTTCACTTCAGGCTCGCCCGCGGCTTGCGGCGCAGCCATTGACATTGCAGCACCGCCCGCCCGGTACAGGCGAACCGTCAACTTGCTGTCCAGGCTTGCCAGGTTGTTCCGGGCTGCCAGCAGCATTTTGGACAGATCGTTGATCACCAGCTGGCTGTCTTCGAAACGGCCTCCCTGGACCATCCAGTCGAACATCGGGTAACCGTCAACGGCTTTCTCAGCACGAACTTCAGACAGCTCACTCAATTTCAGCCACAGGCACTCAATCACCTCGTATGCCTGCTGCTCGGTGATTGCACCGCTCTGCAGATCACGTTGATAGTAGCTGTACAGCGCCTTATCGAAGCCGGTCGCACCCACGGCGTAACTGCCGTTATCCAAATGCATCATCAGCTGGAACAGATAGAAGGCCTGACAGGCTTCCTTGAAGGTCTGTGCCGGTTGCGCCGGAACGCGGCGAAGGATCGCGGCAGTTTCTTTCAGCTCAGCCTGGCGGTACGGGTGAGTTTCCGTGGCCGCCATGCGCTCCATCTCGGCGGCCAGTTTATTGGCCAACGCCACGGCACCGTTGCAGGCAAAGATCATTGCCTTCCCCTGATTCACTTCGTCCATGCCGCTGCGGCTGATTGCGCTACCGATATTTTTCAGGCGCATCTCGATGTGTTGTTCCAGGACCTGGAAACCGGAGCTGATCACCGACATGTAATCAGGGCTGTTGGTTTTCTCGCAGTTGAGGAAGCCAAACACCGATTCGTTGTTCAGTTCGGCTTCGGTGTGGAAGATCGCCCCGCGTGCCTGAGACGACTGGCTGCCGAAAATCAGTTCGTCCTGACCGATATAAACCGGCAGCTCAGCCATCAACTGGGAAAACTGATGGGCATTTTTGACCATCGGCGTCATCCCGGCGATATCGTCGCCCATGGATGCCAGAATCGTTGCGCGCTCGGCGCTAATGGTGCTTTTTTGCGTAAGCAGTCTTTCCGCCAGCATTTTTACACGCGGCGTGAGGGAATAGTTGGCCATCTTCAGCCTCTCCTAATTATATGTTTCACTGTCGACCGGGCCTGACGCCCAGCCGTGGGATATTGGATTGTTGTGCGTTGTGGTATGACCTAGGTGTGGGCAATCCCTGCAAACGCTTGTCGGTATAGGGTTTCCATGTGGTGCGTATTCACCTCACGGGGGTTGGTTGGTGTACAGCCGTCTTTCAGCGCCGGTCCAATCAGGTCCGGCAGCGCGGCAAAGAATACGGGCTCGGCCACCTCACAGTCGCGGATGCCTGATGGCATATTCATCTGCTCTTTGAGCACATCGATCGCCACAATCAGACTCATCACCCCCTCACGGGTCGTCCGGCTCGGCAAGCCAAGCTGCTTCGCCAGGTGGGCGTATTTTTGGGCGGCGGCGGTTTTGCAATCGCCATGTAAGTTGGCATTAAAGGCAATGACATGCGTCATCATCAGCGCGTTCGCCCGCCCGTGCGGGATCCCGAAGACACCGCCAAGCGCGTGGGCCAGGCTATGGGTGATCCCCAGGGAGGCATTGGTAAATGCCATGCCTGCGATACACGAGGCGTTGTGCATTTTCTCCCTGGCAGCCAGATTACTGCCGTTCTGGTAGCACTCCAGCAAGTGGGCAAAGACCAACTGCACAGCCTTCTCTGCCAAGGCATCGCTAAAGTCTGATGCCTGGGTGGAGACATAAGCCTCCAGCGCATGACACAGCACATCCATCCCGGTATCGGCCGTAATGCCCGCAGGCACCGACTTCACCAATTCAGGGTCTAAAATGGCGTGATCCGGCAACATAAACTCGTCGACCACCACCCACTTTTCACCTTTTGATTTAATGACCGAGAATGCGGTGACTTCCGAGCCCGTGCCGCTGGTGGTCGGGATAGCCACAAAGCATGGTTTTTTCGCCAGCTTGCCGCTTTCCCACAGGGTGTAGATCACCCCTTTCGCCGCATCGATCACCGAGCCACCGCCCAGTGCGACCACTACATCCGGCGCCTCGGCATCCATTTGTTTCATCCCATTGACAATGACCGAGATGTCCGGATCCGAAGTAACCTCGGCAAACAAACTGACCACCATCTGGTTCGCCTGCAGCCGCTGGCGGACTTGGTCGGCCATGCCAAATTTAACCATCGCCTGGTCGGTGACGATCAAAGCCCGCTGCCCCGTCAGTGTGCCCAGCTTGTCCAGAGCGCCGTTGCCAAAATGGAGCGTCGGCTTAATCTGAAATTCGTTCATGTGATTGAGTCTCCCTTATCTGTCCTGGTGGACTTTTTCCACGATGGCAACGATTGACATGGCCTTGTACTGCTGTTTGTGCAGCGCAAAATATTCCTCAACCAGGACCAGATCACGCACACCAGCCCCCACACTGTCGACAGCGACATAAGTCCGGTCCTTGATGGGCGCCAGATCGTCCCCCAGTGCCGTGACCAGCAAGAGGTTGCTGCCGCGTAGTTCGTCATTTTTCTGGGGGGCGACGACATGCCCGGTTACCTTTGCGAGAATCATAGTTTTGCCACCTTCTGTTGCGTTGCTGCCGGGTTAGGGCGCCATGCGACCCATCACCTGCTTGATGATGCGCTCAACATTTTCTTCGGTGATGTCATGACAGGTATCGCCATGGGTGCCATGACAGGCAGGCGCCGGAATACCACAGCCAAAGCGATCATCCGCCGCTGTCATTGCTGTTGTGATGGCCGCAGGCGCAGCAGCTGGTGCCTGACCACCGGTAAAGCGCGTGTCTTCGAAGATGCTGACCGGTGCACTGGCAGTGACTGCCGGAGCTGGAGTCGCAGCCGGTGCAGCAAGCGAAGCAGACGCAGACTGTATCGCTGGCGTGATAGCCGCTTCAGGCTGGCGCAGGTCTTCAATGTTGCGAACGCCGTAACCGACCTTGCGAACATTGAGCAGGTTCATCGGACCGACGTTATCGGAGCTGGAGCCGCCGCCCAATGCGCCGCACCCTAAGGTCAGGGCCGGGATCAGGTTGGTTGTCGCACCAATACCGCCCAAGGCTGCCGGCGTGTTGACCAGCATGCGGAACACCGGTTTTTCCAGCGCAAACTGGCGAACGATGTCCGGGTTCTGGGTGTGGATCACCAGCGTATGGCCCAGACCTTCGTTGGTGAGCAATTCCACCACGCGATCGCAGGCAGAGCGCCAGTCTTCCTCGATGTACAGGCCCAGGACCGGGCAGAGTTTTTCACGGGCATACGGATTCTGATGGGACACACTGTCCTGGCGGGAAATCAGGACCTTGGTGCTGGCCGGTACACTGAAGCCGGCAATGCCTGCCAGTGATAGCGCGCATTTACCGACAATGGCCGGATTAATCATGCCGTTCGGGCGCAGCAGGATCTTCGCCAGCTGTTGCGACTCCTGCTCATTCATAAAGTAAGCGCCCTGAGCCAGCAGCTCCTGGTGCACCTGTTCATAAATGCAGCGTTCCGCGATGATCGATTGCTCGGACGCGCAGATCACACCGTTGTCGAAGGTTTTACTGGTGATAATATCGCTGACCGCCTGCTTGATATCGGCGGTACGCTCGATAAAGGCCGGCCCGTTCCCCGGTCCGCCGCTGATTGTCGGTGTACCCGATGCATAAGCGGCACGGACCATGCCTTCGCCACCCGTTGCCAGGATTAGTGAGACATCTTTGCTGCGCATCAGCTCTTGCGTAGCTTCCATCGTCAGCAACGACACGCCGTCGACGATCCCGGCAGGCGCTCCGGCTTCTGTTGCAGCACGCTTCACCAGTTCAATGGCTTTCTGGCTACACACCCTGGCGTTCGGATGCGGCGAGAAGATAATTGCATTCCCGGCTTTCAGCGCGATCAGGGTTTTGTAGAAAATCGTTGAGGTTGGGTTGGTCGAGGGCACCAGCGCGGTGATGACCCCAAGCGGCACACCGACTTCCATCACCTGATTGACCGGATCCTCAGAAATAATGCCGACCGTTTTGATCGACTTGATGTGCTCGTGCACCTTGGTCGATGCAAAGATATTCTTCAGGACCTTGTCCTGCCAACGCCCGAAGCCGGTTTCCTCATGGGCAAGTTTCGCCAGCTCTTCTGCATGGCGAGCGGCTTCAGCAGCAATATGCGCCACAATGCTGTCGACTTTCTCCTGCGAGAACTGCGCAAACTGGGCTTGTGCCAGCTTGGCCTGTTTCAGCAGCTCCCGGGCTGCCTGAATGGATTGTAAATCCTTGTCTAAAGTCATGATCTTTGTCCTTCACTAACGCGTGAAACGAAGGGGAAGAAGGATTGCCTTACGACAATTGGGTAAGGCAAACTCGCCCCGGCATCTTGCACAGCGGCAACGCTAGGCTTTGTGCTGAGATGCAATTTTCTCAATGTCATTGTGCGGGCGGGCAATCACGCGAGATGACACCACTTCGCCAATTTTTTGTGCCGCTTCAATGCCTGACTCAACGGCTGCGTTCACCGCACCGACATCGCCTTTCACCATGACGGTCACCAGACCGGAACCTACATTTTCGTAACCAATCAGCTCGATATTGGCGGCCTTGCACATGGCATCAGCAGCTTCAATACTTGGAACTAAACCTCTTGTTTCGATAAGACCAAGTGCATCTTTCATAGAACTTTCCTTTTATTCAGTCACGGTGTACTGAGAGACAATTTTTTCGATGTCGCTGTGCGGACGGGCAATCACCAATGACGTGACAACCTCACCGACGCGCTGCGCCGATTCCACACCTGAGTCCACCGCAGCCTTCACCGCACCGACATCACCACGCACCATGGCCGTTACCAGACCAGAGCCGACATTTTCATAACCAATCAAATCAACGTTGGCGGCTTTGCACATCGCATCAGCGGCTTCGATACAAGCAACCAGTCCCTTAGTCTCAATCAGCCCTAAAGCATCACTCATTGTCAGATCCTCCGTTCACGCCACTTATGCTTTATGCTTAATAACGATTTTGTTGATATCGTTATGCGGACGGGCAATCACCAATGAAGTCACCACTTCACCAACGCGCTGCGCCGACTCCACACCTGAATCGACAGCAGCTTTCACTGCCCCGACATCACCTTTCACCATCGCCGTCACTAAACCGGAACCGACGTTCTCATAGCCAATCAATTCGACATTGGCGGCTTTACACATCGCATCTGCCGCTTCGACACAGGCAACCAGCCCTTTTGTTTCAATCAAACCTAATGCATCACCCATATTTCTTTCCTCCGTACATAGGTCTCGAGTAAACGTTATTGAGAAAAGGCCCCAGGCCTTTTTGTGTGGTTTTCTTATGGTTTTATTGGCCTGTTCCAACCACGAAAATCACTATATTCCCCACAAAAAGAAAATGGCATTAAACTCCAAAAACTATGGATACTTAGTTGATTACTCTTGAGATAAGAAAGTTTGACGCCTCAATTTACAAAACAATCCTGTTTTTTATCTTTATCCGATACTGACAACCAACCTAAATAAGACCCAAAAACGGAGCTAAATCACATCCCAAACAAACCTCGTCATATCCGAACATTCAGCCTGAAAATTCCGATCGATTTCACCCGTAGCGGTGTCATCCGGCGGCCGTGACTACGGCAAGAAACAGGATAAAAACGACAAAAGACGGTTCGGTATTCACCCGTCGCTTGGCAAGGTGTCGCAAGTAAACATGACGGCTGAAATAACCGTGGCCTCAGGTGTAGATATGGCAGTGAAAGTGGTAATCGAAGAGAAAGTGGTCGTGGTCGTGGTAGCAAAATAAAATATGGAGGGCATCGTCCTCAGAGAAAAGCATCAAAGAGGCGATAAACAGAAATGCGCTTACCCAGTAGGGGATGTGCAATGGCCAACCAGATAAGATCCGGGGGATTTTCTGAGTGCGATGCCAAAGCTCCGTCAGCGGCGCAGTCATCAGAGCCGCTGATGACAACACTTCCCACCGGAAGTCTGGCGGTTTTCACTCATGAATGATCGCCAGCGGCAAGCGGCTGGTTGAAGATATTCATGTTTGGGGATAGCGCATGAAGTGGGGAGACGGAGTCAAGTTATCGCAGCGCAGAGCCTGCCGGTCATTCGACCCCGCAGCAGGACGATGATTGGATGCAGGCGCTTTCACAGGAAATCAAACCAATCATAAGTGTTCGCCCAATCTACTGATCACTTAAAGCACAAACAAATAAAGGCGAGTTGATCGAGCTCAGGAGCACGGTGTCGTAGCTAAGCTTCTCGACTTTGATCAGGAGTTGGTCATGGCTATCAGACATTTCGCGCATGAAGTAATCGAACAGCACATCGGGGGATTCATCGATTGAAGATTTGGTCGAAGACCACTTTTTTACCTGGTAATGACGCTCATAGGCCGAGGCCCGTTCGCTGGTGTAATCAAACTGAACGTAGCGCTGTAAATACAACCAGCCAGCCTTGGAGTCAGAGTATCCTTCGACAACCAGAGATCCTTTGCCGCGCTCACCAAATCGAAAGTGAATATTCGCATTCACGGTTTCTGTTACCGTGTCTTCAAAGTGCATGATTGCCCGTGCCGTGCAGCTCAGATCACCAGACTGAGATGGGATCACTTTTGAAACAAAGGGCAAAGTACAGAGGAAAAATAAAATCAGCGCGTAGAAAAAAAAAATCTTACCGCTTTTGCGTGTTTGCATTATTACTTCCAGGAATAATAAAAATAATTATCACAATAGGCGTAAGGGTTATTTTCATTTTTAGCACATCGCGCAATATAGGTTCGCCCCAACCCATTGCTCTGCAATTTATCTCCATAGTAAAAAATAAAACGTTCATCCTTCGCACAAGACAGGCCCAGCTTGTCTCTCACAGCTTTAAAGTTCTTAATGTACTTTTCACCCATCGCGCCGTTGATCATCAACTCCGGCGAAAACAGCTCACATAACCCGCTCTCCACCTCGGTCAGACCGACAACATGCAACGAACGTTCGGTGATGATTGCCGTCCACAATAAAACCAAAGCGGCAATGAACAATGACGCACTGGCAATCATCCAGTTGCGTTCCTGTTGCTCGGTTTGTGGCGGAAGCTGCGCCGCCTTACTCTCTTTGGCCAATGGCTCGGGTGCAACCGCGGGGTCCGTATTGGCTTGCTGCAAGAGCGGATGCAACGGATTATCATCCACCATCTCAAGGTCCAGCCCGGGATTAAGTTCCAACCGTCCACGGGGAATGGTGACAATCACATTCTCAATCCCGTAGCTGCGAAAAGATTTTCTCAGCAAACTCAGGTATTGGTTCAGGTTACTGTTGGATGAAATCAGGCCATTGTCATCCCATACCTTAGTCATCACTTCATCACGGGTCAGCACGCCCGGATGCTGAATTAAAAAAAACAATAATGCATTGGCGGTAATGGAAAGTTGCGTGTCGCTGGCAGCCTGCTCTTCAAGCTTTAGCGTGCCATCTATTGCGTCGTAATATAGAAACCCATTTATTTTATACTTCATTGGTATAGGTTTTTCCTACTCAAAATGACCGCAATCCCCCGCTCCCATTCGCATTTTAATCCGGTTTACATGCAACCATCGCGTCACCTGTATGAATTAAAAATGCCAAAAAAATAACGCTCGTCGCTTCTGATTGGAGTGGGGTATTCATCGAGGTAAATCATACCGCCAGGGCGCAAAATGGATTGTTGATACAGATCAAGAGAGTCTGGTCAGATGAGACCACATACAGCGATTATGTCTACCAAGTCACATGAAACGACTCGCACTTTGGCGTCGTCAAACCGCAGTTGGGTCAATCCGGTTCGTGATCTGTCTCCTATTTCAACCCAACTGATTTACCCTCTTCTTCGACACACATAAAAAAAGGACACCGCAAATGCAGGTGTCCTTTTTTCAACGGGCTTGTTCGCGTGTCACACAGTTCTTTCAGTTCAGGTTCATATCGCTCAGCTCACCAAGCGCTACCCCTTCAGACAGTCAGCACTGGGCAAGCAGCACCGGGCAGGCAGCTCCGGGCAGACCCAGTTACAGTTCGAAATCACCGAAGGCGTCGCCGTCCACCTGTCGCGCCAGAAAGGCCACCAGATCGTCGTGACCACCGATGTAACTGCCGTCCAGGAAGATTTGCGGCACCGTGCGTACCGTATTGCCTGTTTGCTGTTCAACAAAATCAACCATCGTGGTTTTCGCCAGATCGGCCCCCAGTACCAGCGTTGTATACGCCGTGCCGCGCTCATCCAGAATGGCTTTGGCTTTTACACAAAATGGGCAGTTCGGCTGGGTGATCACCAGGTTCTGGTAACCGGCCAGCTGTTCAAAGGTCATATCAGGCATCTACTTTCATCTTCAGTTCAGGGAAATCCGGTCGCTAAGATTAAGGAAAGATCCACGCTCTGACAAGCGCCGTCGCGTCTACGGTGTCTAATCCAGCTCCTGCGGCTCAGGTAATATGAACCGGGATCCGTTGTCGCCCGAACGTTTTCGGCGCGGCAAAATGACCTGCGATCTGATAGCCGCAATGACGACAGGCCCCGCTGTCGGTAAGCGCACACTCGCCCAACTCATACCAGTTTCGCACCAGCACTTTGCGATGACAGCCCGGGCAATAGGTACTATCGCCTGCTTCGTCGAAAATATTGCCGACATAGGCATAGTTGATCCCGTTGGCCAGTGCGATCTCCCTCGCCCGCTGCACGGTTTCCGGCGGGGTTCTGGGTTTATCCATCATCTTAAAATCAGGATGAAAAGCGCTGAAATGAATCGGCACATCCGGGCCGAGATTATCCACCACCCACCGGGTCAGCTGGTCCAGCTCTGCCGAGCTGTCGTTTTCATCCGGGATCAGCAAGGTGGTAATTTCAAACCAGACATCCGTTTCATGTTTCAGGTACAACAAGGTATCGAGGACCGGCGCCAGGTGGCCACTGCAGATTTTATGATAAAAACGCTCGGTAAACGCCTTGAGGTCGATATTGGCCGCATCCATATCACGATAGAAGGCCACCCGGGGTTTATCACAGATATAGCCGGCACTGACCGCCACACTGTGAATACCCAGCTCGTGGCAGGCCTGGGCACAGTCGACCGCATACTCCATAAAAATCACCGGATCGTTGTAGGTAAAGGCAATACTGTCACACCCATATCGCTGTGCTGCGCGGGCGATTTGCTCCGGCATCGCAGTGGCCCCTAACGTGTCGATTTGCCGCGACTTGCTGATACTCCAGTTCTGACAGAATTTGCAACCTAAATTGCATCCGGCCGTTCCGAACGACAGCACGGAGCTGCCGGGATAATAGTGATTGAGCGGTTTTTTCTCGATAGGGTCGATACAGAACCCGCTGGAGCGACCATAGCTGGTCAGCACAATTTCACCATCTTTGGCCTGCCTGACAAAACAGGCGCCCCGTTTTCCGTCCCGCAACCGGCAGTGGCGCGGACACACATCGCAGATCACCCGGCCATCTTCCAGCCGGTGCCAGTATTCAGTTTTAAAAAATTCAGGAGGTTGGTGCATAGAACACCCGCAACAGAGTCATTTGTTCCTATACTAAATATAGTATTGCCAGAAATAACCGCGTGATTTCTATGAATATTCGTCCACCAGCCGTTGCGGGGAGCTTTTATGATAAGTCCCCGGAAAACCTACAGTCTCAACTGTCACACTGGCTCGGGGCCGGTGCAGGACAGCCGGAAAATATTCGGGCGGTGATCGTGCCGCATGCCGGTTATATCTACTCCGGCAAAGTCGCGGCGGATGCCTATCGCCATCTGAAGTCCCAGGCAGCGACCATCAACAAGGTGATTCTGGTGGGCCCCAGCCACCGTTACTATTTCAAAGGCTGTGCCCTGCCGACGGCCCATTATTTCTCAACCCCGTTGGGCGATGTGCCGATTGACACACAATGTGTTGAAAAGCTAAGTGAAATAGCCGATATTCATTTATCAGATGAAGCGCACGCCTTCGAGCACTGTCTGGAAGTTCAGTTGCCCTTTCTGCAAACCTGTTTAAGTAATTTCAGTTTACTGCCGCTCTTAACCAGTGATGTTTCCCCAACCGTCGTCGCCCGGATCCTGGATACCATCTGGCAGGGTGATCAGACCCTGTTGGTGATCAGCAGCGATCTCAGTCACTATCATCCTTATGCGCAAGCACAGCAGATAGACAGCAAGACCTGCGATCTGATCGAACATTACCGGGCGTCGCTAAACCCAGAGCAGGCTTGCGGCTCCACCGGCATTAATGCATTACTGCAACTTGCCAAACAGCGCCATTATCAACTAACCCGCATAACACAAAAAAATTCCGGAGATACTGCCGGAGATAAGGAGAGAGTTGTTGGATATGTCAGTTACCTCGTCTCAGAAACTCAATAAGGGAGAGCTCACGCAACTACTGGATGTTGCGCGTGAGTCAATTCGCGGCCATTTTTCGGATGAACTGCCGCACCCGCCTCAGTTGGATCTCTATGGCTACAAGCTCCTCCGGCCCGGTGCGTGCTTTGTGACCCTGGAAGTTGATGGCGTGTTGCAAGGATGCCTGGGGACCATGACAGCCAATGAACCTTTGGTACTGGAAGTACACAACAAAGCCAGGGACAGCGCTTATCAGGATCGGCGATTTATGCCGCTGACCGAAGATCAGCTGGATAAGCTAATGATTGAAATCTCAGTGCTATCGGAGCCCCAAGTGCTGGCAGTCGATTCAGAGCAAGCACTCATTGATTATCTGAAACAGCATCGGGTCGGTGTCGTCTTGTCCGATCACCATGCACAAGCCCTGTTTCTCCCCCAGGTCTGGCAACAGCTGCCGGCACCGGAGCTTTTCCTCCGTCACCTGAAACTGAAAGCCGGCTGGCCGGCAAATTACTGGTCTGACACCCTCACGGTCAAAACCTTTACCGTCACCAGTATCAAGGGTCGGTATTTCCAGCTTTCGGACACCTATTAAGCTTGAGAAGCGCCGCCGGTCTGAGCACCGGCGGACGACAGAGCGAAACCTTAGGGCTGTACTTTTTGCCTTGGTTCACGAGGGATCAAACCGTAAGGCACGGCAGTAAACAGCTCAGGTTGCCCGGCGACCGTCGGAACCGCACGAGCGCCCTGCCAGTCGAGCAACATGATGGCGAGCACATTACGATGCTCACCCTGATCGAGATCAGTCTCTCCTTTCACAGACGGAATCATCCCGGCACGACGGTCGATCCCCTGCTGAATCGCCCGGCGGGCTTTCTCGACTACCGGGTCCGATGTCAAACCCGCCAGCAGAAAGTTAATCCCGACTTCCGCAATCACATCTTCTTTGGTCCGGGCCAAAATGGTGTCGATGTTGCGGCGATAGTAATCAAAAATCCACTGAAACTCTTGTTCTCTCACCGGATGCTGATAATACCCGGAAGCGGCAAAGATGATATGCGTCAGCCCGTAGATCTTATTCATATACTGCTGCTCGCTCAGCGTCGCATCCTGTGCGTCCGGATACGTCGCCTTGAATGCCTCAATAAATTCATCGACTACATCCTGCTCGCCCAGTTGTTTGAGCCAGTACACCTGGTTGGCCAGTTGCGCAGCCCAGGCCCGGATCATCGCCGGATCGGCCGCGTAACGGGTAAAGTCATACCGGCGGATCACCTCGCGCAGTTTGGCATCCTCGCGATGCTTCAACCCGTACTCGTCCGCCCGGGCCATGGAACCCAGCAAGCCAACGCCCAGATACAGGTATTCCGGCCGGGATTGGGTCACTTCATACCGGAACGCACTCCGCTCTCCCTTCTTTTGGCGATAGCTGTTGATCTTCTTGTTGGAATAGTTACGGATTTGCTCCGGCGTATGGACTTCAGCGGCAAACTTGTTGAGGCGACTGGCCACCCGGGCCATATCCGTCCAAACTGCGGTCGCATACCGGTCATCCTGGGTCTGGCGATAGAGTCGCAAGCCGTAGTGCCCCAACGTATACGGCGGTAAGGTATATAGCTTGGATTCAAAAGTGGCCTTAATCAATGCAGCATCCTGGGCGTAGGATGCCGCCGCCGGGCTGGTTTGGACCAAAGACTCCGGCAACCGGGTCTCCGGCAAACGAGTTTCCGGCCGGACAGCGGGAGCAACGTCAGCCCAGAGGGGAGCGGACAACAGTGAAAAACAGAGGAACAACACGGCGCTAAAGGATTTCATAAACCTCTCCTTGGCAAAAATGAGCCTTGCCGCAGGCTCATCTCTTCAATCCCAGCCGAAAGCAATGGCAGACCATTGCCTCAGGCAAGTTGGTATAAGTATCGGTAATCAATGCCAAATAACGCTAGCAAAAATAACAATCCATGCGTCAGCACCGCGTCAAAAGCATCTCCCCGCTCATGTTGAATGTGATCTCAGGCACTAATTACGCCCGCTCGGGACAGTACCAGCCCGCTAGACGCCGGCACCAGCGGCCGGATAGATGGTTCGGTAGGTCAGGTTCATCCGCGCGGACAAGGGCTGCCTGGACTTCGGGATCGCATGAGTCCAGTACTGCTGGGTGGTCCCGGCCATGATCAGCAGGGAGCCCGAAGTCAGATCGAAGGTGATTTTCTGTTTGCTGTGCAGATGCTTCAGGACAAAGCGGCGGGTTTCGCCCAGGCTGACCGAGGCAATCACCGGCTGCGGCCCCAGCTCGGGCTCATTATCCTGATGCCAGCCCATCGAATCCTGCCCATCGCGATACAGGTTGGCCAGCACCGAGTTAAATCGCTGATCACAAACCGCTTCACACGCGGTTTTGATACTCAGCAACGCCGGGGTCCAGGGGGCCGGATGCAGAGTTAAACCGGAATAGGTATACGATGCTTCACCGCACCAGGCCTGTAGCCGCGGTTGCCAGACGTTGCGACCGAAAATACGAATTTGCTCCTGCCGCCAGTCCAGCGTTTCCCGGAGCTGCTCAAAATAGGTCTGCGCCTGCGCCGCAGAAAAGAACGCCGGTGCCCAGTATAACCGGCCATCGGGAATATCAAGCCACTCACCCGAAGCTTCGGGTGGAAACAAAGACAGGGTCTCCATGAGGTGTCACCTTTTCGCCATCACATCCGGACCGGCTGCGGGCAAAGTCCGGGATTCAACAGAAACATTTGCATGCTGCCGGGATACGTCCGGTGCCAGCATCATATCCACCCACACCAACCGATGGTCCGATCCGGCCTGGGCTCTTGGCCGCCCTTGTTCATCGCAAATCAGGGGGCGAAGCGGATCTTTCTTATCCGGCCAGAAAACCCCGGACTGGAGCACCGGCAGATTCGCCGACGGCAGCACATAGTCGAGACGCAACCCGGCAAGATGGGTCCATTCCGTCGCCCGCCCCTGCCGTGGTTGCCACGGCAGATGAAAACGACCACCGAGACTTTTCGGCGTATGCTTTCCGGCACTGACCTGACGATTGATTTTCGGATGCAGTAACAACCGGCGGATCCCGGCTTGGATCCCGTCACCATCCGCCATATCAGCATTGAGATCGCCCAGCACCACAAACTGATCTTCAGGCCCCAGCCCGCCAGACTTGCCCTGATCATCGCGCAGCCAGGAAGCATTATCGATAATCTCCGTCAGCAGCCGCAATTCATCAAAGTTGCGTCGGGCATTGCGCTGCTCTGCCCCGTCAAACACCGGCGGGGTCGGATGGCAACAGAGCAGGTTGAGCTGCTGCCCGTCAACCTGCACCGGAACCAGCACATGATTTTTAGACGACAAGCGCAACACTTGCTGTGCCTGAGGGCTGTAGTAATCCGCCGGGATCCGGTGATCCGGCATATCTTGCCAACGAAACTGCTGCCAGCTGCGGATCTGCGACGCCAGGATCGGATAGCGGGACAACACCACAAAACCGAAATGGCCGTGGTGCTCACCGAACCCCAGCCCGTCCCCCGGCAGTGTCAGCACGCCATCCCCATCCAGATCATGTGGGCTGAGCAAGCCGGTATTGGTCGGCGGACAGTACCGGTAAGGATAAGTGATCGGCGATTTCTGATGCTGGGAACGCTCAAGATAATGGCGACAAAAGTTCGCCAGACTCCCGTCATCGCCACCCGTGCCGGGATGGTCAAACTCGCAGAGCATCAGGAGATCGGGGCGGATATGCTGAATAATGGCCGCCAGACGGCTCAAACGGGGATCAACGCAGACTGCCGTTTGCGCCAGAATTTCACCTGGCTCCGGAGCGGACATCGAGACATTGAACACGGCGCATCGCAGGCGAGTAGATGTTGACGCAGAATCAGAAAACAAAGGCGCATTCCAGCAAAAAACAAAAGAAAATTCTAGCGGTTACCACCCGAGAGGGAAAGTACCGCTGAACTTTTATTGCCCCGGCCACCACCGAAGTCCGGCACTGCCCGAATGGCTAGTTGACCGCATAACGACTTAATCGAGTCACTACTTGACCAACTGGCTGATCGCCAGACGAATTTGCTGGGCATCCTGCATGGCACGATGCTTTGCCGGCCCGATTTCCTCCAACGCCAGCTGAAACTGAGCGCGATTAATCCCGTTTTCCTGCATCAGCCAATGGCCGATCTCCGTCAGGAGAAACGATGGCCGCATGTGAGCGGCATGGTAGAGTCGCCCGAGCCAGAACAAATCCCACTGGCTGTCGCAAAACACATGCTCATACTGCCCGAGCACCGCATTGAGATGCAGGCACACCTCAACCACCTGCCATCCTTCGCGATAAAGCTCCTGACGCGATATGCGGTGGATTTCCTGCTCCGCGTAGTCATCCCAATATTGCCAGACCCCGCTTGCGGTTTGCGGATTGATCAGAATGCTATGACCCTGGCCATCGGGTAAAGAATATCCCACTTCGATGGGGTAAGACTGATCGGATAATCCCGAGGCTTCAAAATCCAAAGTTGCCCACATTGCACTCTCCCTGATGCTTATTTGATATTGGTCGTCTCCGTTACAGCGACATCCTGTCACAACAGCCAGATCACGACTTTGACGGGAGCCTGATGGATTCAGCACGGGTCTGAACCAAGGCTCACAAACTACACATTAACTTTAGACGCTATCATTTCTGAGCACGCAAAAAAGCAGTAGCAGCTCAATTTTGATACAACCCGGTTTACGCTTGTAAAATGGCCTGATACAGCTTCAAATCCTCATCACTGAAACAGACGAAATAGACCACATCCATGGCATTGTCGATGTCATCCAGCGTCGCTTTCACGGTAGCCACCGCAATCTCCGCGGCGCGTGCTTTGGGAAAATGGTAAACCCCGGTACTGATACAGGGAAACGCAATGCTCCTCGCCCCGTGCTGCCGGGCCAGTTGAAGCGAGCGGCGGTAGCAATTGGACAAATGCGTCACTTCCTCGTGTATCCCCCCGTGCCATACCGGCCCCACAGTGTGGATGACATATTTGGCCGGCAGTTGATACCCCTGGGTCAACTTCGCTTCACCGGTGCGGCAACCGCCCAAGGTTTGGCACTCTGCCAACAGCTCTGGGCCCGCCGCCCGGTGAATGGCACCATCGACACCGCCACCGCCCAACAACGACGTATTGGCCGCATTGACGATCGCATCCACTTCCAGCGTGGTGATATCCGTTTGAATCGCAACTAGTCTGGTCATTGGCTTTCCTTTAGGATGTGGGCATGTTTCTTACACGTTTTATGTCTATGACTCCAATTATAGGTTTCGCCGGATACAGCGGCTCAGGGAAAACCACCTTGCTGGAAAAAGTGATCCCGTTGTTGAAGCAACACGGTCTGCGCATCGGGCTGATCAAACACAGCCATCACACCATTGATCCCGATACCCCGGGCAAAGACAGCTACCGGTTGCGGCACGCCGGGTGCGCCCAAACTCTCATGGCGACCCGGGAGCGACACATGCTCTATTTCGAATACCCTGAGCCGACCCGTGAAGAGCCAACGCTGACGGCATGTCTTGACCAGCTGGATCACAACCAGTTGGATCTGGTGCTGGTCGAAGGGTTTCGTGAAGCCCCCATTCCCAAGATCGAAATTCACCGGCCCAGCTACGGCAAGCCGCTGCTCTATCCGACGGACCCGTATATCACCGCCTTTGCCAGTGATGCGTCGGCCCCGGCCGACTGTCCGCTCCCGGTGCTCGATCTCAACCATCCCGAGGCCATTGCCGCTTTCATCCTGAACAATCTCAACCAGCCCTGACCGGCACAGCCCGGTCTCCTGTCTCTGATGCCGCATTCCATCCCAAGCTGAATGCGGCGGCTTATCTCGCACGCTATAGCATTAACGTTTTGAATTTTCAAACCAAATTATCCCTCACAGGGGGGCTTTGTTTGTCAATCATTTGTAATGCAAGTTTGCAAAAATACCGATTGAGCGCTCCGTCGGGCGCGATAAAATCAGGAAAATACGCACCGAAGCATCCCCAGTCGCCAAAGGCTCTTGCGACAAACAAGATATAAAAACAATAACTTAAAAATATAGCAGTTCCTGAGCATCTTCTGAGTTCCGTTTCCCATCATGTTCACACGCTCACACTTTTGGTTGAAATCGATCATTAACAAGATGTTACATGCTATGTTAAATCCGTTTGTTTTCGATTTCGAAATATAGAGCAATCAAGACAAGCCTTTCATTCTAATAACAATCTGACATCATCAATTTTCGATATACTGAGGTTTCCATGAACAGTCCGTTCACCACCATTAAGCAGCGATACAGTGCGATACTGATCGGCTTTACCTTGCTGGTTAGCGTGCTCACCTGGCTGGGGATACAGCGATGGATCGAGCCGAGTTTACGTCACGTTGGAGAGCAGAACCTGGTTCTGGCAGTGGGAGAGATTTCCACTGACATCCGCCATGCCTTATCTGCTGTTCAGGCGCAGCAACGCGCCACCACACAGCTCGTCCCCGAGCTGAGCAGCCCCGAGATTGATCGCTTGCTGCCTTTCCTGGTTGACCAGTATGGCAACGAGCTGGTTTTCGGTGGCGGGATCTGGCCACTGCCCAATCAACGTATGCCGGGACAGGACCGCGCCAGTACCTTTTATCACCGGGACGCCAGCGGGCGCCTGATTGAAAACATATTCTGGAACAGCGCCGAGGCCCCGGACTACTTTACCCAACCCTGGCACTTGGCCGGGCAGCATGCCCCACGCGGCACCTGTGCCTGGGCCGCCGCCTACAAAGACGGGGCCAGCACCCAGCCCCGCACCAACTGTGCCATGGGCATCTACCAAAACGGTCAGCTATACGGCGTTTCCACCGTCGATGTCACCCTGGGCTTTTTCAACACCCTGGTGGCCGACAAGGAGCGGGAGCTCAACGCTGAGATCCTGATCGTCGAACGTGACGGTAAAATTCTCAGCAAGAACCGTGAACTGACCAGTGACAATGTGATTCTGACCAATTTGGCCGATCACCCCTATCCGCTGGCCAACGCCATGCTCAGCGCCCTGCGCCAGTCCCACGACCGGGTCGAGTTCACCCAGAACCAGGAAGAGTACACCCTGCTGCTGAAAGATGTGGAAGGCACACCGTGGCTGGTCGGTGTCGCGCAGCCTACCCGGCTACTGACCGCACAAAGCCAGCAGATGCTGGGAACCCTGGCGGAGATCCAGCTGCCGATGGTCGCCCTGCTGCTGCTCATCCTGTTCCTGGCGCTGAATCAGCTCACCAAGCGTCTCGACAGCCTGAAGCGCAATGTGGACTCCCTGTCGGCCGGTGACGCCGACCTGCGAATGCGCCTGCCGGTGAAAGGCAACGATGAAGTGGATGCGATTTCCGAGTCGGTGAATCATTTCATTATTTATCTGCAAAACCTGATGAACAATGTGATGCAGGCGAACCAGGCATGCAGTCGGCAGATTAGTGCCATGACGGAAGTGACCGAGAAAACCCTGAACGTCCTCGAGCAGCATGTCAACGAAACCGATATGGTGGCCACAGCCGTCAACCAGCTCAGCGCGTCCGCTCAGGATGTCGCCGGCCATACCGCACAAAGCACCGAGATCACCAACGCAGCGCAGAAGCAGTCCGACCTGACCAGTCATTCAGCCGCACAGGCCACGGACAGTGTCCGTAGTCTGGTTTCGAACGTAGAGCTCACCTCGGACAAGGTCACCCGGATGCAGGAGAACGCGGCGGCGATTGAGTCTGTGTTACAGGTGATTGGCGGCATCGCCGAGCAAACCAACCTGCTGGCCCTGAATGCGGCTATTGAAGCAGCGCGTGCCGGTGAATTGGGTCGCGGTTTTGCGGTGGTTGCCGATGAAGTGCGCAACCTCGCAGCCCGAACCCAGGAAAGCACCACCGAAGTCGAGGAAATGCTCCATCTGCTGAAGATCGGCGTCGACGAGACCGTTGCGGCCATGACCGACACCAAGCAGCAATGCCTGAGTACGGCTGAGGTGACGGAAAACGTCAATCAGGGCATCACCACCATGACCGAGTCTGTTGTCAAGGTGGATGACATCAGCTTGCAAATTGCCACCGCGGCCAATGAGCAAAGCAAGGTAGCCGAGAGCATCAATGAAAGCATGGATTCGATCCGCACCATGCTGCAACAACTGCACAAGCACGGTCGCTCTTCCAGCGAACACGCCACCGCTCTGGAATCCGCCAATGCGCAGCTCCAGCAACTGGTGGGCCAGTTCAAGGTGTAGGCTTCCACAGCCCCCGGACAGATATTCAACAGGGCACCTGGGTGCCCTGTTTTTTATGCGGTAAAACGGCTTGATGCCGCTAAAAAGTAATTTGCGAGTCGAGTGTGACCACCAAGTTATAGTTCTTGGTATCAATCAAGCCTACCGGCGCAGCACCGAGGTTAAAACTCAGCCCGTCAAACGGTAACAGGCGCAGGTAAGGATGGGCCAACGGCA
This sequence comes from Photobacterium sp. MCCC 1A19761, assembly GCF_037389125.1. NCBI lineage: Bacteria > Pseudomonadati > Pseudomonadota > Gammaproteobacteria > Vibrionales > Vibrionaceae > Photobacterium > Photobacterium sp. MCCC 1A19761. Next base: position 237,664 of record NZ_JAZGTF010000002.1, read on the forward strand.
TGACCGGCAGGCCGGACTCCTCTTCATACCCGGTGACACCGCCCAAGCGGATGCCAAAGCCAAAATAGTCATAGGGGTCATATTCAAAAGCCTTATAAAAAACAAAACTTTGTCGGGAATAACTATTTTTATAACCGACAATACCAAAACCGGCATATTCCACGCCAAAACCCGGGTTCGATTCGTTTAATTTAAGGCACTGTTCGCTTGCGCAATCATAATGCTTACTGGCCATCGGCAAGGTCGCACGAAATTCACTGGCGTAACTGAGTACGGGCAACGAAGCCAAAGCGAAGATCGTCGCGAATGCTTTTTTCATTTTTGATTCCTGTTCTGTATTCACTCGACACGGCACACACGCCAAAGCACAGCCTCGGGTCAGTACGCCCGTTGCGCTTGATGCATCATGAGATTGATGGTTCTGGGCGAGCACTGGCCAAATACGCCAGAGTCTCACGCTCGATGACTAGATTTCTGTATCTACGGCTACGGCGACATCCCTCGCACCACCTTAAACTGGTGCTATTTTTGACCACCATGATGGCGATTCGGGCAAGTGAGTCAAATTCAAAACAGCGTATTTTTCAAAGAAAACGTCTTAACAATAAGAATATATTGATCTCATACAAATAGAATCATAATAATTCAAGCAATTAAACCCACTTAAAATTTCAATCAAGATCGTCTTATTTTTTAGCGTCTATGATGATTTCTTATGATTAGCGTCGTTAATTGTTAATGCTTATCACTTTTTTGTGGCATTTTTTTATGACAAGTGATTTTTCCTATATTGTATTCATTCAAAAATAAAAATACCCTTCTTTTCATATTGTCTGATTATTCGGACACACCACATGACGTACTTAATCGCCGCTATCACGAACAACATCGCAATATTCATTGCATGAGTCCCTTGAATTCGCCATGGCAGTTTCTATACATAAAGTGTCTTTGTTCTCGTTTACCTTGCTTAGCATTAACTTAAATAAACTGAGGAAAGCATCATGGACCTTACAAAACTCAACCCCTGGAACTGGTTTAAGCACGAAGACAGTGCTGACAAATCAGCGAACCAAATTCCTGTGACCCGGGAAGAAGCCCAGCAACGTATCACTCCGCAAGGCGCAGATACACTGCTTCGCCTGCGTCAGGAAATGGAACAGCTGTTTGATGATGTATCCAATGCTTTTGGCATGCCCTCCCTTCGAACACCAGCCAACCGCTCAATCTGGGACAACCAACAACCATCGGAGTACATTGACAGCTTGCAATCCCAAAGCAGCTTCAGACCCAAAATCGATGTTTCCGGTAATGAGCAGCAATATGACATCACCTTAGACGTGCCGGGCTTATCTGCAGAAGCACTTTCAATCGAGCTCAAAGGGGATGTGCTTACCATTAAGGGAGACAAAGAAGAGCGGGAAGAACATAAAGATCGCCAGTTTTACCGAATTGAAAGACGCTACGGGGCTTTCCAGCGCACCCTGTCGCTCCCCGACGATGCCGATAAAGAAGCAATTACCGCCGAATTGAAAGACGGTGTATTAATGCTGAAGATCCCAAGACGGCAGCTACCAGCGAAAGATGTAAAACACATCTCAATTTCCTCTTAATTGCCACCGGAAATCCAAGGAGGGCGCAAAGCCCTCTTTCATGGCATCAGGTACTTCGAGCTTCCCTTCGCCTCAGGCGCGCAACGACAGCCATCGCAACGTATCCCCGGAGATCACTTTCAACCGCGGCCAGTCCGGCTTCAGGCAAAAACCCATCAGCTCGCGAAGTACCGCCCCACCAAATGCGTGCCGTGCCCGGTAGCAGTCAGCTGTGGCCGAAAACCAGCGCTGATACCCCGCCAGCAAGGTCAGTGGTTGCGTGCGTACCGAGGCGGCATGGCGGTCGAGGATCTGTTTCATGGCCGCCGCACGCCGCTCGTGGTTCCCGGAAATCGCCCCGACCCGGCCAAAGGTGTAATCACACAAGGGCTGGTTCACTACCCCCACCGGTCCCTGCCGGGCCAGTTTCAGCCACACATCCCAATCCGAGGCCGAGCGAAACTGGGGATCAAATCCCCCCACAGCCAGCAACGCATCACGCCGGGCAATCACAGTGCTAGTACCAATCATATTTTCCCGATACACGGCACTCAGGAAATCGAGGAAAACCTGCGACTGCGGATCACCGCACGCTGACAGGCGACGGGTAAAACCCGGCCAGAAACAAAAGCAGCGCAGCGCTGAGGGTTGATCATCAATCAAAAAACGGTAATCGGTGAAGCTCATCACCAGTTGCGGATTTGCATCATGCAATGCAAGCTGATGCATCAGTTTTTCAGGATGCCAATAATCATCCGCATCAAGGAAAGCGATCAGCTCGCCACGGGCTTGTTCAATCGCCAGATTACGGGCCACGGAAACACCAACCCGCTCAGTGCGGATCACCCGGATATCCGTTTGCGCCTGCAGCCAGGCTTGTGTGCCGTCTACCGAGCCGTCGTCGACCACCAGGATCTCGACGGCCTGCCCCTGGCGGCGCACAGTTTCAACCGCTTTCGGTAAGGTCGACAGGCAATTATAGGTCGGCATCACCACGGTGAGCTTGCATGTATTCATCAGCACTCTCCTGTGAGTCGCCCTGCATCCGGCCGGTCCGGATCACGCCTCGTCAATCAGCCGTGACCGTGGCAGAGGCGTCACAATCGTCAAATTGCAATCATCAAATTTGCCAAGTCCTTGTGCCGTCTCCCGGCACCGCTTTTCGGCAACACCAATCAGAGTGGTGCAAAGAGCACGCCAGAGAGCAAGTCCCAAGTCGGAACACAAATTGCTACGCAGGGATTAGTCCTGTTTTCTCGCCCGTTCGGGCAACCCGCAGGAGATGGGATCTGATTCTCGGCATGAAGGAGTGCATCCATGACTAAGCACGGCATGACAAAGCAAAACCTCAAGAAAATCGGTTATGTCATTCCGACATTTCCTGTCCTTTCTGAAACCTTCATTGGCGTCGAGATGCGGGCGATGATGCGTCAGGGGCACGCCGTTCAGCCCTTTGCGTTTGCAGCCACTGCGCAGTTTCAACCTGCCGATCAGGCGCTGGTCGAGCGCTGCCAGTACATCCCTGACCGCCTGTCCGCCGGAGCGCTGCGCTACCTGCTGAACGTCGGTGCCAGCCATCGCTTCCTAGCCCGGCAGCAAGGGTTTTCCTATCTTTCCCTGCTCAAGCAAGGGGCCATCCTGGCCGAGCTGGCCGGTCGGACGGGTTGTGACCATCTGCACGCCCACTTTGCCTGGCACAGTGCCGCGACAGCTATTGTCGCCGCCAGACTGCTTGGGATTCCGGTCTCACTGGTCGGTCACGGCGCAGACATCTATTCCGCGCCGGAAGATCTGGACAGCAAACTCGACCATATCGATTTCGGCTGCGCGGTCACCCAGGACATGATGCACCATTTGCAAACCCGAACCGCCACCCGGATCCACTACGTCGCCTGCGGCCTGGAGCCATCGCATTACCCGCCGCTGAACCCGGACTGGGTGCCGGGGAAGGATTTTTTGTTCATCGGCAGACTGGTCGAGAAAAAAGGCCTCGATACCCTGCTCGACGCTTTCGAACAGCTTCCGCCGACCACCTCGCTGGATGTGGTCGGCGACGGGCCGCTGATGCCGGTGTTACGTCGCTGGCTGCAGGACAAAGGGCTGGCGCGGCAAGTCACCCTGCTCGGCGCCCAGAATGCCCAGTGGCTCCGCCAGCACGCCGGGGATTACAAAGCGCTGGTTGTACCCTTTTGCATCGCCCCCAGCGGCGATCGGGATACCGGCCCTTTGGTGATCAAAGAAGCCATGGGGCTGGGCCTGCCGGTGATCACCTCCGATCTGGCCGGGTGCAATGAGATCCTCGACCCGCAATCGGGCTTACAGGTCCCGATGCAAAATGCCGATGCGCTGGCCCAGATGATGGCACATGTGCTCAAGCAGCCCTTTACTGCCCTGTCGCCACTACGCCGTCAGGCTTACCAACGGGTGTTCGAACTCTACAATGCCGATCGCCATGCCGGTCGCTTGTCCTGCCTGGTCCAGGGGGTCTGAGTATGGAGGCGATTTACGCCCAGCTACAGCGCCTGCCCAGCGTCGCAGCTTATGCCATCGGACTGATGGTCAGCAAACTGATCGGGCTGGTGATGCAGCCGCTGCTCACCCGCTGGCTGCCCCCGGAGACCTTTGGTGAATACGCGACTCTAGTCACCCTGGCGAATCTGGTGTCCCTGCTCATGCTGGTGGGTATGGTCGACAGCCTGTATCGTTTTGCGAATGATCCAAAGTACGACACGGCGCAGATCTACCGCAGTGCCTGGAGCCTGACGGTTCTGACCAGTGTGCTGACAGCGCTGCCGTTCCTGCTCTGGCCGCATTGGGTTGCGGCCTGGCTGCCCGGTGATATTTCGACCTTTTCCGTCCGCTGCCTGATTGTCAGCCTGATGCTGGGAACCCACAGTGCCTTGCAGCTGGCCAAGCTGCGTATTGACGATCAGGCGCTGCGTTTCATGAACATCCAACTCATATTTGCCCTCGCGCAGGGCGGGTTCATGATGCTGCTCACCCCGAACATGGGCGTGGAAGGGCTGATGCTGGCCGGGGTGCTGGCCCAGGCTATTCAGTGGGTCCTGCTGCACCGCCAATGGCCGACCTTCACCGGCCGCAATGCCAGCATGTTACTCCGATACGGGATCGGCATCGCGGTTTCCGGCACAGTAGGCTTTGTCGCATTCGGTGCAGAGCGGTTTGTGCTGGCCGGGAGCATCGGGACTGCTGATCTGGCGGTGTACGCCATTGCCATGCAGTGGGCCATGGCGGCGACCTTATTGCTCGACCCGTTCAACTTATGGTGGTTCCCGCAACGCTTCAGACACCTGCATTCCGCCATCGGAAAGCAATACGTTGCCCGGATAAGTATGTTCGGTTGCCAGTGTGCCACCTGGGTTGCCGCGGTGTTGATTACGCTGGGCTGCCCGTTCCTGCTGCTATGGCTGCCGGAGAGCTACCGGCTGGCCAGTGAAATCCTGCCGTGGCTGGCCTGGCTCCTGTTCATTAAGTACATGAGCACCCAGCTCAACATTGGCTGCTACTACCAGCAGAACAGCGATATCGCCATGGTGATCTCAACCGTCAGTGCCGGGCTGGCCCTGTTGCTGATGTGGTTGCTGATCCCCCGTTTCGGTCTGGGTGGCGCCATCGGGGCCGGGCTGCTGGTTCAGGGATGCCGGCTGATCCTGTTCCTGGCCGTCAGCCAGCGCTTGCTGCCCCTATGCTATCCCAGCGGTCCGCTTGGCAAACAATTAGTTGGATTGACAGTCATCACGCTGTTGCAATGGACGCAGGGCCAAGCGGACGAATTCGCGCGTTACACGGTCCCATTCACCATCGCCGTGATCGCTGCCATGAGCTACCAGCTCTGGAGCGAGGGACAACAGCTGCGCCAGGAGACCAACCGCCATGACTGAGCAGCAGCGTCACATCCTGGCCGCCCTGTCAGCAACCACGTTAATCGGTGTGGGCTATTACCTGCAGGGCATTCTGGCACTGGCGCTGTGTATGCTTTTTGTACTCCCGATGCTGATCCGCAATGCTTACCTGATCTGCGTCTGGTTTATTTTCTTTTCCTATTTCCGGCTGCACGAAGCGATTCCGGTCTTGATGGCCTTTAAGATCCCGCAGTTACTGGCCCTCGCCAGTCTGGCCGGTCTGGTCTGGCAGCTGTGGATGATGCGCGGACAGCTGGCCTGGCACCGGGTCCATACCCTGCTCTGTATCTTTTCCTTCTGGGTCTTTGTCTCCTGCCTGATGGCTTCCAATAAAGGGATGGCGTTCGGCAGCTTTAACTCCACGTATATCAAAATCGTGCTCATGGTCTTTGCCATCAGCTGGCTACCGACCCACCTCAACCAGTTACGGCTGTTTCCGCCCGGCCTGCTGATGTGCGGCGTCCTGATTGCCGGCATTGCCCTGTATAACAAGGCGAACGGCATCGGGCTGGTCGAAGGCACCCGCGTCACCATTGGCCGCAATATCGGCTCCATGCTGGGCGATCCCAATGATTTGGCGCTGGTGCTGCAATTCCCGGTCTCCTTCGCCCTCGCGTATTGCTTTTCCGGTAGCAAATTTCGTCGCGTCCTGACAATCGCGTGCTTTGTGACGCTGGTCTTCGGGGTGCTGGCGACCCAGAGCCGCGGCGGCCTGCTGGGGATTGCCGCCGGGGTATTCACCATGACTTTGCTGCGCAGTAAGAATCTGGTTCTCCCCGGGATCATGGGGGTCTGTAGCCTGGCGGTGCTCGTACTGGCTGCCGGGATCAGCGATCGCAGCTCAGGCGGCGCGGCGGAAGGCGGCGTTGATGAATCGGCGATGGGCCGCGTCTACGCCTGGGTTGCCGCCTTCAGAATGGCTGTATCTAACCCGTTTACCGGCGTCGGCCTCAACAACTTTTACGTCAATTACTATTTCTACTCACCGCACTGGGACGGCAAAAACCACGCCGTTCACAGCACCTGGTTTCAAATCCTCGGCGAAACCGGCTTCTTCGGGCTGGCACTGTTTCTGCTACTGATAGTAGGCGCCTTCATGAGCAGCTATCAGTTGCTCCGGCGGCTCCGCGGGCATGATCTCCAGCCCTTTGCCGAGGGCCTCTGGCTCGGTCTGATCTCATTCTGCGTCGGAGGCACTTTTCTGACCCAGGGGTTCACCTGGCCGTTGTACATCCTGATCGGGTTACTGATTGCCCTGAATCGACTGACACAAGGAGAAACCGATGATCACAGCCATCCTAAAAAAACATCTCTCCCCTGACCACGTCAGCCAGCTCCGGCTGTGGCATCAGGCATTGAACGGCTTCACGGTGCCGGTGCTCCCCGGGATCCACTCCCTGGTGTACGGGCTGCACCGCGCGCTGGTGAGCGTGGGACAAACACTGCTCCAGAAACTCTATTTTACGCCGCTGTTCCTGTCCCGGGTTGCCATCCGGCCCCGGCGGCTGCAGCTTTACTCCGGCATGCCCCTCATCAGCGGTCACCTGCGCATTGAACTGGGAGAGCAATGCCGGATCTCCGGTGCGACCACGTTTTCCGGTCGCACCAGCAGCGCCCAACCCACGCTGGTGATCGGCAATAACGTCGACATCAACTGGCAAACCACCATCGCCGTCGGCGACCGGGTGACGCTGGAGGACAACGTCCGCCTGGCCGGGCGCGTGTTTCTCGCCGGATATCCGGGGCACCCGGTGGACCCGCTGCGCCGCGCCCGGGGAGAGCCGGATGATGCCCACCAAATCGGCTCGATTCATCTCAAGGAAAATGTCTGGGTCGGCACCGGCTGCACCATTCTTCAGGGGGTAACCATCGGCGAAAACAGCATTGTCGCGACCGGCAGCGTGGTCACCAAATCCATGCCGGCCAATGTGCTCATCGGCGGCAACCCGGCCCGCGTGATCAAAAATCTGGAGGTGCGCTCATGAAAGAACATGCACTTAACAAAGAAGCTGTGCTCATGAAAGAAACTGCGATCATGAGAGAAGCTGCGTTCATGAAAGAACTCATCGTATTCGGCGAAGATTACAACCGCCACCCGTCCAGCTCACAGCATACTGTGAACACGTTGCAGCATCAGTTTGCTTCGATTCAGTGGGTCAATTCCATCGGCCTGCGCAAACCCTCACCGAGTCCCCGGGATCTGGCTCGGATCCGGGAAAAGCTGCGCAACGCGCTCACCGCGCCCCCACGCCGGGACGATCTCCCGCCGCCATTTCCGGTGATCCATCCGCTGGTCTGGCCGTTAGCGGAGCACCCGCTACTGCGGTGGTTCAATCAATTGTCCGTGCGACGCCAACTGGCACGGAAGCGCCATCTGCGGGTGGTCTGGGCTGCCCTGCCCAGCGCCGTCGACTATCTGGATGCCTTGCAGGCCGATGTAGTGATTTACTACTGCGGCGATGATTTTTCCGGCCTCGCCGGGGTGGACCACCTCCGGGTCAAACAAATGGAAGAGCACATGGCACAGCGGGCCGATCTGATCCTGTGCGCCAGCCCGGCACTGGTCGAGAAAATGGGCCGGCTTTCACCGCAGAAAACCCATCTGCTGCGCCACGGCGTCGACTTTCATCGCTTTGCCGCACCGCAGCCGGATCCATATCCGCCTGCGCCGTCCCCCACGCAGGGGCGTTATAAAATCGGCTTTTACGGCAGCCTGAACCAGTGGCTGGATCAGACCCTGCTGTGCGAACTAGCCGCCGCACGGCCCGAAGTCGACTTCCACCTGATCGGCCGCCGCGACTGCGACACCCCGCTGCTCGACGCCTGCGACAACATCAAATTTCACCCGCCGGTTCCGCATCAGCATCTGGCCCAATATGTCCAGCACTGGGACGCCGCGATCCTGCCGTTTGTCGATAACGCTCAGATCCGCGCCTGCGATCCGCTCAAACTGCGGGAATACTTGGCTGCGGGCTGCCCGGTGATCAGCAGCAACTTTCCCGCCGCCCGCCAGTATCCGTGTCTGGTTTCCGTCGCTACCTCCCAACAGGACTGGCTCGACGCCATCGACGCATTTTGCCATCTCAGCCAGCAACATCGTTTGCAATATCGGAAAACAGCCCGCCAGCACATGGTGAACGAAAGCTGGGAGATGCGGGGAGAAGCCGTATTAATCTTGATAAACAATATCTTAGAAGAAAAACAGACCTGTTTGCCTGAATTCAGCATCATTTAGGCACTCTCCTTGCTCCTGATCTGATATCAACCCATGGTCAGATCAGGAGCCGCCGATGAAAGCGTTATGGAGCGCCTTCGCGATACTGCTGCTTTCCGGGTGCGTATCCCCCGGTAATCAGTCCGCACAGCGTCTTGAGCTGTATTACAGCCAGGAGCAAACCACGCTCACGGCCAGGCAGAAAGACGACATTACTGCTCTGTTCAACACCGCACCGGCGTGGACGCTCGATGTCGCGCCATCCAGCCATGAGCAGCCGTTTCGCGCCCTGCTGATCAGCCAGCAACGCATCAAGGCAATTCGCCAGCTGGCCAAACAGCATAGCATCCGGTTGAACGAGCAATACCAGCCCCGGCAATCGGCCGATACGGTGATCATCAGGGAGCCTTAAGATGCGTCAACGTTTCTTTGCCCAGCTGTATCCGATCCTGCAGGCGCTGTGGAAGTACCGCTACCTGATCGTGCTGCCGATGGTGTTACTGCCATTCGTCGCCACCTTCATCAACGGTCTCAAGCCCAAGAACTATTACTCCCACACCACGATTCTGGTTCAGGAGACAGCGCTGATGAACCCGTTTCTGGAGGATCTCTCGATTTCGTTCCATCTTGAGGAGCGGATGGAAGCCCTGCGGGTAATGATCCACAGCCGCTACATCCTGAATGAGGTCATTACCACCCTGTCGCTGGTTCCCGATGAAACACCCTACGAACTGAACCGGATGCGCAACAAGCTCTCCGGCGGGCTCCGCCTGTCGCTGGCCGGCTCAGATTTGATCAAAATTGGCCTCAGCTGGGACCGACCCGAGCAGATGGTGCCGATCCTGGAAGCGGTGTCAAAACAGTTTCTGGAGCGGCTGCAAGCGCCGGGAAAAACCTCGGTCTCCAGTTCCGAGCAGTTCCTTGCGCAGCAACTGCACGAAACTCAATCCGAGCTGGAAGCGGCGGAAGAAACCCTGGCCAGGTTCAAGCAGGCAAACATCGATAACCTGCCGCAAATTCAGGGCAGCCAGACCCAGAATGTAGCCCAGCTCGAATCTCAGCTGCGGGAAACCGAACTGGCGCTCAAACAGGCCGAAGCCGAGCGGGAAATGCTGAAGAAGCGGCTGATCAACGCCAATCCGGTGATGTCGCTGCTGGAAGACGAGCTGATCCAGGCAGAGGCCAAACTCACGATCCTCCGGGCCCGCTACACCAACCAACACTCGGAGGTCAAAGCCATGCTACGTCGGGTCAACACCCTACGTCAGGAGTCCAAGCGGCTGCTGACTCAGCAGAGTCACCTGAGCGAAGCCGAGCTGAACCAGCTCTGGACCGTGGCCGCGAACCAGAGTGACCACCCGGATGCGGCCAGCCGCCCCTTGTTGATCAGCCAATTGGAGCAGTACCAACAAGCTGAAAGCAATATTGACGCGCTGGCACAGAAGCAGCAGGTCCTTCGGGAGCAAATCCAGAGCCTGACCCGCAAGCGGGCCGAGTTTGCCAACCTCGAAAAATCGCTCAAATCGCTGGAGCGTAATTTCGAGGTGAAAGAAAAAATCTACAACCGGTTACTGGAGCGCTACGAAATGGCGCAGGTGACCGGCCAGCTGGGCCGTTTCGAAGAGCGGGACAAGCTGAAAATTATCGATACCCCCTATATCCCGTCTCAGCCGACCAACTGGCCCTGGTGGATCAGTTTTGTCCTCGGCATCGTCGGCGGCCTGGGGCTTGGCCTGTCCATGACCACCCTGATGGTTCTGACAGATACCCGAATTTACGCCACTGAGCAGGTACAGCGGATCACCCGGACAGCCGTTCTGGGACGGATCCCGGCCTTGCGACGTCCAGATGAGGATCGCACCTATGAAGACGCCAACTTCGGCAACAATCATCCAAATTGTTCAGCACCTTCAGCCCGGCGGCATCGAAGTCCTGTGTCTGAACCTGCTGCGCCATGCAAACTGCCCGATGCACCTGGTCGCTCTTGAAGGCAGCCGGGAGGACAGCCTGCGCCAGTGGCCTTTGTTGCGCGAATTTGGCGATCGGCTGCATTTCCTGGATAAACCAGCCGGTTTTTCCTGGCAGTCGGTTCGGCAACTGAGGCATCTGATCCGCCGCCATCAGGCGCAGGCCATTCATACCCATCATCTCGGCCCCCTGCTGTACGGCAAGCTGGCCCTGCTGGGCGAGACCTGCCGCCACGTGCATACCGAGCATGACGCCTGGCACCTGGAGGATCCCAAACAGCGCTGGCTCACCCGGCTGCTGCTCAATCGAAACATCCGGCTGGTCGCCGATGCCCCGATGGTGGCCAACGCGCTGGCAGAACAACTCGACACGGCTGCGCCGCTGGTGATCCTCAACGGCATCGATACCCGGACCTTCACTCCGGGTAACGTGACTGAGGCCAGAGCGCACTTCCATCTGCCGGAGCATGCCTTTCTGATTGGCTGTGCCGGGCGGCTGGTGCCGGAAAAAGCACTGGAAACCCTGATTGCAACGCTGCCGGAACTGCCACAGCCCATCCATGTCGCGATCGCCGGAGATGGCGACATGCGACAGCATTGGCAACAGATGGCGGCCGAGCTGGGCGTGGCCGAGCGCATCAGCTGGCTCGGCCATGTCAAAGACATGCACCGGTTCTATCAGGCCATCGACCTGTTTTGCCTGCCGTCGGTACGCGAAGGGCTGCCGCTGGCGCTGCTCGAAGCCCAGGCCTGCGGGTGCAGTGTCGTCGCCAGCCGGGTCGGAGCCATTCCGGAGCTGACCAACCCGGCAACCGGCACCCTGTTCGCGCCCGGAGACAGCCGTTCACTGGCGCAGATCCTGGCCTCAAAAATCAACATCCAGCATCACAAGTACCGTGAGCTGAACCAGCAGTTTGTCGCCCGGGTGGCCGACATTCGCACCACAGTCGCCCGCTACGAACAGCTGGCTTGTCACTATTAAGGAGAATGTTATGGCTTGGGTTTGGGGAACCTTGATTGTCCTTGCGGTGCTGATTATCTATCACCACCTGATCTATTTACCCGTGATGCTCCTGTTGAGCCGGTGGCGCAGCCGCCAAAGCCCGGAGGCTGCTGTTACGGCAGCCTCCGGTGACTGGCCGAAAGTGGCTATCGTGATGTGCGCCTATAACGAAAGCGACTACATCGAAGCCAAGCTGGCGAACCTGATTAGCCTGGATTACCCGGCGGACAAGCTGCACCTGTACATTGCCTGTGACGGTTGCAGCGACGATACCGCAGAGAAGATCCGCAACTGGCAACCCCGACTCGATGCCGCCGGTCTTCAACTGACCCTGATCGACGCGCCGGATAACCGCGGCAAGCTCTATCGCCTGAACCAGCTGATGGATCTAGCCCGGGATCATGAAACCTTCGCGGCACTGACCGACGTCTCGGCGCTGATTTCAATTGATGCCCTGCAACAAAGCGTCACCGCTTTTGCCGATCCGGCCATCGGGGCACTCACCAGCCAGTACCTGCTGGCGACTCCGCTACCGGGCGAAGCGCAATACTGGGCCTGGCAAAACCAGATCCGCCGCTCCGAATCCGCCCTGGGCAATGTCATGGGTGGCAGCGGCGCGTTTTACATCATGCGCACCGCCCTGTTCCGCCCGCTGCCGCATGACACCATCAATGATGACTTCATGCTGCCGATGAGCATCATCGAACAGGGCTCTCAGGTGCTGCTGAATCAGGCGATCAACAGCGTAGAGATGGCCCCAACCAGTGATCAGCAGGATCAGAAACGCCGCGAACGGATCGGGGCCGGTAATTTGCAACAGCTGATCCGCTGCCGCTTTCTGCTGCGCCCGTCCCTGCTCACCAGTGCCTGGATCTTCATGTCCGGCAAAGGGCTCCGCACCCTGATGCCTTTTCTCTTGATCCTGTTTCTGTTGCTCTCCCTCGCCCTGGCACTCAGCGGCAGCCTGATCGCCACCGGGCTCAGCATCGCGCAAATCCTGGGATACAGCCTGGCGCTGCTGCCCGAACTCGACGTGCGCGCCGGGATTCTGGTCAAGCTCAATTATCTGGTGCGCGGCTACACGGCGTCGCTGAAAGGCATGGTGGCTTACCTGGGCGGGCAGTATCGCCAGGGATGGCAACCCGCTGCGGCCCTGCACCTGTACCAGAGCCTGTCGACCCGGATCCTCAAGCGTCTCTCCGATCTGGTGCTGAGTACCCTTGGCCTGCTCCTGACCCTGCCGCTGTGGCCGCTGATCGCGCTGGCAATCAAGCTAGAATCCCCGGGGCCGGTGTTTTTCCGCCAGCTGCGGGTGGGCCAGATCCATCATCACCGGGTCGAGCTGTTCCACATGATCAAGTTTCGCTCGATGGGGCAGTTTGCCGAAAAAGAGACCGGCGCAGTCTGGGCGTCCCGGCAGGATCCCCGGGTGACCCGGGTTGGTAAATTCCTGCGTAAAACCCGTCTGGACGAGCTGCCGCAGTTTCTCAATGTGCTCCGGGGCGACATGTCGTTGATCGGCCCGCGGCCGGAACGGCCTGAGTTCTGCGGCAATTTGCAAAATGCATTGCCATTTTATGCCGAACGCACCGCCGGTCTGAAACCGGGGATCACCGGACTGGCGCAGGTGAACAACGGCTACGACGAAACCCTGGACGATGTGAAGAACAAACTGCTGTGGGACCATGCTTACTCCACGGCACTTAGCTCGCCATTTCAATGGCTTATGATGGATTTACGCATCATCGGTAAAACCGCCTGGATCATGATGGCCGGTCGCGGACAATAACCTTGGCATGCAACTTGTTTATCTATAGAGAACCAATGCTAGAGACCGGGTGCTAGAGACCCTGCGTCACAGACCAGACTGTATCGACCGAATGTGACCAACCGCTTGAATGCACCTTATCGATCATCTTGTTCAGGAGAAGCAGTGATGGAAAAGACCGAAGCAATTGCCCTGACCTTGGCAAACGAATTTGACGCTTATTCGGCGAAGCAGCTTGAAGCCGATTTCGAGACCCTGAGCCAGACCGAACAAACGGAAGTGATCCTGGATTTAACCCAGGTCAGCTTTATCGACTCCTGCGGGATCGGCGCGATTGTCTTTTTGTACAAACGCCTGCGCAGCCGCGGCCGGACCCTCCGCCTGCTCAATGTCAACGGCCAGCCCCGCCAGCTTATGAATATGCTACGCATCGACAAAGTGATCCCTTTAATCACCAGTGCGGAGATTTGACATGGACAGACGATTGATCCTTTTTCCCCTGCTGCTGTTCGGCGGTTGTGCAACCTGGGATAACACCCACTATCCCAGGCTGAACCAAGCCGATCTGGCACTGGTTCACCAGGTGGAACACCTGCGGCTGGAGATCGAAGTGTTGGCCAACCGTGGTGCCCGGGAATGCCTGCCGGGCCAATTGCAGGTGTTGCAGCACCTTTACCTGAAGGCCAAGCAGGAAGCTGAAGCCGGGTTCGATAAAGATGTGCAACACTCTTTGATTGATGCCAACGAGCAGGTCCACCTGATCACCCACCAGCTCGACTGGCTGGAAGAGCACACCCAGTGCATCAGCCGGGCTTCTGTGGCTCAGGAGCGACGCCAGTTGATGCTGTATTTCTCCGTCGACAACCAGTTCGCGCTGGATCAAAGTGCGCTGCTGCCCGACTACCAGCAGGCCCTGCGCCATGCGGCTGCCATTTTAAAGCGCCGCGACAACTGGCTGATCACCTTAACCGGTTATACCGATGCCAAGGCCACCGCGCCCTATAACCAGCAACTGGGACTGCGCCGCGCCAACCGGGTGAAAGAATTCCTGGTCACCCAGGGCGTGTCTCCGTCGCAACTGACCACCCGCAGCCACGGTGATCAGTTTGCCCATCCGGGCGCGGACCGTACCGCAGCGCTGGCCGAACGCACGGTGATTGCCGAGCTGTCCGAGAAGTCATCCTCTGCCGTACCTTCACCGGGCGTTCACGCAATCAGACACTGGCATCAGCACCCCTAGGGAGTCGCTATGAAACGGATTTTGCTTTGTCTGCTGATGGTCTTATGCCCCGTCTGGCTCCAAGCCCAAACGCTGGCACCGGGAGATGTGGTCAACATTCAGCTTCCGGGAGAGGAAGCATTCAACCAACCTTTCATCATTAGCGACAGCGGACAGCTGCTGCTGCCCGAAGTGGGGGCAGTGTCCGTCGCCGGGATGGATGAACAGCAGGCCCAGCAACAAATCCGCCAACGGCTGGCCGCGGTGTACCGGAATCTGGATGAGTTTTCCCTCAGCTTGCTCAGCAGTGAAATCCGGGTTCGCGTGCTGGGCTATGTCAACCAACCCGGCACTGTGACACTGGCAGCCGACGCCAATATCCAAATGGCCCTGACCGCAGCCGGCGGGCTGAAACCCGGCGCCCAGCTCGATAAGTTGCAACTCACCCGCGACGGGCAATCCCGGCCGCTGAATTACAAATCGTATCTCGATAGCGGCGATCTCAGCTTGCTGCCGGCGCTGGAAAGTGGCGATACGGTTTTCGTTGCCGCCTCGCCGCAACTGGGCAATGTCGAAATCCAGTTCGATGCAGCCTCACTGGTCGAAGCCGGTGACGCAGAGCAACAGAGCGGACTCACCCTGTTCGGTGAATTTCGCAATCCGGGCACATTCAGTTTCAAACCGGGCATGAGCGTGGTCGATGCCGTCATGCGCGCCGGCGGGGTCACGCGTTACGCCGATGTCACCAAGATCCGGGTGATCACCAATAACCAGCCTACCCTATTCGATCTCAAGGCCTATTTAGACTCCGGCAAGACCGAGCAGTTACCGCCCATTCAACCCGGCAGCATTATCTTCGCGCCTATCGAAGTCGAAGAGATCAGCACCACCCAGCGCACCGTGTACATTATGGGG
The DNA here is from genome assembly GCF_037389125.1 of Photobacterium sp. MCCC 1A19761. Lineage (NCBI taxonomy): Bacteria > Pseudomonadati > Pseudomonadota > Gammaproteobacteria > Vibrionales > Vibrionaceae > Photobacterium > Photobacterium sp. MCCC 1A19761. The sequence goes on from NZ_JAZGTF010000002.1 coordinate 253,265, forward strand.
GAAGTTCAGGCGCCCGGCGCATATGAAAACAGTACTGGTGCCGGATTTATGGATGTGCTGGCCAATGCCGGCGGGCCGACCCGGTTTGCAGATACCACCCAGATCCGGGTACTGCGCGAAAACGGGCCGGCCCTGTTGGTTAACCTGGTGCATTACAGCCAGAATCCGGCCCGCCATCCTTTGCCGGACTTGCGTCCGGGGGATGTCATTTTCGTGCCGGAGAAAATTGATTTCAACGAAAAGTCCTGGCTGAAAGTTACCAATGATCGGGCGATCAAAATCATCGGGGCGGTGTACAACCCCGGCCGGTTTGAATGGGAGAGCAGCATGAGCTTTCTCGATGTGCTGGCCCATGCCGGCGGGCCGAATCAGGAAGCCAACCTGGCCAATATCCGGATCCTGCATCAGGGCAGCGGCGACAACAACCTGACCCGCTTCAACCTGGAAGCTTTCATCAATCAGGGCGGGGACTTTGCCACCCTGCCGGTGCTCAAGGCGGGTGACACCATCATTGTCGACGAGCTGCCCAAAGATCCCACCGATAACAAAGCCAGTTGGGTTCGCCAGTCCGCCGATGATTCCATTTACGTCTTCGGTCAGGTCGGCGCGCCGGGCCGCTACGCCTTTAACCGCGAGCTGGGTATTCTGGATATTCTGGCCGCCGCCGACGGCCCCAACGGCGATGCTAACCTGCGTCAGCTGCGCATCAGCCACCGGGACGGCCCGACCGCCAGCGTCAGCAAATTTGACCTGGCCCTTTATTTCGAAACCGGGGATGAATCGCTCCTGCCCACGGTCGTCCCCGGAGATGTGATTTATGTCCCCAAGCTCGATGCCGACTGGCTGGATAAACCCGCCGATAAAGTCGTCCGGCTGATGGGAGAAGTCACCACCCCCGGCCGCTACACCTTCAGCCAGGAAATGTCACTGCTCGATCTGCTGGCCGAGGCCGGCGGCCCGACCGAGAATGCCTTTATTGAGCGGATCATGATCGTCAACACCTCCTGCTGCGGCGATGAATCTCAGTCCTTCAACCTACGCGACTATGTCAACGACCCGGCGGACCATCCCCTGCCGATGTTGCGCCCGGGGGATACAGTTTATGTCCCGAATAAAGAAGACTCTGCGCCCTCGCAACTGCGTCAGGGATTGCGGGATGTGTTATCGATGGTGACCTTAATTGTACTGGGAGCAGCCCTATGACCCCTTGGCTCAGTCAGGAATTTGATTTGTTGTTTCAGCAGGTGTACCAGAGCGGTGCCCGGGTGATCACCCTCGCCGGGGCTAGCCGGGCGTGCGGCACCTCAACTTTGTGTCGCTGGCTGGCCGAGCGTCTCAGCGGTGAAAACGCCAATGTGCTGCTAATCGATTTCGATTTCAGCGGGACCGGCCAAGGGATCCCCCCGGCGGAGTGGTCGCTCGACGGCACTGGTCAGCGCGAGGCGATCTATCAGCCCAACAGCCATCTGGCGATCCTGCCGCGGCCCAGCTCGCCGGCGACGCTCACCAGCCTGCGCCAGCCGCAGTGCCTGAGCCAGGCGGTTGCTGCCTGGCGGGAGCAATACGATTTTGTCCTGTGCGATGCCGGCACCGTGTATGTAGCCAACTGGCAAAACCTTTCAGCAACGGCGATCGGGTCAGCCAGTGACGGCGCACTGCTCTGTGCCGCCGCCGCAAAAACACCGGAAAATAGCCTTTTCCAGAGCATCAAACGGCTGGAACAGGGGAAAGTGACGTGCATCGGGACTATAATCAATGACTTGCACTACCCGACGTTAGCCAGCGAGATCACCCGGGTACTGAACAGCCGGGGCAGCTGGCTGCCGCGTCGCCTGCGCCAGCGGCTGACGGAACGCATCAACCGCAGCCCGCTACTACAAGGAGAGTACCAGTTGTGAAGCAATGCCTGCTGAGTCACCAGTTTCCAATTTCATTTGCTGCCCTGGCCGGGATCCGCCAATACCTCAAGCGTCAGCTGAACCTGCTGCAAATTGCCGGTCCGACCGCCCAGGCGGTCGAGCTGGTCACCACCGAATACATCACCAACCTGCTGCGCCACCAGCAGCAGCCACCGGTGCATGTCATCCTGCGTTTTTACAAGCAACGCCAGGCGCTGATGTTCGAGATTGAAGATGACGGCCCCGGCTGGGCGTCGATGGCCGAGCGGCTGGCCCAGGCCAGCCTGCCAACCGAACTGGCCGCCGACGGCATGGGGCTGGGGCTGATTGCCACCTTGCTGCCTGATCACCAGTATCACTACCTGCCGGGGCAGAATTGTCTGGCCTTTGCACTTCCGGACACGCTGTCGCTGCCGACCGTCTTGGTCATCGATGACAGTGTCAGCCAACTGACCCTGCTGCGCGAATACCTGAGCCGGGATTATCAGGTCGTCACGTTCAGTACGGCGACCGAAGCACTGACCTGGCTGAGCGGAAATGAATGCCACCTGGTGATCACTGACCTTCATATGCCGAACATGTCCGGGTTTGAGTTTCGTCTTCAGGTCGGGCGGCTGCCGAAACATTCGCTGCTGCCTTTTATTTTCCTCACCGGCGATGAACTCCCGGCGACCCGCAACCGGGCAGTCACACAGGCCATCGACGATTACCTGATAAAACCGGTCAAACGCGGGGTGCTCCTCGACAGCCTGGCCCGGGTGCTCTCCCGTCACCAGAACCTGGAAACCCTCTATGAACAAATGCTGCTGAACAGTCTGTTGCCGCAACTGGCGGAAACCCCGGCCGTGCCACCGAGCTGGCAGATCCTGCATCAGAGTTACCCGGAGCACAGCGGCGATTTTCTCCTGTCCAGAACGTTCGATGACGATCGGACCATGCTGGTGATGGGAGATCAGATGGGACACGGACCGGTTGCCCGAGCCAACGGTGCCGCCTGGATTGGCTATATGCAGGGCTTGCTCAGCCATCCCGATATGACGCTCTCGCGCTTCATGGCGCAGGTCAACCAGGAGCTCTATCGCACCGGACAGCGCCTGCCGCATCTGATGTGTCTGATGGCTCTGGAAATCGACGCCACCGGCACGCTACAGGTGATCAACGCCGGTATGCCGCCCTACATCGTACAACAACAGGGGATCCCAACCGCGCAGTCACACAATCTCGGGTTACTGGGGATCGATCCGGTCATCGACGCTGAGATCCAGTGTTACCAACTGGCCCCCGGCGACAGTATCCACGGCTTTAGTGACGGCATCGCCGAGCAGGTCAGCGAACTGACTGACGCAATTGCTGCCGCCGATGCGCCGCCTCCCGTCACCGGCGAAACACTGCATCAGTGGCTGTGGCACCAGGAGCTGTTATCAGATCAAGGGATTATGCAGGCACACAACTCGCCGGAAGTTCAGGACGACCGGAAGCTGCTGACGCTGATCAAGCGCTAACGTTAGCAATGATGGTTGCGACAGAGGCACTAAAACACCAAAACGCCAAAACGCCAAAACGCCAAAACGCCAAAATATTATGGCCCCGGTGATACCGGGACCGCTTCATTGAAATGACCACTCAGGACAACTGCGCCAGCTCACTCAGCGGGCGTCGTCTGAGCCGCAGCGGCTGTTTCAGCAGACGGCTGCGCCGGGCGGTAACGGTAAATCGCCTGATACTCCCGCCACAACGCACCGGCACTGAATTGGGTCTCCACCCGATGTTGCGCCCGGCGCTGAAAATCCTGCCACAAGCCGGGCTCCCAACCGGCGATCACATCAATCAGCGCCGGGATCTGCTGCCAATCGGGCTCCGGCACCAGAAAGCGGTGATCGACCAGATCGCTGAGTTGCCCCACCTGCGTCGCGATCACCAAGGTGCCATGGGCCATCGCTTCAATCGCCGCCATCGGCAACCCTTCCTGCCGCGACGGCATGACCAGCACATCAATGGCTGACCAGTAAGCCTGCATCGACGCCACAGCCCCATGAACGATACAATTCGGTGCCTCGTTCAGCAATGCGGCTTGTGGCCCATCGCCAAACACATGCCATTGATGATCCGGAAACAATCGGGCACAGGCCAGATAGCGGTCCAGCCCTTTTTCATGGCTCAGACGACCGACAAACGCAAATCGTAACGGGGACTGAGCGCCGGTGCGCTCGGTGCGCGGAAGTACCTGCCGGGTATCGATAAAATTACGGACCACCTTGCAATCCCGGCCTACCCGTGCCCGGATCGATTCGCTTACCGCCAGGTTATCCGACAGCGGCGCGGTGAAACGATTGAGCCATTCATAGCAACGGACTTTGCGATCGCCGGTTTCCCCGGCATGGAAGGTCGTCACCACCCGAGCGGCACACAATGGCTTGAACAGCCGTGCCAGCACACTGGCTTTGTAGCCGTGCGCATGCAGGGTATCCGTTGCTGCCAGCTCCGACAGCATCCGACGCACAACGGTTAACGAACCTCGGGCAAAACGATAGCGAACTCCGGCCTGTGCCAACCGGGCATACAGCGGATGCCGGGGATAATGGCGGAAGAACATCACTTCAACCGCCACTTGTCGCTGGTGCAGCATCATGGCTAGTTGCAGCACATGCGATTCAATCCCGCCGAAACCTGACGAGTCTAAAAACAGCATCACTTTCATCACAACCTCCTGAACCCAAGCCCGTCTTGTTGCCCCAATGCCAGTCCATTCGCTTCGGGCGCTGACCAGCGTTGGATCATGGCCAGCAATTGTGCTTTGCGAACCGGTTTGGTCAGGTAGTCATCCATCCCGGCTGCCAGGCTCTGTTGCTGCTCTTCTTTCATCGCATGAGCCGACAAGCCGATAATCGGACACTGGTGTGCCCCTGACTGCGCTTGCATGGCCCGGATCGCTGCCGTCACTTCATAGCCGTTTTTGATCGGCATCGAAATATCCGTCAGCACCAAATCCGGCTCGACCTCAGCATAGAGGGCAATCGCTTCTTCCCCGTTTTCCGCCATCACCAATTCCGCCGGGGTATGCGCCAGCATTTTCTCGACCAGCAATCGGTTAATCGGACTGTCTTCTGCCAGCAAGATGGTTAACGGGCCGAGCGCTTCCGGTATCTCACTGTCACTGGGTTGCGCATCTGACAGCCCCTGGCCCGTGCTTGGCAGCTCTTGGCTCATGCTTGACTGCTCCCGGTTCATACTTGACTGCCCCGCAAGCGATGTCCGGGTAAGTAACCTATTGTCCAGCAAAGCGACCAGCTTGGCGGCGGTAACCGGCTGGTTGAGCACCAACCAAGGCCCTGACTGCGCCGGTGATTCGTCAACCGGCCCATGGCCCAGCACAATCAGCGGGCGCTGTGTGCCGACCCGGCGGCACCAGAGCATGTTGCCGGTCAATGTCTGCTGACAGACCACCACCAGGGCGGCCTTGGGCACCCCACCGGCCTGCTCGACCGCTTCCACCGACGGGAACAATGCAACGTCAGCCCCCAGGATCTCCAACGCTTGCCGGGTCACCTGTTGCCGCGGCGCATAGGCGTCAATCACTACCACGGATTGTCCGGCCAGGATCGGCGCTTCCCGGCAGACGGTCTCCCCTTCATGCGTCAGGGTCAGCTGAAATGAAAAACACGACCCTTGCCCCGGTGTGGAGCGCACCGTCAGCTCTCCCCCGAACAAGCCGACCAGGCGCTTACAAATCGCCAGGCCCAGTCCGGTGCCCTGATATTCCCGGGTGGCAGAATTATCCACCTGCTCAAATTTATCCATAATATGCGGCAGGCGCTCGGCAGGGATCCCAATGCCGGTATCTTCCACCGCAATGCAGTAGCGGCTTTGATGCCGACCGCTCGCTTCTTCGGTCACACTCAATGTGACATGGCCGGACTCGGTAAACTTGAGCGCATTGCCAAGCAGATTGATCAGCACTTGGTTGATCCGGCCTTTATCGCCCATCACCCGGCTCGGGAAGGCCGGAGGTAATGCCAACAACAAGTGCAGCCCTTTCTGCCCGGCCTGATAAGCGCATAGCGCCAGCGCGTGCTCACACACCTGGGGTAAATCGAACGGCTCATGCTGCAAGGTCAGCTTACCGGCTTCAATTTTGCTGTAGTCGAGGATGTCATTGATGATGGCGACCAGGTTGTCCGCGGACTGATGGATCAACCGGAGCTGGGCCTGATGATGCGGCTCGGTGATCTCTTCCAGCAACAGCTCACTGATCCCCATGACCGCATTCATCGGCGTACGGATTTCATGGCTCATGTTGGCGAGAAATTCAGACTTGGCCTGAGTCGCTTTGGTCGCACTCTCCAGAGCCGCTTCCAGCTGTCGTTCGACCCGGTGCCGCTCGGTGACATCCCGCTGCACGGCAATAAACCGTTCTACCGCCCCTTGTTCATTGAACACCGGTGAGATATCCAACTCGACCCAGTACGGCATGCCCCGCTTGTGATAATTGAGGATCTCAACCCGCACCGGCTGGTTGTCGGCCAAGCAGCGTCGAATCGCCGCCACCGTTTCCGGATCTGTGTTTTGCCCCTGCAACAACCGACCGGGCGCTTGACCATTCAGTTCCGTCAGGCTATACCCGGTCAGTTGCTCAAAAGCACCGTTGACCCAGGTGATCCCCCCGTCGGCATTGGTAATAACAATGGCATCCCGGGCACACTCCGCGACCTGCGCCAGCTCTTTCACTTTGGCGGCTAATGCGAGCTGATGCCGGTGCTCTAGCTCCAGCGCCTGCTGAGCTTCCGCCAGAGAGCGTGACATCCGGTTAAACGCCTCGCTGACCCGGCTAACCTCATCGTTGCCGTTGATTTCAATTTGTGTTCCCGGTCCACAGCGGCCAACTTCCTCCACTCCGCATTTAAGGCGATCCAGCCGGGTCATCAGGTATGTCCCCAAGGCAAAAGAAAACAGGGCCACCAGCACCATTTCAATCCCGGCCAGGGTCAAGCTGGACTGGGCGACATGATTCAGCAGTTGCTGCAAGCCATCGACCCGAACGCCCATTTCGACCAGGCCGAAGCTGTGATTGCCAATCCGGATCTCGCTGGCGACATCATAAACCTCATCATGGGCATCAACTGGCTTCACCTGCCGATCCACCCCCTGATAGTCACCGTGAACCGCCAGCTCTGTCCCGTCGCCATCCGTGATACGGATATAAGCCAGATTATGCTCACTGACAATGGAGGCCGCGAAGCTGTCCAGATATGCGAGATCGGATGCCAGAACCGCATCGCGCGTCGCTTTGGCAAACACGCTGACCAGTTGCCGACTACTGGTTTCCAACCGCTGCTCATTGGAATCTTTCAGCCAGTGCATCCCGAAAACAATCAGTACCGCCAACACCAGCGCCTCGATCAGTGCGATCCCGAGGATCGTCTTCATTCGCAGTGTCATCGCTCATCCTTATTGTTAACGCCGGATCCCAAGTGCGGCCACATCATCCCAGTCCTGGTCCGCTGCCAATTGCCAGCCCTTGATATTGAGTTGAGAGAAAGCCACCGCAGCTCCTGCGTGTTGATCCAAGAGCGCAATACTTTGCCGAAGCCGGGAGACTGTCGCGGCGTCCAGTTTGGGGTGATACGCCACTGCGTGGGGGGTATAGCGTGCAGTGTGGTGGATCACCGTCAATTCGTTCCGCAGCGCATCCGGCAAACTGTTGAAAGTTCGGATCACACCGCCTCCGGCCGGAAACAAACCTTTTGCGACCGAGAGGTAAACCGAATCATGAGAGCCCACATACTGGGGCTGATAGTGGATCCCGGCGGCATCGAGCTCAGACTGAGTCAGCACGGTGGCCGCAAAAGCCCGGGGGGCCGGGAAGGCCAGGGTCTGGCCTTCCAGCTGCGTTAAATCCCCCTGCCAGTTTTTTTTCGCCACCAGAATCCCGGTGATCCGCTTATCCCTGGCCCGTGCCAGCGCCCGATAACCCGGCGACTGATGGAACAAGGTGAAGTGATAAGGATTCATGTAGGCCAGATCGTACTCGCCGGCCTTTAACCGGGCTTCGAAGGTCGGAATATCCGGCGCCGTCGCAAATCGAAATTCGACACCGACAATGTCACCCCACACATCCAGCAGCGGCATCCACTGGGCCGCCAGTCGAGCCGCCGACTGCTGAGGCACCACCCCGAACACCAGAACCGGCCGCGCCGCCAGCACCGGAAGCGACAGCATCGAAAGCAACAGCACTGCCACCAGCAACAGGGAACATCTCAACAACCAGCGTCGGTTTTGCCTTTTCATGTACATGTCGCTCTCCTGCCTTGCTCGGCCTGTGGACCGGTGTTGTTCACACCGGACGGCTCTCACATTCGATTCAGGAAAGTCTCAATTTCTGTGCCAATCTGGCTGAGGCGGGCGACCCGCAATATTCCGGAGAAATCACGCTGATTTAGGGCCCGAAAAATAACGGCTGGATAAAAATAGAGTCTTTGCACTTCAATATTGCGAACTGTCTCGCATTAAACCAGCAATTTGCAACGCGATATTCAGTGCGACTCACCCCGAAAAATTTCAGAATCGCAGATGGTTTTACACACGCCAATGATTCTTCACGGCTTTGTATTTCACTTTCCTGTAATTATTCAGCTTGTTATTTCATCGATATGGAATAGGTGTCGAATAATATTCTTTTCGTTGATTGTTTTCGGGAAAATTCCGGGCAACATCGATTTTTGTATATACACTCTATATACAACGTAAAACATTTGCTGAGGCTTGGCTGCCATGGCCGAAAAGACGAAACGGATCAAATTTGGCAAGAAAGACAGCCAGCTGGTGATCAGAATTAACAGTGAAGAGCGGGATACTTTTATCTCGCTGTGTGAACAATTGGATACGAGTGCCGCACGTGAAATTCGCCGCTTTATTCGCGGGTTTCTCGCCGAGCACCAGGAGGATGCGCCGCCTGCACTCAAACCATAGTGACGGCAAACCATAGTAACGGCAAACCATAGTAACGGCGCATCCGTTCGATTCGCAGCCGTCGGCCCTGGGCTCCATACATCCCGCGGGCCCGCGGCAAACGCGAACTTGACCGGCCATCGGGCCGATTTACTCACGAAGAAAGGAGATACAACAATGGCAAAAGTATCAAAGAAAGTGAAATCACTGAAAAAAGAGATCAAATCACGCAAAGCTAAAGTTGCCAAGCAGCAAGGCAAACTGAAGAAGCTGAAAAAAGCGCTGAAAAAAGCCGCTTAAGTGAATCTCTTACCATCACCTCGGCATGCAGCGCCTCTGCCGAGGTGATGGTACTGGGATAGCGCAAAGCCCCGGTTGTCGCTGATGCGACGGCCAATGGCTGAGACCATCTGATTTAAATCCCCCAGCCATTGTGCAATGAATCACCACCTGATCTTCCCCCCAAACCGTTGCAACTTACGTGTCACAATTGCCGCTTACAATGCGTCTCGCCTTACAGAGAACCTCATTGAACCGTAGCGAGATCACACAGGTATGTGTAGCACCCGAAACGAAACGCTCAAAGAAGCGATCACCCGAATTTACTCAGCATTTCCGAATCTGAGCTACAAACCGCGTCCCGATGACGTGAAATTACTGGCAGCCTATATGAAAAGTCAGAGCAGTGATTACCCGGCCAGCCTGGACTTTCTGCTCAACGTCAGCAACCGGGAAATCGAGCTGGAACTCCTGCGCCATAAGCGACATTGACCACCAACGTCACGCCCCTGAAAGCACGCGGCACACCTCACCTTGTGAACTTGTGAAGTGACTCCCAAGACTGAAATATCTTACTGTCGCGGCTTTCCTCCCCATTTCTCCGCTACCGGCCCCACGACGCGTCCCCTCCGGAAATAGTCTGAACGGGTTCGCCCTTGCATGTCTCCGTTGATTTATTTAATTTGATAAAAAATATATTCACCCTTTACACATAAAATTGAAAAAATACGCCAAGGGAATGACACGAAACGCTTTAACGGCAAAAGAAATATTATCAAACCTATTAATAAAAGCTGGTTCAAATATATTAATTTCGCCTATTGAAATTAATGAGTAACAAGACCAAAATAACCCTCAAGCAACACCCGAGCAATAACTTCAGACAGTATTCCCAATAAAGTGAACTGTGCCTAAAAACAGCCTTTCATTTTATTTCCAAACAGTTTTAAAACCTGCAACCTCAATGGAGTTAACAAGCCATGAAAAAGCGTATTTTTGATCTTACCCGCCAGGACATTGCGACCATGGGCCGGAAAGAAATCGTCAATTGCATCAAGATTTCTGAGGGTCGGACCATGATGGTCGAAAATGTGGTGTCGATGGAGCCCCCTCTGGATCTGGTCTCCGGGGCTGAAATCGCCGCTGCGTTCGGAGCAGATATGATCACGTTGAACGTGCTGGACCTGCTGGATCCGCGGGCGGCCGTAAACGGTGCCGAAGCGCATGGCGTGGCTGACCACTTTACGGTTGCCGATCTGAAGCAACTTTCCGGTCGTATCCTGGGTTGTAACCTGGAGCCGGTTCCTCAGGGCTTTACCGACATCACACCAGGACGTGCGCTGAGCGCCGAGACTGTTGAGCGTGCCGTTGAGCTGGGCCTGAACTACATTATGCTCACCGGGAACCCGGGGATGGCCGTGTCCCAGGAAACCATCCTGGATGCAATTGCCCTGACCCGCTCAATCTCGAAAGACATCGTGATCATTGCCGGTAAGATGCACGGTGGCGGTGTCGGCAACGACTACAACACTGACTTTATCCCGCAGTTTGCTGAAGCAGGTGCCGATATCATGATGTTCCCGGCGCCGTTCACCACCCCGGGGATGAATCCGGCCCTGGCGACCTCACTGATGACTGCCGTCCACGAAGCGGGCATGCTAGGCATGCTGGCAATCGGAACTTCTCAGGAAGGGGCGAGCGAGAGCTTCATCGAGAAAGTGGCTTCCGAATCCAAAGGCGCGGGTGCTGATATCGTCCACATCGGTGACGGCGGCTACGGCGGTCTGGCAGTGCTGGAAAATATCATGCGGATGGGCATCACCATCCGCGGCCGTCGCCATCAGTTCAAACGTATGGCGAACCGTCGTTAATCTCGCTCGGCTAACAGCGCGCTTTCGACCCACGTTGAAAGTATGCTGCTCCAACACAAAAAACGCCTCCGGTTTCGGAGGCGTTTTTTATGGGCCGTGTGCCTTGGCTGAGCACTGTGGACCAAGGAGATATTACGACTAGAAGCTGATGGGCTTACGTCCAGTGGCCTGATCCGCGGGGCCTGATTTTTTCGGCGACGCTTGTTTACGTCCGGCCGATTTCGACGCCGGTTTAGATTTCGACGCCGATTTAGGTTTAGACGGCTTTGATGGTTTCGGCTGCTGTTGCGCTCTTGCCGGCTTTGTTGCTTTCTCGACTACAGGACTCGGCGGCACCTCAGTCACCGGCTGATCACAAATCACTAGGTAGAACTCTTCATTAAACTCGATCACATCCCCGTCATAAACTTTACGACGTTTGCGTTGCTCGAGTTCGCCGTTGACCGCCACATAGCCTTCCGCAATGGCAAACTTGGCTTCTCCCCCACCGCTCACGGCATTGGCAATTTTCAGGACTTTGTAGAGCTCAATCGGTTGACTGGAGACTTCAACCCCTAACGCTTCTACTTCGTATTCATTTTCATGATCAGACATAGGATTAACCGGAATAAATAGTTTCGCCGTAGTTTACCCTATTCAAGCCAACCCGCACACGGAGATTTCCCAGCCGAAGTCGCGCGCCGATCGCCATCGCATTGACATCGCATTACCGCCGAAATCCACCAGCCCGGCGTCTACGCCTCCCACCTCCTCCCTATCCGCCGAAATCGGGGGTGATGTTTTTTTAACCGCATTGCGACAGCATAAGCGCCACATCCATTGTAAGAGGCCCCAACCATGCTGATTTTCAATAAAGCCTATGTGTTGATCCCGTCCCTGACGGAAACCTCCCCTGCGCACACTGCGACCATGCATATGCCAAGAAATGCTGCTCAGACACCGGCGACCGACGCATTATCAGCCAACGTCCAACCTGCCCCCGTGCAGACTCAGGCGCTTCATCGCGAAGCGCTGCGACAAACCCTGCTGGCCCAGGCCCAGCTGGCCGGCGGCTTTTAAGAACCGACTGTATCCGGATTAGCGAAGGCATAACGCCTTATTCGTCCCATCGCTGCTGCCTTGATGGCGAACTTTTAACCGGTGGTGCCTCGCATTTCAGGCAAGAGATCTGATAGGCTGGAGCTGAATTGAAGATCTTATCAAGAATGAAATGAAAGGATTATGTGATGACCCGATGGCTATGGTCTTGCCTGCTCATTGCCCTGCTGGCGCTGCCGACTTGGGGGGAGGAAAGGTACGCAGAGGAAAGTATTTACGATAAACCCCTGATGGAGAGATACGTTCTGGATGAACTTAAATCCCTGCGCCAGGACCAACAGGATTTAGAGCGGCGACTGACGATTCAGATCACTGACCGCGAGCTTGGCGTTGCCGATAAGTCCATGAACTATGCCAACGTCACAGTCACCTACTTCTTCTATCTGATTGCCGGTGCCGCGTCACTGTTTGCCCTGGTCGGCTGGCAATCGCTGAAAGAGCTCAAAGAGAAAACCACCCAGATGGCTGACCGGCAGTTGGATGAAATTGCCCAGCAGTATGAGAAGAAATTTCAGTTGCTCGAGCGGGATCTGAAACGAAAAACCCGGATCATTGCCCAGAACAACAAGGAAATAGAAATCATTAACGAGGTCCATAACCTCTGGCTCCGGGCACAGAGCTCACAAACTGCCGAGCAGAAAATCGAAATTTATGATGAAATCCTCAAAATCCGTCCCGGCGATTTAGAAGCCCTGACCTACAAAGCCGATGCTGCGATGGAAATCCGTGAATTCCACTGGGCATTAAGTATCTGTAACCGGGTGCTGGAAGTCGACACCACCAACGCACACGCGCTCTATCAGCGCGCCTGTGCCTTCGCTTGTCTGGGTGTGGAGGAGCAGGCGATTTCTGATCTGGAACAGGCCATTATCGGCAGCGCGTCACTGCGCGAGCTGGCCAGCGAAGAGCTGGACTTCGATTCACTGCATGGCAATGAACGATTTGAAGAGCTCATCAATCCGTCTGAATAATCCCTGAGGCAGCTGGCTTGGTCGGCTGCCTCTTTGGGTTGCGTCCCTTCCTGCCACGCTATCATCTCCGTGCCCACTCCCCCGTGCTCGCCGTCGCAAAGCCGCTCCTGCCGAATCCCGGCGATCGATGGTTGGTTGTCGCACCAAAGTTTATCTTCACGACAAATTTTATTCGTTAGACTCACACACCGTTTTGCCCGTTAATACGCGCGACGCAACAGGCGTCAGGTGTGGCTCAACTTGTCTGTTCAGGTTGGGCCTTGTTTTTGGCTATGCCCCGATGTGGCAATCCACCGGGCATCTGCTGACTGAGAAGATAAGTGGAAAACGTATCCAAACTAGATAGCGTTCGTGCAGATTACAACGTTGATTACTGGAGCCAGGGATTCTTTGGCATTGATGACACCGGCGAAGTTTATGTTTCGCCAACCTGTGACAAAACACGCGGACTGGCGCTCAGCAAAATCGCCAAACAAATCGAAGCAACCGGCTTAAGCATGCCTGCTTTGGTACGTTTCCCACAGATCTTACACCAACGCGTGCACAACATCTGCCAGGCATTCAACCAAGCGATTGAAGAGTATGATTACCCGAATCACTACCTGTTGGTGTATCCGATCAAGGTCAACCAGCAGCGTGAAGTTGTGGATGAGATTCTGGCCAGCCAGGCGCAGTTGGAAACCAAACAACTGGGTCTGGAAGCCGGCAGCAAACCAGAGCTGCTGGCCGTCCTGGCGATGGCGCAAAAAGCCAGCTCGGTGATCGTGTGCAACGGCTATAAAGATCGCGAATATATCCGTCTGGCACTGATTGGCGAAAAGCTCGGCCACAAAGTGTTTATCGTGCTGGAAAAGATGTCCGAACTCGATCTGGTGCTGCGTGAAGCGGCCAGCCTGGGGGTCAAGCCTCGGCTGGGGATCCGGATTCGCCTTGCTTCTCAAGGCGCCGGAAAATGGCAGGCCAGCGGTGGTGAAAAATCCAAATTCGGCCTGTCAGCCTCGCAAGTGCTACGTGTGATCGCGCGCCTGAAAGAAGAAGATCAGCTGGATGCCCTGCAACTGGTGCACTTCCACCTCGGCTCGCAGATGGCAAATATTCGCGACGTGCGCAACGGCGTGAACGAGTCGGCGCGGTTTTACTGTGAACTGCGTTCCATGGGCGCACAGATCCAGTATTTCGACATCGGCGGCGGACTTGCCGTCGACTATGACGGCACCCGCAGCCAGTCCTCCAACTCGATGAACTACGGGTTGGCAGAATACGCACGCAATGTGGTCAGCACCGTCAGTGACGTTTGTCAGCATTACGAGCAGCCGATGCCGGTGATTATCTCCGAGTCCGGCCGCTCGCTGACCGCGCATCACGCCGTGCTGATCACCAATGTGATCGGGACAGAAAGCTATCAGCCGGAAACGGTGGTCGAGCCGCTGACGGATGATCCGGTGCTGCTTCAGAATATGTGGCGTAACTGGGAGATCCTGCAGGATGACAGCAATGCACGGGCGCTAATCGAGATCTACAACGACACGCAAAGCGATTTGTCGGAAGTCCACAGCCAGTTTGCGATGGGACTGCTCAATCTGGAACAGCGTGCATGGGCCGAGCAGTTATCACTGCGGATTTATTTCGAGCTGAGCCGGAAAATGAACACCCGGAACCGCTTCCACCGGCCGATCCTGGACCAGCTCCATGAGCGACTGGCGGACAAGTTCTTCGTCAATTTCTCCCTGTTCCAGTCCCTGCCGGATGCGTGGGGGATTGATCAGGTGTTCCCGGTGCTGCCCCTCTCCGGGCTTGAGCGACTGGATGATCGCCGGGCGGTGATCCTCGATATCACCTGTGACTCGGATGGCGCCGTGGAGCAATACGTTGAAGGGCAAGGCATCGAAACGACGTTACCGGTTCCGGCCTGGACCAAAGACGAAGAGTACCTGATGGGCTTTTTCCTGGTCGGTGCGTATCAGGAAATTCTGGGCGACATGCACAACCTGTTTGGGGACACCCACAGTGTGGTGGTCAACATCGACTCGGACGGTGAGGCAGAACTGACCCTGATCAACGAAGGCGACAGCGTGGAAGACATGCTGCGTTACGTCCATATTGATGTCGAGCAAATCCGCGGCCATTACCGCGAACTGGTTGCAGCGCGCGTGTGTTCGAATGAACAACAGGCGATTCTGGATGAGCTGGAAAACGGCTTAAACGGATATACCTATTTAGAGGACTTTTAAATGAATGATTTGTTTACGAAAACTGATTATTCTCTGTACTCAAACGCCATGAGCTTTCTGCGCCGTCCTTACGTGCGCAACCCCGTCGACACGGATGCGGATCTCGTGGTCCTTGGTGTCCCGCTGGATATGGCGACCTCGGGCCGCCCGGGCGCGCGCCTGGGGCCCGACGCAATTCGCCGCGCGTCGGTCAACCTGGCGTGGGAAAGCAAGAAGTACCCGTGGGACTTCAACCTGTTCGAGAAGGCCAACGTGATTGATGTCGGTGATCTGGTGTTTGATTGCGGGGATGCCGAAGATTTTACTTACCGGCTGGAAGCGGCAACCGGTGAAATTTTAAAAAGCGGTAAAACCTTGCTGGCGCTGGGCGGTGATCACTTTATCACCTTGCCGATCCTGCGCGCCTCCGCCAAACATTATGGTGAGATGGCTCTGGTGCATTTTGACGCTCACACGGATACGTATGCTAACGGCAGCGCCTATGATCACGGCACCATGTTTTATCATGCGCCCAAAGAAGGGCTGATCTGTCCGAAGCATTCGATTCAAATCGGTATCCGGACGCAATATGAGCAGAAGCAACACGGGTTCAACGTCATTGATGCAAGCCAGGCCAATCAGATGAGCGTGGAAAGCATTGTGGCACAAATCCGCGATGTGGTTGGCGATAAACCGGTCTATGTCACTTTTGACATCGACTGCCTGGACCCGGCTTTTGCACCGGGCACCGGCACACCGGTCTGTGGCGGGCTCAATTCAGATAAAGTGCTCAATATCATCCGCGGCCTCGCCGGGATGAACATTGTCGGCATGGATGTGGTCGAGGTCTCGCCGCCATTCGACCAAAGTGACGTGACGGCCCTGGCCGGCGCCACCATCGCCCTGGAACTGATGTACGCCTGGGCCAGCGAACGGGAAACCGCAGCGTAATTGTCGTGCGGCGGTCTCTTGAGTACACCGTGCTCAAGAGACCTTACCGGTTCATGTCCGGCAAATCTACATCAAGTCATCGCATTACAACTGTCCCAGTTGCTGCGGCTGCTCAAACAGATAGGTCGGCGCAACCTGACTGAGCTCTTCAACCGAGCCGTAACCCCACAACACCCCGGCTGTTTGCAGGCCATTGCGCTGACCGGCCGTGATATCCACCGCCCGATCTCCAATCATCACCGCCTGCTGCGAAATCACGCCGTCCCGACGTAATTCTGCCAGCTGTTGCCACTTCTCGATGCCGATGTCCCCGCCGCTGACAAATTCAAACCGCTCACGGAGCCCGAACATTTCAAGGATTTTCTCGGCGAAATCCGCCCGCTTGGAGGTACACACCCCAAGCCGATACTGACCGGCGTCCGCCAGTTGCGCCAGAATTTGCGCCATCCCCGGATACAACCGGTTCTCGCGATAGCCGATTTCGGCATAACGCTCGCGGTATTTCGCCACCAGCTGTTGGATCAGGTCCGGATCATGGCTGCCGACCAGCTGGATAAAGGTCTGATCGAGCGGCGGGCCAATATAAGCGGCAATCTCAGCTTCGGGGCAAACCGGAAGATCAAACGCCTGCAACGCATAGTTAAACGAGCGCACAATCCCGTCTTTGGGATCGCTGATGGTGCCGTCCAAATCAAAAATCAGCCAATCATGTTTCACACCACACTCCTTGTTATTCGCGGTTTTTATGCTTATTTCTTGTCCGTTTCTTTCGTACTGCTTTGTCGGGCCCGTTACGAATTGGGCGTCTGGCTGTTATCCGGCGCATTAGTGCCGAATGCTGCGTTCAGCGCCTCGCAGGCCGCCTCAAACGCCGCGGGCAACCGGGCGATCAGCCCATCCCGTAACTCCCCCTGCTTGGCCGTCACTTCCAAATCGAGGCACAGGTGATAGAGCTGCTTGAGCCCCAAGCTCCCGGCTGCCCCTTTGAGGGTGTGGGCCAGGTCTGCCACCAGCGGCGTCTTGCCGTCGTCCGCTGCGGCCTGCAATTTGGCCACCGTCTGAGCAGACGAATCCTCAAACAGCGTGATGAGCTTCAGCACCTGCTTCGGCCCCAGCACTTTGGCATCCGCGGCCAGCACTGCGAGGTCCAAAACCGGGGCCTCCGGCTCACGCATCCGCTCAGGCTTGTCATCATGGGTCTCTGTCATCACTTCTTCCTGCGGTAAAGGTTGTGCCACATCAAGTACCCGGTGCTCCCCGGACAGTACGCTGGCCATGGTTTCCACCAGCTGAATTTCGGTCAGCGGCTTGGGCAGAAATCCGGCGAATCCAGCGGCCAGATAGGATTCGACCTCTTCACGGAACACATGGGCGGAAAACGCAATCATCGGGGTGTACGGGCCTTCCTGTCCATCTTCGAGATCGCGCAGAGCTTTCAGCAAGCTCACGCCGTCGGTATCCGGCAAATTAATATCCAGAATCGCCACATCAAACGCCTGCGCAGCATACAGCGCCCTGGCTTGCTCTCCCGTTTCAGCCACCACCACGTGATGGCCCAGCCGGTGCAAAAAGCCCTCGGCAATCAAGCAGTTCACCGGATTATCTTCCACCAGCAGGACCCGGGCCGCCGCGATATCCTGAATCGAAGCCAGTGACCGGCTCACTTGCTGCCCCTGAGCCAGGCGCAGACGAAACCAAAAACAGCTCCCGGCGCCGGGCCGGGAGCGCACCCCGATTTCGCCGCCCATCGCCTCGACCAGCCGCTTGCTAATCGCCAGCCCGAGGCCGGTGCCGCCCAGTGTCTGTTGCCCGGTTTCCGATTGCTGAAAGGCTTCAAACAAGCCCCGTTGTTCATCGGTGGCAATCCCTACCCCGGTATCTTCCACCAGGAATAACAACTGCTCGGCATCATCCGGATCAGCTTCGACCCGAATGGTGATTTGCCCCTGCTCGGTAAACTTCACCGCATTGCCGACCAGGTTGGTGAGGATCTGCCGCAACCGCACCCGATCACCGAACCAGAACGCCGGCAGCTCGGCACTGATCTCCGTTTCGATCCGGATCCCTTTCTCCAGCGCCCGACTTTCAAACAGCTGATAAACATCCGACACCACTTCGGGCAGGGAAAAGTCCGCCGGGCGGATCTCCAGATGGCCCGCTTCGATTTTCGAGTAGTCCAGCACATCGTTGAGAATGTCCATCAGCGCTTCACCGCTGCGGTTAATCACGTCCAGATATTTTTCCTGTTGCGCGGTCAGCCCGGTATCGGCCAGCAGGGATGCAGTCCCCAGTACCCCATTCATCGGCGTGCGGATCTCATGGCTCATGGTCGCCAGGAAGGCGGACTTGGCGCGGTTGGCCCGCTCGGCTTCGGCCCGAGCCTTGGCATGGTTGACCACTTCCAGATTCAGCTGATTGTTGGCCAGCTCCAGCTCGCTGGTTCGCTGGGCCACCAGCCGCTCCAGGCTGGCTTTATGTTGCTGCAATTCAGCCCGGATTTTGGCCTCGGCCTGGGCCAGACGGTGACGTTCGGCAGCCGTGTCCCGCGCCACCATAATCGCCCGTCCCATCTGGGCCAGCTCATCATCCCCCTGGATCGACAACTCAACATCCAGGTCGCCGCGCGCTATCGACAGCAGCACCTCGCGGTACCGGTTCATCCGCCGGATCACCCGGGCATACACATAGCGCCAGGTGATCAGCACCAGCGCCAGCAAACCGGCCACGGATATCCCGATCAGGCTGTTACGGGCCACGGTTAAGGTCCCCTCCACCACCGAAACCGCCTGCTGGGTTCCCCAGTTCGCCGCCGCAATCAGATCCCCGACCGTCTGGTTCAACTGCTGGAACAGAACCAGGTTTTGCTGCTCCATCCGTTCCACATCCTGCCGGGCGCTCAGCAACTCGCGGGTCAGGGTAAATAGTGGCTCTTCGCGGGCCAGAATATCGGTCTGCGTCACCAGCAGTGCCGAGCGGCTCGGATCTTCTACGGCGCGAACCCGGTGCTGCATAATCGTGGTGGCTTGCCGGTACCGCTCATGTAGCACTTCCAGCGCGCCCTGATTCTCCACCCGGCTGATTTCATCAAGCATATTGATCAGTTGCTGCGACATAAACCGCAGCTCGAACAACCGCTCGGTCAGGTCCATATCCACTTCGACCAGGGTATCCAGAGCACGAAACGCCGCCGGTTTATCGCCGCTGTCTACCAAATCATAGATCCGCGCCACATTGGCCACCGCCGTAGTACTGGCGTTGGACACCTGAGATTGCGAGAGGACGTCGATTTGCTGGGTGGCTGCCGTCAGGACCTTGATCAAGTCCGCCGCCGAGGCTTCCAGTTTGATTTTACGCCCGACCAACCAACCCAGCTGCGCCAGATTATCGACAATATTGCGCACGTCCTGATGCAACTGGTCCATCAACTCCGGGGCAAAGGCATACTGCTCCAGATCCGCCAGGCTCTGCGTCAACTGTTCAATGTGAATCGTCAGCGCTTTTCCCTGGCGATCCCGCTCTGTCTCGGTGGTCGATTTCGCCAGCACCTGCGCGGTGAAAATGATCCGGGTACTGAGATCCGATAACTTACGGGCTTCGGCCAATGCCGGGACCGCCGTGTTAATCACGGTCCGCTCGGTTTTGGCCACCAGCGAGAATCCGGCCACCCCGATGACCGCGGCGGCGATCATCAACCCCGCCATCATCGAAAAGGCAATCAGCAATTTCCGGCCGATGCTGCGCGGCGTGAATGTCATAAATCGACCCAAAGTGTGACACTCCAAAATAACGGCTTTCATTCAGATCATGGCAGATCAATCCCGGTTCGGGTGAACACCTGATCCGGAAGCGTACCGGGCATTCCCCGCAGGAACCCCATCATCTGTATGGCGCTCTAACCAATAAAGCTTTACTATTTTGCCAGCGATAACTGTTGGGATGCTACGAATCATGACAAAAAGGCCGTTATTTTCTCTGTTTTTCAGCCTGTTGTCCTTTTCCGCCTCGGCTGAGGTCTGGGTTGAAGCCAACCGCCCTCCGTTTCATGAACCCCGACAACCGCAGCAGATCCATTATCAGCCCCTGACGCAAGCTTCCAAGCCATGGAAACTGTGTGCCGTCTATCCGCATCTGAAAGACTCCTACTGGCTCTCCGTCAATTACGGTATGGTGCGCCATGCCAGGCAACTGGGCGTTCAGCTCAAGGTGCTCGAAGCCGGCGGCTATCCCAACCTGACCCACCAGCAGGCGCAACTGCAACAGTGCCGCCAGTGGCAGGCCGACGCGATCATTCTCGGCGCCGTGGATCGCCGCGCCTACGCCGGCCAGCTCAGCCAACTGGTCGCCGACATCCCGGTGTTTGCCACCATCAATGATCTGGACATGACCGACTCTGACCTGCATCGGCAGGTCGTCGGCAAAGTCGGCGTCGACTGGTCGAAGATGGGCCAGGCCGCCGGAGAGTTTCTGGCCAAGCGCCATCCGGCCGGCAGCGGCATTGTAAATATTGCCTGGCTGCCGGGCCCCAAATGGCGCGGCGGTACCCACCCGGTCAACCAGGGATTTCGCCAGGCGATTCAAGGCAGTGATGTTCGTATTGTCGCAACCCTGTGGGCCGACAACAGCAAAGAGCTCCAGCGCAACCTGATCCAACAGCTGTTTGCCGAACGGCAGGATATCGATTATATCGTCGGTGGGGCGGTTGCCGCGGAGGTGGCGATCAGCGAGCTGCGCTCAATGGATCAGCTGAAAGAGATTGGGATCGTTTCAACCTATCTCAGTCACGGCGTCTATCGCGGTCTGCTGCGCGGCCGGGTCTTGTTTGCTCCAACGGACAAAATGGCTCAGCAAGCAATGCTGTCCGTCGACCAGGCCGTCCGCTATCTGGATAAACGTCCGGTTGAGCGGGATTTGGCGACCATCATCGAACCACTGACCCCCGATCATCTGCCCGCTCAGGTGATCAGCGATTCATTGTCGCCCGCTGAATTTCGACCCACTTTCCGGATTTCGCCCACCACCCATTCACGTCCGTAGCGCTGTAAAGATCGGGGAAAATACTGTTACCAAGGCGAAATTTCACGATATTGCTATTGTACATCTCCGGTGGCCTCTGATATTAATGACTACAATTTTACCTATCAGTAATACCCGACCCTACCCCAACGTGGAGCGCTGAATGCACGTAACAACCCGTAAAATGAACGCCAGCAAGCATATTGCACTGGTTGCTCATGATAACTGCAAAACCCACCTGTTGCGCTGGGCATCTGAACATCAGGAAAAACTACAACACCATACCCTGTATGCGACAGGCACCACCGGCCACTTGATCTCCCGCGAAACCGGTCTGAACGTCAATTGCCTGCTGAGCGGCCCGATGGGCGGCGACCAGCAGCTCGGCGCACTGATTTCGGAAGGGAAAATCGACATGATGATTTTCTTCTGGGATCCGCTGAATGCCGTCCCGCACGACCCGGATGTCAAAGCCCTGCTGCGTATTTCGGCGGTCTGGAATATTCCGGTGGCGACCAACCGTGCCAGTGCCAACTTCATGATTTCGTCCCCGAAGCTCAATGAAGAAGTCGACATTGAAATTCCGGATTACGATGCTTACCTGACCGAACGTCTCGGGTAATCACACACCTTATGCACTACCCAAGCCTTCCCTCACCGGAAGGCTTTTTCTTTGCCACCCCGCCCAGCCCGCTGTGTTTGGTATATCTTTATCAAATCATAATGATAAATAGCAGGGGTGGATATGAAAGCATGGATCTTAAATCAGCCTGAGGGACCGGACAGCCTCACCCTCGCCCGCGCGGTCAAACCCAAACCTGCTGCCGATGAAGTGCGCGTTCAAGTCGCGGCGGCCGGGCTAAATCCCTTCGATCACAAACTGCTCTACTGGGGTTACGCAACCTGGACTTATCCGCAAATTATCGGGCTGGATATTGCCGGGACCGTCGATCAGGTCGGGCGCAACGTCAGCCACCTGCGTCCCGGGGACCGGGTCCTATGTTTCGCCGATCCGCGCCGGGCCGGCGGGTTTGCCGAATACGCCTGTGTCAAAGCCTCGACCCTGAGTCGGATCCCCGACGCCGTTACGTTCGAGCAGGCAGCGGCCTTGCCGTGTGCCGGTTTCAGTGCCTGGCAGGCGGTCTATGATAAACTCCGCCTCCAGCCCGGCCATAAGGTCGCCATTACCGGTGCCGGCGGTGGTGTCGGCGGATTTGCCGTCCAGCTGGCAAAACTGGCCGGCGCGACCGTCTATGCCATCGCCTCGGGCCGCCATCACCCACGCTTACAGGGCTACGGTGCTGACGCCGTCATTGACCCGGAGACCGAGAACGTGGCCATGCGGTTGATCGAACTGACCGAAGATCAACTGGTCCACGCGGTGATCGATTGCGTGTCCGCTAAGTCCGGCAGCATCATGAGTGCGCTGATCCGATATAACGGCGAGATTGTAATGATTGCCGATCAGTTCAACCAGGTCCCGCTGCTGGCGACCACCAAGGCCCTGAGTCTGCACGAAGTCGCCCTGCATGGCACCTACGCCCACGGCACTCTGGATCATGTTCACCACCTGACGGATATCGGCAATTCCCTGAGCGATCTGGTGGCTGACGGCAAGCTCGACCCGATGATTGGTGAAGTGTTTGCGTTCGAGGAGTTAAAATCCGGGCTGGAAACCCTGAATATGGGCCTGCACAGCGGTAAGCTGGTGCTGCGCATCAGCGCCAAGGACACGCAGCGCTGATGCAGGGGGTGGCTGAAGACCGTCCTAACTGCGGGCGGCTTTCATCCGTTTGATTTTATTCATCACCGGATAGCGTTCATCTATCAGTTCATTGACAAACGGCGAGGTTTTTTCCGGATCGGCACAGACCCAGACATGATGCCGCGCCCGGGTCAGGGCAACATAGAACAACCGCCGCTCTTCGGCATCGGCAAAATGCTCATGCCGTGCCTGCAAACAGCCCGCCAGCCCGGTTTCCCGATCCGGTGCCGGGAACACGCCCCGGTTCACGTCCAGGATAAACACATAATCGGCTTCACGCCCTTTACTGGCATGGCAGGTCATGAAGTTCAGCCCCAGCTGTGGCCACTGCTTTTGCCAGGCTTTGAGCTTGTCCGGGCGCTGGTTATTATTTCGTCCCAGCAACAGCACGGTGGTCGGCTCACTGTGCTGGGCTGCCAGCTGCACCAGTTCCTGCTCCAGCAGGTCCTGACACAGCAGGGTGACGGCCTTGCGCTTTTGCTTTTTGAAACTGTTCAGCTGCTTTTTCAACTGTTGCGGGTTCTGCTGGACAAAGAGATTGGCCACTTCCCCGATCATGCTGTTAAAACGGTAGGTGGTATCCAGCTCGGTGAGGTGACACGCACCGAAGCGCTGCTCAAACCCGGTGGTCAGGTTCACATCCGCCCCGGCGAAACGGTAGATCGCCTGCCAGTCATCCCCCACCGCAAACAGGCTGGGTTTGACCTGCCCGCTGACCGGACGGCACAAGGCTTCAATCAAAGCCAGACGATGGGGCGAGATATCCTGATATTCATCCACCATGATAAATTGCCAGGGCGGGGTAAATTTCCCGTCGGCAACATACTCCGTCGCCTTCTGGATCATGGTGTTAAAGTCAATTTGCTTCTGGTTTTTCAGATGCTGCTGATAAGCCCGGAAACAGGGCCACAACAGCGCCAGTTCACTTTTCATCCGTGCCTGGCTGGCTTCATGGGCCTCGCTTTGCTCGATGCTCTGCGCCAGCTCGGACTTATTCGCCCCGCGCTGACCCAGCAGCTCGATATGACGCCAGATCCAGGCCGCCAGCTGTTCACTGCGGGCCTGCTTCTCCATCGAGTTATCGGCTTTGAATCCGGGGATCCGCCATTGGGTCAGGTGTTTTTGCCAGCGCTTGGCCGATGCCGCCGTTTCCCACTGCTCGGTCAGCATGCCGGCAATCCATCCGGCACGGGCTTTTTCATCCAGCGCCAATGGGGTAACGTTCGGCCGCTCCCCCTCAACCGCCTGGATGATCTGGGTGCCCAGACTATGAAACGTCGCCACTTTGATCTGCTTATTCACCTTCTGGCTCAGGCGCTCGCTCATCTCTTCCGCCGCTTTGCGACCAAAGGCCAGCATCAGGATCGCTTCCGGCTGCGCCACCTGATTGGCCACCAGATATCCGGCCCGGGCCACCAGCACGCTGGTTTTCCCGGAACCGGCCCCGGCCAGCACCAGGTTATGGTCCTGATTGATCAGCACCGCTTCCCGCTGCGAAGCATTGAGCGGCGAGGATTCAAACGTATCGAACCAGGAAGACCATTTTTCGGCTTCCTGCCGCAACCATTGCTGATTGGTTTCCTCGACCCAGTCCTGGTTACCGGCCAGCCAGGGAGAGACTTTCTCAAACGCCATCGGGCGGAATGACGCCGCCAGCTCCTGAGTCAGCCCGGTCATGGCCAGCGACTTTTCCAGGAAGCGAGTCAGTTTGTAGTATTCCGAGGTCCGCAAATAAGTGCGCTGGGTTGCAAACTGATCGATCCGCGCCAGCATTTCAGGCAGCTGCTGATCAAGAGTTTCCACTCGTCCCTGTGCCCAGTGACGATAAGCCTCAAGCAGCACAGCGGCAAATTGTTTGCACTGCCGCCAGGGCAGCCCATGCACCGTCCAACAAAACTGCTGATCGGCCGAGGTGATTTCCAACGCGCCCCACAGGACCCCACGATGCACAGCAATGGCCCCGTCCCAATCGTCAAACGGGATCTCTTCTGTTGCAGTCTGACTGTCCAGGATCAAGCAGTTCTCGCCTAATGCGATGCTGCAAAAATCCCCTTGCACTAACCACTGTGCGAGCCAACCGGCTGTTAAACGCATTGCTGTAACCCAACCCTAACTTCAAACGTCCGTAAGAGTAGCAAGAAGTGTTTTGCTGCCAAAGCGCCGAAACCGTCTTTTGCGTAAAATTTCTGCTAAGAAATCGCTATCTCACTATTTTGAATAGGGGTTTATAGCCCTGTTACGGGCAATTCTGGTATCTTTAACTCTCTATCTGATGAATTAAGCCGCCATGCACACCAGCCGACTGAAATTTACGTTACGCCGTTATTGGGCCAATGAACGCATTAACTACTGTATTCGGGTTCTGATTGCTTTGATCGGCGTGGCCCTGCCCTGTTGGTATTTTCAGGCCAGTACCGAAGTCACTCCCCTGGTGCTGGGGATCATCGCCGCCGCGCTGGCGGAAACCGACGACAGCCTGCAAGGACGGCTCAAAGCGCTGGCCATGACGCTGATCTGCTTCATGGTGGCTGCATTTTCCATCGAGCTGCTGTTTGATTTCCCCTGGCTGTTTGCGATTGGCCTGTTCTGCTCGACCTTCGGGTTTATCATGCTCGGCGCAATTGGCGCCCGGTACGCCAGTATTGCGTTCGCCTCTCTGCTACTGGCGGTCTATACCATGCTGGGGGCCGCAAACAGTCCTAATCTCTGGTATCAGCCTACGCTGCTGTTAGCCGGGGCATCCTGGTACGGCCTGCTGTCCATCAGTTGGCAACTGTTGTGGCCCAACCATCCGGTACAACAAAGCCTGGCGGCCGTATTCAGTGAGTTCTCCGATTATCTGGAATGCAAAAGTCGCCTGTTCGACCCGGTCAGTAACCTCAATCCCCAGCCGTTGCGGCTGGCTGCGGCAAGCCAGAATGCGCGGGTCGTCACGGCACTGAACAATGCCAAGGCCACCCTGTTGAGCCGGGCCCGGCGGGGCCAGCCTAATCAGCGCGGCGACCGGTTCCTGCAAATCTACTTTCTCGCCCAGGATATTCACGAACGAGCCAGCTCGTCTCACTATCGCTATCAGGATCTGGCAGCAGCCTTCCAGCGCAGCGACGTGCTGTTTCGCTTTCAGCGTCTGCTGACCCATCAGGCGCAAGCCTGCCGGGATATCTCGTACGCGCTGGCAATGGGCAAGCCCTACCGCCACAGCGCCGACAGCGTCAAAGCACTGGATGAATTGCAGGAATCGCTGCTGTATCTGAAAAACCAGCACAATCTTGAATGGCGCTCTCTCCTGACCCAACTGGAATATCTGTTTCAGAACCTGGCCACGGTCGAGCGCCAGCTGTCGAACGTCAGTAACCCGGATGTGGCACAAACCGGCAGCGACACTGAGCTGGCCGATACCGAAGCCCGCAGTATGCAGGATCGCTGGGCACGCTTGAAAAGTCAGCTCAAGCCCGATTCCATGCTGTTTCGCCACGCGATCCGAATGGCCGTGGCCCTGACCATCGGCTACGGCTGTATTCAGGTGCTGGAACTGGAACGGGGCTACTGGATTTTGCTGACGACTCTGTTTGTCTGCCAGCCGAATTATGGCGCGACCCGGCAGAAACTGGTTCAGCGGGTGGTCGGCACGCTGGCCGGACTGCTGATCGGCATGCCGTTGCTGTACCTGTTTCCGGGCCAGGAAGGCCAGCTGGTGCTGATGGTGCTGGCCGGGGTGCTGTTCTTTGCGTTTCGGACCGTACGTTACGATCTGGCGACCGGCTTCATTACCCTGCTGGTGCTGTTCTGCTTTAACCAGCTCGGCGAAGGCTATGCGGTGATCCTGCCGCGCCTGGGCGATACCCTGCTCGGATGCCTGCTGGCCGTTCTGGCCGTCAGCTTTATCCTGCCGGACTGGCAGGCCAAGCGACTGCACAAGGTGATGGCCGCTGCGATCGCCACCAACCGGGATTACCTGGGACAGATTATCGGCCAGTACCGGATCGGTAAGAAAGACAGCCTGAGCTACCGGATCGCCCGGCGCGAAGCCCATAACACCGATGCCCAGCTCAGCACTGCGATCAGCAATATGCTGGCCGAGCCGGGTCGCTACCGCATGGCCACCGAGGAGTGTTTCCGCTTCCTGACCTTAAACCATGCCATGCTGAGTTATATCTCGGCGCTGGGCGCCCATCGCACGCAGCTTAATGATGAGCAAACCCACTCTCTGGTGGCCCAGGCCCACCGGCAAATCCATGGCCACCTCGATTGTCTGGCCGAACAGCTCAGCGGCAACCAGTGTGTCCAGGCCCCGCAATCTGATCTCGAATTGGAGCAGCGCCTGGCCCAATGGCGCGACGAGGACAACACCTCGGTGACAATGGTGTTGCAACAACTCCACCTGATCCAGCGCATGCTGCCGGAGCTGCATTCCCTGGCCAATAAACTGGCCGCCCGCACCCGCAAAGATGCCCAGCCACCGGCCCTCTCCGGCCAACCGGGGCAGGCATAGCTCTCCCCCAACATAGCTTTTCGCCAATTCATCAGGCCCCGAACGTTCGGGGCCTGAGGGTCGTCACAGCGCTATTGCTTCATTCTTCCCCAAACCACGCTTAAGCAGTATTCAGCAAGCGTTGTACCTGCTGCTGGAGCCCAAGCGCAGTGACAACGTCCGGCGCAACCTTGGGGGCGGCAACAATTTCCACTTTGGACCAGAAGCGTCGCGGCAGTTTGCTGAACGCCCGGCCGTAATGATGGCTGAAGAACGAGCCCCAAATCCCCTTGAGCGCCATCGGCACCACCGGAACCGGGTTGCGGCTGATGATCAGCTCAATCCCCTTTTTAAATTCATTCATCTCGCCGGTCCGGGTCAGCTTGCCTTCCGGGAAGATGCACACCAGCTCGCCTTTCTCGAGTGCCTCACTGATGGCCTCAAACGCCTGATGGTAGATTTTAGGCGACTTGCCATGGGCGCAAATCGGAATCGCTTTGATCCATTTGAAGAAGTATTTCACCAGCGGCAGGTTGGCGATGTTTTTATCCATCACAAACCGGACCGGGCGACGGCTAACCCCGGCAATCAGCAGCGCATCAACGTAACTGACATGGTTGCACACCAGTACCGCAGCCCCTTCTTCCGGAATATGTGAGAGTTGGGTATGTTTGACCCGGTACATCACGTGAGTCAGGCTCCAGACCAGAAAACGGAGCAGGAACTCATGCACCTGAGAGAACACGTAGCAGGCAACGGCAATATTGACCACCGCGACCACCAGAAACAGTTGCAGCACCGACAGTCCGAGTCCGTTGATCAACACCACCGAAACCAGTGCGCTCAGGACCATCAGAAGTGCATTCATCACATTATTAGCCGCGATGGTTCGGGCACGGCTGCGAGCATCACTGCGCAGCTGGATCAGAGCATTGAGCGGCACGACATACACACCACCAAATACGCTGACCATCGCCAAATCGAACAACAACCTGAGATTTTCTCCTGCGCTGAGAAACGCCATCACACCAACGTTCTGGGCCGCCACAACCTGTTGTCCGGCAAAATAGAGGTCGATCCCGAAGACACTGATCCCGAGGACGCCGAGCGGGATCAGCCCCAACTCCACCTGTCCGCCAGATAGCTTCTCGCATACCAACGAGCCACAGGCGATCCCGACCGAGAATACCGTCAGCAGTAGCGTCACCAGTTGCGGACTGCCGCCGAGAACATCGCGGGCAAAGTGCGGCAACTGGGTAAGATACGTCGCGCCGATAAACCAGAACCAGCTGATCGCCAGGATCGACAGAAAGACCGTCCGGTTCTGACGCGCCTGACGAATGGTCCGGACCAGCTGGGTCAGCGGGTTCCAGTTCACGGTCAGCAATGGATCGCCGGCTTGCGTGGCCGGTATCGCCCGGCTGCTGAGATAGCCCAGTCCCGCCAGCCCCAGGATCAGCCCCATCACCAGCATCGTGGCTTGCTCGGAGGAGAACAGCAGTCCGGCAACGACCGTCCCGCCAAGAATCGCAACGAAGGTGCCCATCTCAACCATGGCATTGCCACCCACCAGCTCATGCTCGCGCAACTGCTGGGGCATCAGGGAGAATTTGACCGGACCGAACAATGCCGACTGGGCTCCCATCAAAAACAGCACCGCCAGCAAGCCCGGCATGGACTGCAAATACAGCGCCAGCGCCCCCGCGGCCATAATGGCGATTTCGGCTAATTTCAACCGCCGGATCAGGGCTGATTTTTCATACTTGTCAGCCAGCTGACCGCCAATCGGTGAGAGCAGGAAGAAGGGCAAGATAAACAAACCTGCCGCCAAGTTGACCATTGTGACACTAGCTTGCTGGGAATACAGGCCGGAAAACGCAATCATCAACAGTAAAACATTCTTGAACAAATTATCATTAAACGCGCCCAGTGCCTGCGTCAGGAAAAAGGGCAAAAAGCGCCGGGTGGTCATTAATCTGAACTGGTTCATGTGTCGCCTCGCCATCCATTCGAAGTTGATAGACGGTACTCTACGACACAATCGAACACTGTTCAATTAATTATTTCAATCACGAGTCAAAGATAAGGACATATGTCTAGTATAAAAATCCATCAATAGAATCAATTCAGGAAAAATCGCCCACAATATACCCACACCCTATTTTATTCGTCCAAATTTACCGCTAGAATCCAGCCCTTCTTTCTGTAGTTCGAATTTCCCATGATCGATTTTTCCATCTTGCCGGTATACCTGACAGCGGTCATTGCCCTGTTGCTGATCCCCGGCCCTGACATGTTGCTCATCGCCAGCTCAAGCCTGAGCTACGGCAAAAAAGTGGGCGTGTTCGCCAGTTTTGGCAATGCCACCTCCGGGATCATCCTGACCCTGCTGGCCGCACTGGGCGTGTCGGCCCTGATTGCCATGAATCCACTGGCGCTGGAAGTGCTCCGCTTGCTGGGCGGTGCCTACCTGCTGAAGATGGGCTGGGACTGTATGCGCACCCAGCCGGCGGATGCGCCGGATGTTGCGCAGTCTTCCGGCCTGGCAATGACGCTGTACCGCCGGGCCGTGATCAGCAACCTGCTGAATCCGAAAGCACTGATTTTCTTTGTGTTGTTCCTGCCGCAATTCGTCTCGCCACAGATCGGCGCTTCCTCCGGCGAGCAAATGCTGGTGTTGGGTTTACTGCTCAATGTGCTGGGTCTACTGTTTAACCTGTTTTTAGTGACCATGGTCGGCAGCCTGGGCAAACCGCTGCTGAAAAATGAAAAATTCCGCACCAACCAGCACAAGTTCATGGGGCTGATTTTTTTCGTACTGGCGATCTGGCTGCTGGCCTCACAAGTGCCGACGCCCTAGCCCTTCCCGGACTCACATCGCACCAATAAAAAGAGCGCCATCGGCGCTCTTTTGGTTTCTGCTTGTTGCTCAATACTTTATTTATAGAGCAACACCCTATTTATGGATCAACACAATCCGGCTCTCGTAAGGCCGCAGGGTGAACCGGGATACCGGGCGCTGCATCGACACATCCGAATAGTTGCTCAGGACATATTCAGCAGTCGTCAGGTCAATGCTTTCCGGAAGGAGGCACTCAACCGGCTCACCGTAGTAGTTGTTGATGCACAGCAGGATCTGCGTCTCGGATTCCCGCTTGTAACAGAAAATCTGATCATGCTGCGGCATCAGGTCGGTGTAATCGCCGGTTGTGATCACCTCCATCTCTTTGCGCATCGCAATCAGCTGACGGTAGAAATGAAACACCGAATGCTCATCCGCAACCGCCTTCTGGGCGTTAATCACCGGGTAATTGTCCGCTACCGCCAGCCAGGGCTCTCCGGCAGAGAATCCGGCATTACGGCTGTCATCCCACTGCATCGGCGTGCGCGAGTTATCTCGGGATTTCTGCGCCAGGATCGCCAGCATTTCGTGCTCTGACATGCCTTGCTGATTAACCATGATGTCGTACATGTTGATGCTTTCGACATCCCGGTACTGATCGATCGAGTCATAGCCCGGGTTGGTCATGCCGAGCTCTTCCCCCTGGTAGACGTACGGAGTGCCCTGCATCATGTGCATCGAAGCACCCAGCATTTTGGCTGATTCGACTCGGTACTGCTGATCATCGCCCAGGCGGCTGACCACCCGCGGCTGATCATGGTTACACCAGAACAGCGCTCCCCAGCCCTGATCGTGCAACCCCTGTTGCCAGTGGTTCAAAATCGATTTCAGCTGGATGAAATCAAACGGTGCCTTGGTCCACTTGTCGCCGTTCGGATAATCCACTTTCAGGTGATGAAAGTTAAACACCATCGACAGCTCTTTGCCGTCAGGCGCCGAATACTGCTGACAGTGTTCCAGCGTGGTCGATGACATCTCCCCCACCGTCACCGAACCATATTTCCGGAACACCGCTTCGCTGATCTCCTGCAGGTATTCATGCACCCGCGGTCCATCGGTATAGAAACGGCGACCGTCGCCCTGATGATCATCCGGGAAGTCCTGTTGCTTGGAAATCAGATTAATCACATCGAGGCGAAAGCCATCAACCCCTTTTTCCGCCCAGAAGCCGATAATAGCTTTGACTTCTTCCCGGACTTTCGGATTTTCCCAGTTCAGATCCGCCTGCTCTTTGGCAAACAGATGAAGATAATATTGCTCAGTTGCCGGATCCAGCGCCCAGGCTGAGCCGCCGAATTTTGACTGCCAGTTGTTCGGCAGCCCACCGTCGACCGGATCTTTCCAGATATAATAATCCCGGTACGGGCTGTTTTTATCCCCCACCGCGGACTGGAACCAGGCATGCTCGGTGGACGTATGGTTCACCACGATGTCCATCACCACCCGGATCCCGCGCTGATGCGCCTGCGCCAGCAACTGATCAAAATCGGCCATGGTGCCGAAATCCGGATTAATGTCGTAATAGTCAGAAATGTCATAGCCATTATCGATCATCGGTGAGCGGTACACCGGGGTCAGCCAAATCGCATCAACCCCAAGGGTTTTCAGGTAATCCAGCTTCGAGATAATTCCCTGAAGATCACCGGTGCCCTTGTCACCGCTGTCGCAGAAACTTTTGGGATAAATCTGATAAATCGTCGCGGTGCGCCACCATTCCAATTGCTGTTTCATTGTCTCTAGCCTGACGTTGTCTGTTTTATAAGCTCGGCCGCCAGCATGTGGCGGCCAATCTGTGGGAATTATGCAGTTTGCGGCGATTGCTCAAGCTCACCTTTGGCTTGGGCACGCTTGTAGAGCAGCACGGTTAGGGTGAGCGGCACCACCACGGCCACCAACATCGCCAGCAGGTAAACCATCCAGTATTGCGGCTGAATGGAGAGGATCCCCGGCAACCCGCCAACCCCGATACCGTTCGCCATCACACCCACACTGCCACAGATAGCGGCGGCAAGCGCTGAACCAATCATGGCGCTCAGCATCGGGAATTTATACTTCAGGTTAATCCCGTACATCGCCGGCTCCGTGACACCCAGATAGGCTGAAATTGCTGCCGGCACCGAGATTTCGCGTTCATTGTGCTTCTTGCTGATCCAGATGATGCCAACGACAGCCGATGCCTGAGCAATATTCGACAGCGCAATCAGCGGCCAGATTGGCGTGCCGCCCATATCCTGCATCAGCTGCAAGTCAACGGCGTTGGTGGTGTGGTGCACCCCGGTGATCACCAGCGGCGCGTACAGGAAGCCAAACACCATGGCGCCCAGAATCGCAAAGTCACCGGTCATCGCGGCTTTAGCAGCATAACCGACTGCATCACCCAGCATCCGTCCGAACGGGCCGATCAGGGCATGGGCCAGGATCACTGAGAGGATGATAGACACGAACGGGACAATCACCAGGTAGAGATAGTCCGGAATGATCCGCTTGAGGTTAGTCTCAATAAAGGCCAGCGCAATCCCCGCCAGCATTGCCGGGATCACCTGTGCCTGATAACCGACTTTTTCAATCACAAACCAGCCGAAATCCCAGGTTTCAGGAATTTCCTTACCGATCAGATAAGCATTCATCAACTGCGGGGAGACCAGCGTCACCCCGAGCACAATCCCGAGAATCGGCGTCCCGCCCAGTTTCTTCACCGTTGACCAGCACACCCCGACCGGCAGGAAGAAGAAAATCGCTTCACCAATCAGCCACAGGAAAGAATGGACCGTGGCCCAGAACTGACTGATTTCGGTCAGGGTCTGGCCGTCGAACATTCGGATGTCACCGATGACATTACGAAAGCCCAGGATCAGCCCCCCGGTGATAATTGCAGGCAGCAGCGGCACAAAGATTTCTGCAAGGTGGGAGATGCCGCGCTCAAGCAGGTTCATGTTCTGGCGAGCCGCGACTTTCGCTTCTTCCTTGCTGGCTCCTTTGTCTCCG
Source organism: Photobacterium sp. MCCC 1A19761 (assembly GCF_037389125.1). NCBI lineage: Bacteria > Pseudomonadati > Pseudomonadota > Gammaproteobacteria > Vibrionales > Vibrionaceae > Photobacterium > Photobacterium sp. MCCC 1A19761. The sequence continues at coordinate 286,624 of NZ_JAZGTF010000002.1, forward strand.
GTAAGCTCTGCCAGCTGCTTGTATACCTGATCAACTTCGGTGCCGATCACCACCTGAAATTGTCCGGCGTTGGTGAAACACCCCTTCACCATAGGGATGTCCTCAATATCCTTTACCTTGGCCTTGTCTGTATCACTCAAGACAAAGCGAAGTCGGGTCAGACAGTGGCTGACGCTGGCGATATTGTCGCCGCCACCGATCAACGCCACCAGGCGCTCGACTTGTTGCCGATCTATCTTACTCATGCCGATGTCCATCTTTTCATTGAAGGGAGGGTCTTATCGTTATCATGAAATGGGAATGTTCCCATTACTTGACCATGATAATGGCAAACCCTGATGGAATTTAAAATGGGAACATTCCCACTCCGTGAATCAGCTCACACTCATTGACGGGGTGAATCTGAAAGTTTACATGGCCGGAAAGGCTTGTTACGAGTGTAGTTGCCGGGTTACAAGCTTGCCTGCTGGGTCAGGTGAGTGATGGCTTGCTCACCGGCAAGCTGGCGAATCAGCAGGGTTGCCGAGGCATGACCGGCCTGATAATAGCCCGGATCAATGCTGAAGGTATTGGGAAAGATGAAAGACAGCAAATCGGTCGCGCCGACACCGGAGACCTGGATATCCGTCCGCCCCAGCTCCTGAAGCCGCTTGGCCACCCCCATCGCCAGGGTATCACTGGCACAAACAATGGCTTCAGTGTCAGGGCCAACCACCCGCTCGGTGAGCTGATAGGCACTCTCATGGCTCAATTGCCCGGTTTGATAGCTAGGCACCAGACCTGCCGCCTCACAGCTGGCAAGATAGGCGTTCAGCCGCATCAGGCCGGTCGTTTTATCCTCAGCCCCCACGCCGATATAGCTGATCTGCCGTTTGCCCTGTTGCAACAGATGGTTCATCGCCAGGGTAATCATGCCGTGATTATCGTAACCCACCGAAGACACTTGATCGGTATCGGTCGCAATGACCACGGCGCGTTGGCCCAGCGCTTCAATCGGGGTCAAATCACAGCCCGAGAACCCGAATACAATCACACCGTCCACCTGGCGCTTTTGCAAAACCGCCAGATGCTCATTGGTCTTCTCGGCGCTGAACTGACTTTCCATAATCACCGCGTCGTATCCGGCCTGATAAATAACTTCCAGGATCCCACGGACCGCCTTGTTTTCTGACGGCGAGTCCAGACGGGAGAGAATAATCCCCACCACTTTGGCACTGCCGCCACGCATCGCCTGCGCCGACTTGGATGGTACGTAGCCCGATTCCCGGATCACCTGCTCGACTTTGCTGCGGGTTTCCGGTTTCACCTTGGGATCATTGGTCAGGACACGGGAGACGGTAGACTTCCCTACCCCGGCCAGTTTGGCAATATCTAAAATTGTGAGCTTTTGCGTCATATCTCGGTACAGGCTGGAACAATCTCCCCTATTGTCACCGTAAGCGTCAGGATTTCAATCCTTTTTCCCGCACAGTCCGACGCAACCCCACGCACAAGCGCCCAATACCGGCCAGAGAAAATCCAGGTTTCCAAGCACCGAATGATGAGAAATACTTACAGTATGCGGACATTTATTGAAGCGGAATCAGATATGTTGCCTTTAGTGCCTGTATTTACTTGAATTTATTCTTTGCAGGCCCCATTTGTATCATCAGGCCGGACAGGGTTTGACTTCAATCCCAGCCCGGTACTCGACAATAACAATAGCAATCATTGCTGAACGTCGTGTGTTGGCCCTTATCTTCTGGATGACCCTTTTCGTGCCAACCTTGATAAAGCATAAGGATGATTATGATTACTCATGTTGGCATTATCGATCAGGATCCGGTACGACTGATCACCCCTTTACTCGACCACGGTGTGCCCGCCGAGCGCATGATATTTATCGGCACCGAGGCTGAGCAGGAACAATACGAACGCCTGGCTTCAATTCTCACACCGCGCAATATCAAAGCCGAATTCTTTACCATTCCCAGCTCCATCAATATCGCCTCGATTCGCCACCGTCTTGATGAACTGGCTGCAACGCTCAAGCAGCAGCAATCCGAGGTCTGGTTCAATGCCAGCTGCGGGCTGCGTCACCGCCTGTTATCGGCATACGAAGTGTTCCGCACCTACCACTGGCCGATTTACGTGATTGAGCCGTTCAGCGATGAAATGTGCTGGCTCTATCCGGCCGATCGCGAGCAACAGCAAGTGGAAGACCGCATCCAACTGGCGGATTACCTGACGATTTTCGGTGCTCGCAGTGAGCTGCCCGAATCCAGTGTGCCGGAAGCCCTGAACGATCAGCTCTGGGAGCTGGGCCAGCGCTGGGCCAGCTCAGCGCTGGAACTCGGCCCGGGCCTGGCAACCCTGAACTACCTGGCTACCACCTGCCGCAAAGAGCAAAAACTGGATGTCGCCCTGAGCGAGAAACAGCAGGGCTATAAAGAGCTGGGGATCTTGCTGAAAGATTTGGACGAAACCGGACTGGCCAGCTACCAAAACGGCATTTTGACCTTCAAGCATGAAGAAGCCCGCCGTTTTGCCAACGGGGAGTGGCTGGAGAATCTGGTGCACAGCACCGTACGGGCCATTCAGAATGAGCTGCCGACGATTCAGGATCACTCCCTCGGTGTTCAGGTCTATCGCCAGATTGGCGATCGCGAAGTGCGCAATGAGCTGGACGTCGCGACCGTGGTGAATAACAAGCTCCACATCATCGAATGTAAAACCAAAGGCATGCGTGATGACGGCGACGATACCCTGTATAAACTGGAATCACTGCGTGACCTGCTCGGCGGCCTGCAAGCCCGCGCCATGCTGGTCAGCTTCCGTCCGCTTCGCCACCATGATTTAGTACGTGCTCAGGATCTGGGACTGGCGATCATCGGCCCAGAACAGCTGGGCGATCTGCAATTGCACCTGCATAACTGGTTTAAAGATGCCGGGGGCCATCGGCATAATATCGCCTGATCGCCCCTCCTTCTGCTTTCTTTCTCACGCCAGGCCGTTTCAACAAGCGGACTGGCGTCTTCTTTCCTTCAAAAAAATATTTCCGACAAAAGCCCAGCACTAAAAACTCCAGCGCAGCTGCCAGTAGAGCAAGGTTGCAGCCGATTGGCCAAACAAGCTATCGGTGCTGCCGTCAAAGCGTTGCAAGACCGTCAACATTTGCCAGTCATCCGCCAGGGAATAAGTATTGCTGACCCCGAGAAAGAACGAGCCGTCGTTATAATAGGTCGCCGATAATCCCACCCGGCTGAGTGCTGACCAGTCAAAATCAAGTCCGGCATAGCTGCCCAGTTCGGTAAAGCTCAGCGTCCGGGCGGTCAGGGGCAAATTCAGAAACAGCACCGCATCTTGCCGCGGCTGCGGCGTGGAGGTATACAACAGCGCGGCCCGGGCCAGCCAGTTGCGGTCGCCCCCGAAACTATAATCGACTTCCGCACTGGCGACTGCCGTCGCCTTCAGGGCGATCCCCCGCCACTGATCCCGGTTCGGCTCAAACCAGGAAACTTCCCCCCGCACCCCAGCCCCGGCGAATTCCCCGGCCAGCCCGGCCCCAATCACCCGATCCAGACCGGATTTCCCAGCCAGCAGCTGATAGTCCCACCCCTGATGATTGAAACCATAACGTCCGGCGAAACTTTCCAGTGCAGAGTCGCGTGCCGGGCTGTGCACCGCTTCCACTGAGCTGGCAAAACCCAATTTCCGGCTAATCCGCACCGCATCCGTGCCGCGGCGCTCTTCATAATCCACATCGTAAATGGAGTAGGCATTAAAAATATCATTGGGATTCCAGACTGTGGCCATGCCCCAATTCACCCGAAATCGCCCGGCTTGAAGTTGCCAGCCCGGCGGCTGCCAGGTCAGATACAAGCGATCGAACTGGCTGGTGCCGACCACGCCGTTTTTCTCAAACCAGTTATGCGTTAAATCCATATAGCCGGCATCGGCCCCCACCAGACGCGCAAACCCCTGCAGTTCGGCACTGTCGCCAAACAATAACCGGTTACGCATCCCGGCATTCAACCGCAGCGCCGACGTAAACCGATATTCCGCATTAAAGCGTTGATGGATCAGGTGATCTAAACCATGATCGGCTGCATCCGGCCAGCTGGCGGTGACCAGATAGGTCACGTAGCCGCCGAAGTCCCAGTTGGTCTCGGGCACCAGACCCGGAATTGAGCTGGGTTCTGAGCCCTGCACTGCGCCCTGTCCCCCGGACAACCCGGGGATCGGCTCGGCATTCAAATCAGAAGCTGGCTCAGATACAGGCGCTGGATTGCTGAACTGTACTGGGTCTTGCACCGAAGCTGCTAGATCTTGCACCGAAGCTGCTAGGTCTTGCGCCGAAGCTGCTGGGTCTTGTGCAGAATCTATTGCGGCCGCAACGTCTGCAATCACCGCGACAGCACCGAACATTCCGAGACGGATCATTGCCCACTTCACTGCTGACGATCCTCCGTCAGGGCCCCGTCCTCAAACACAATCACCCGCCGGGCCCGGGTGATCACCCGGGGATCATGGGTCGAAAATATAAAAGTGGTCCCTTCCCGCTCATTGAGCTGCTGCATGATATCCAGCAACTCCGCCGTACTTTGTGCATCGAGATTGGCGGTCGGCTCATCCGCCATGATAAAGCGCGGGCTCGGGGCCAGCGCCCGCGCCACGGCCACCCGTTGCTGCTGACCGCCGGACAACTTGGCCGGAAATTTATCCTGCTGCGCAGATAACCCGACCTGGCGCAGTAATGCTTCGGCCCGCTGGCGGCACACCTGCTCACTTTGCCCCTGTAACTGCATCACAAACTCAACATTCTCCAGCGCGGTCAGAACCGGCAGCAGGCTGTAGTCCTGAAAAATAAACCCGATATGATCGCGCCGAAAAGCAATTCTGGCTCTGTCCGACAACTGGCAGATATCACAGCCGTCAATCAGCACCGAGCCGGATGTCGGCCGGTCGATCCCGCCCAGCAGGTTAAGCAAGGTCGTTTTCCCTGAGCCCGACGGCCCCATCACGGCCACAAACTCGCCCTGCTCAATGGTGAGATCCAGGCTTTTCACGGCCTGAACCGGGAAATCTGACTCGGGGTTATAGGTTTTACACAATTGTTTGGTTTGGATGGTCATGCTTAATGCTTCTCCGCCATGGCTTCCACCGGTTGTTTTTTCAGGATCTGCCGGGCCGGATACAGCGCCGCCAGCAGGCTGGCCGCCACCACCGTCAGTAAGATCATCTGATAGTCTGACACGCTCACCGCCGGGTAGAGCACGGTATCGACCCCGAAAGCGCCCAGCCCCTCGGCCAACCCGCCCAGCGGCACCCCGGTATATTGCAACAATCGGATCACCGCGAGACTGCTGATCAGACCGGCCACCGCTCCCGCGATGCCAAGCCATCCCGCTTCCATCAGGATCAACAAGAAAATCTGGCGTTTGGGCATCCCCACCGCCATCAGCACTCCGAATTCCCGGGTACGCTCAAACACCGACATCAACATGATATTGACGATGCCAAACCCCAAGGCCACCACGAAAATCGTCAGCATGATGGCGTTACTCACCCCCATCTGGTTAATCATCGTCGCCAACATCGGCTGAACCTGAGTCCAATCCCGAACCCGGTTTTGTGCCGAGCTACTGGCCTGCAAGATCTCGCGAAACGCGAAAGCGTTATTTTCATCGTCCAATAACACGGCCAGCTCATGACTGCCGTTGATGCCAGCGAGCGGCACTAAATCAGTGCGACGGACAAACACGTTGCCTTCATCAAACCCCGAGGCCGGGGTGCGAAACAGTCCGCGGATCCGAAACGCGGCCCCGACCACATCACCCGCCGCATTGGTGAAGGTCAGCACCACTTTCGAGCCCACTTTGACCTTCAAGCGTGTCGCAGTTTTCACCGACATCAGCACCGGGTTGTGTCCCGGCCCGGACAGCCACTGGCCTTCCCGCAAGCTCCCGGCCAGCGGGGTGACCGCCGCTTCTTCCGCCGGGTCAATGCCGTTGATTCGTACCCCCCGGGCACTGCGGGCAGAGGCCACCATCCCGGTCGCGACGAAGCGTGCCGACCAGGCTTTCACCTGCGGGGAACGTTTCAAGGTTGCAATCAGCGTCTCCGGATGATCCAGCACCGAACGGATATCCGGGTTGGTCAGGTAGTCACGGTGGTGAACCTGAAGGTGGCTGGTCTGCCAGGCAATCGCATTGTCGATCATGCTGCGATACATCCCGGTCGTCAGTCCCATCATGGTGACCGCGCTCATCAGGCCAAACACCATGGCGGTCAGCATGATCCCGGTCCGCAGCCGGTTGCGCCACAGGTTACGCCAGGCCAGTTTAGCCAGCATGGCCACCTCCTTTCAGCGCGCTGACGACATCCAGCCGATACACCCGCCACATCGGGTACAGCAGGCACAGCAACAACAAGCCCAACATGATAAGGATTTGATCGCCCATCAGCTCGGGGGACAGCAACACCGGCATCACCGGATCCCAACCCATTTCCAGGATCATTTCAGCGGTTTCACCGGTCAGCTCGATCGGATCGAAGTAGAGCCAGATCAGGATCGGGATCACCACCACCAGCCCGAGCACAGTTCCCATTCCTGCAATCAGCACGGACTCAATGGAAATCAGGCACAACAACTTGCGCCGCAACAGACCGGTTGCCAACATCACCCCAAACTCCCGCTGGCGCTCCAGGGTCATCATCAACAAGGTCGCAAACAGGCCAAAACCCACCACCCCGTACAGCAGGTACATCATGATGATGCCGCCGGCTTTATCCATCACGATTTGCTGGGCCATCTCCGGCGACAGATCCTGCCAATCACGCACCCGTGCTCGGCCGTGATAGCTTTCCGACAACTCGGCCACGGTCTGCGGCAGCCTGTCCAGATGGCGGGTGTGCAGCACCCAGGCAGTCACTTGCGGCCCGGTGCCGTACAAGGTCTGCGCCAATGCCAGCGGCATGTACACCAGCTGGTTATCGAGCTGAGGCATGGGAAATTTCAGGATCCCTTTCACCGGATACAGACCGGCTGCTGTCTGGCCATGATAGCCCTGACCATAGAGAATGATCTCATCACCCACCTTGAGGTTGAGAAAACGTGCCAGCCCTTCCCCGATCAGCACCTGCTGATCATCAGCGTTCAGGAACGCCCCGTTTTTGACCCGCGCCGCGATGCCCGAATAGCCAGCTTCCTGCTCGGGAAGCACCCCCATCACCATCACGCCTTTCGACTTATTTCCGGCAGCAGCCAGGGCAAACGACTCAATTCGGGGCAAATAAAGGGCGATATTGGCGTGGGTGGCCAGCGGCTCGGTAAAGGCGGGATCGGCCGGGAGCAAATCATCAATACTCTGGCTGTCACGAAATTCAGGATTTTGGAGCTGGATCAGCCCGGTATAAAACCGGGCAGCATTCTCGATATTATTGGCATAACTGCCCTCCTGGAGGCTGCGCATGAACAGCGACAGGGCCAGCGTCAGCGCCAAAGCCGAAGCGGTCAGCAGGGTCCGCCTCTTCTGTCGCCATAAATTTCGCCAAGCCAGTTTCACTAACATACCGACTCCCGGTGCGGCTAATCGCGCAGCGCTTTCATCTGGCTGATGGAAAAGAAACTGTCTTTGATCGCAAAGTTAAATTGCGCCTGGTGGGTCACGATCTCAGTTTTATTGCCGGGCTTATCAACCGGTAGCATTTCCAGTCGAGTCGCCAACTGGCGGCCGCCGAGCATTTTCACATCATAGGTTTTCATGATGTTGACCAGTTCATCAAACTCATCATAGAACTCGACTTGGCGCTCCAGATAGGTGCTCTTTGAAATCCACATCCGCACCTTATTCCACACCACCGGTGCATTCGGTTTGGCATAGGCATCGATCACCCAGCAGGGATCGCCGTCAAAGACTTCGGTGCCGACTATATCGTGGCGATAGTCCACCACAATCGAGGACTGATTGATCAAATCATCATTGGTGAAGTCCGAGCCCATCCAGGACTGGCTGAGCATCGACGGCGCAATTTTCACCACCCGCTCAATGCTCGGAACCCAACTCCACATTTCCCGCTGGCGCTTGAGCGACGCACTGCCTTTCTCTTTTGCCGGTGCCGTGACCAACACCATCGACAGATCCCGCCCCTTGGTCCAGGCTTTCATTCGCATTGTCCGGGTCCAGCTCGGACGAATGATCCGCATTGTTGCTTCGCTGTAACTGGAATCTCCGCGCAGTTGCAAGTCGGCCTTGCGGACGATTTCCGCCGCGCTTTCAGCATGCAGCCAGCCGGAAAACAGCACGGCAACCCCTATCCACAACAACGTCAGTACGCGCATCGTGACCCCCAGTTTCAGCTCGGATACCTATGATATTGACACAACAACCGTTCTTCTTGATCAAATCCCCGTCACGAAACAGAGAAAGTCAGCCATGTGGGACATGCGCTCGGGCGGACGTAAAACGAAATGAAATGAAACGAAGTGAATTATGAAACCGAGAAGAAGTGACAATCCCCCGGGCCAATGGCACCGGGGGACCACGCACGGATCAGTGCAGCAGGAAATTGGATTAATTGCCCCAGATTGCACCGACAAACTCAGGGTGATCGATGAACGGGTTCCGGTTGCCCTGGAACTCAAACACTGCCTGGTTGCGGTCGATCTCTTTCTGGCTGACCGGATCATTCTGGTGCCAGCGTTTCAGCATATTCAGCATCCAGGGTTCAAACACCGTGGTATTGGTGCCATCCAGAACAGCATCGGCATTGGTGGTGTTGCCCTCCCAGGACGCAATTTCATTTTCGTAGCGGGTCGCCATATAGAAATAGGCCCGGGCAAAGTCCCCTTTGAAAGCGTCCAGGGGCTCAAACACCGTTCCGGTATAACCCAGACCGGATTCGGCCATGCCCAGTTTCGAGCCATTGCCCGAAGTATAGGTCGCGCTGCCCACTTCCCCGAACGGCCAATTGCTGCGCTTGGCGTTGACATAACCATCGGTGGCAAAGATATGGTGACCATCTGAATTCATCGGCTCGACTTGACCACCGAACCAGCTTTTCGGGAACGAATGCTCCCGGTTGTAGCAATCCCCTTCACCACTGTACTGACCACACTGGTCGGTCACTTTGGTGAAGTTCACCGCATCGCTCGACGCAGGCTGCTCCGAATACATGTCGAGGACTGAACCGTCGTTTTCGTAGTAGTGGTCCAAATCGGCCACCTTGACCAGATCCCAGATCGCCGAATAGCCGCGGCTGCTGTGATGATTGATGATGTTATATAAGGCTGTTTTCAGCGCAAAACCGGTTTTGCCAGCTGCGGACTGGTAGTATTCGTCCACGTCTGAAGGCGGCGGCGGGGTTTCAGTGTCGCCCAGTGTAAAAGGAAACGCCTGGCTGTGCTGGAATTGACCGCCGGAAGCAAGCGTTTGACCGTCGGCCGCCAGCACAAAGGAGCCGTTTCCGGCACTACAGCAGAGGCCATCCCCGTACGAATCGTTGATCGTGAAGGTGTAATCCCCATCGGCCAGACACATTTCCCGGGTGTTTGTGGTCTCGTTGGCGTAGCCGCCACCCTCAAACAGCACGGCGCCGCCGACATTGGCCAGGCTCCAGCTGGTTTCAGAAGCATACTGATCGGTCACCAAAGTCAGCGTTGCGATCGTGTCAATGCAGGCAGGTGCCGGCGGCTCACTCGTGTCTGTCGGCTGGAAGTGATCGACATAAACGACTTCGGAACCGTCAAAACCAGACTCATCGTAGAATCGCAGCCCCACCTGAATATCTTTCGTCGTTGTGGCGATATAGGTATAACTGATCGTCTGCCACTGGTTAGTCTGTAGCGGGTTCGAATATCCCTGATAGCCATCAACCACCAGGCGGGCTTTCACATGCCCCTCAGTATGATAGAGCGACACGGTAAACGGATAGGTTTGGCCCTGCTCGACATGTACCGTCTGCAGCAGGTCGGTATTGCCCTGAGTCCCGGTATTCACCGTGACCTGTGCGGCCAGCCCGCCCTGCATCACCGGTGCCGACACTGGGGAGAGCGTAACGCCGCTATCAATCACACTCCAGCCAGCAGGCTCATTACCATTCCATTGTTCGAAATCGCCATTGGCAACCTGGGCCCAGCCGCTCTGTGAGACCAGCAACGCTGCCGCGGTGAGAGTCATTACTCTAATATCCATATAACCTTCTGTTTACTGATGAAAAAGTCAGCTAAGGGTAATGAGTAATGAATCATTAAAAGTTATCGGTGATCACATCCTCATGTTGCAAACGAATTCATTGTGTTAACTTTTTGCTGCATATCACACAGTTTGAACGTCAGTATCAAGAGACAACACAAAGATAGCTTCATCGGTTGAAGTCAACCTTTCCCATCCATCACGGTGCCGCCGGCATAAAAAAACCGATGCCGCAGCATCGGTTTTGGTGAAGCACAACGGCTGATCCCAGACCAGCCCGGCTTGGATTATTCTGCCAGCATGCGGCGTGCCGCTTCAACCACCACTTTGATTGAGCGTGCTTCGGTCTCTTTCAGTGTCGCGTGATCCGGGGTCTCTTTCTGAGTCCGGTTGATGATGACGCCGGCAACACAGCCTGCGCGCAGACCAGAGCTGGCACACATGGTCAGCAGGGTAGCTGATTCCATTTCAAAGTTCAGCACACCCATTTGCTGCCACTCTTCCATCGAGCCCTGGAAACGACGCACCACACGACCGGTGTAAGTGTCGTAACGCTCCTGGCCTGGGTAGAAGGTATCGGATGAAGCCGTCACACCGGTGTGAACCGTTGCGCCGTCGGCATCACAGGCTGCCTTCATTGCTGTCGCGACAGCGAAGTCCGCAACCGCCGGGAATTCCATCGGTGCAAAGTGCAGGCTGGCACCGTCCAGACGGACAGAGCCGGTGGTCACGATCATGTCACCAACATTGATGTGCGGCTGAATCGCACCAGTCGTGCCGACACGCAGGAACGTACGAACACCCAATTGCGCCAGCTCTTCAACCGCAATCGACGTTGACGGACCACCGATGCCGGTTGAACAAACCACCACTGGCTTGCCGTCCAGCTTGGCACGGTACACGGTGTACTCACGTGAGCTTGCCAGGAACTCAGGGTTATCCATCAGGTTGGCAATTTTTTCAACACGGGCTGGATCACCCGGAATAATCGCCAGCTCAGCGCCGTTAAGATCGGCTTTATTAACACCCAAATGGAACACTGCGTTGTCAGACATAATTTTATCCTTTTTATACCATGCCGCTTGTTAGGGACGATGAGGTCTGCGGCTATTGATTGGAAATCAAAATGTTTTGAGCGTACTGTCCGGCAAAACAGCACGCTCAAAACACCTGATAACGATAGCTGATAGCGCAAGAAGTTTTAGTGATTCACATCACATGAATTGAAATACAAAAAATGAAACGTTACAAAATTAAGTGACAAACGTCACAAATAAACGTTTGCTTTTGCCCTTCTTCACACTTTTTCCTCAAAATATAGCGCGCTGCGTAGGCGTCATCCCGGAAAGTCCTGGCTCCCTTGAAACCCTGTTCCCTTGAAAGCCCTGGTTCCCTAGAAAACATTGCCCCCTTGAAAAACCAGTCCCCTGAAAACATTACCCATCTGAAAAACCCGTCACCTTGAAAAGAATGCCCCTGAAAACACTGTGCCCCGGAAATCCGGGGCACAGGTTTGATCGGCTAGCGTTCATACCGGGGTTTAAACCGCAGCAGACGCAAGGCATTCAGGGTGACCAGCGCGGTGGCGCCGCTATCTGCCAGAACCGCAACCCACAAGCCGGTAAAGCCCAGTAAGGTGGTGACCAGAAACAGCGCCTTCAGGCCGAGGGCCAAGCCAATGTTCTGACGGATATTGGCCAACGTCGCACGTGAGAGGGCAATCATGGCGGGCAGCTCAGCCACCCGATCATGGGTCAATGCAGCGTCGGCCGTTTCCAGTGCGACATCGGTTCCCCCACCCATTGCGATCCCAATCGCGGCAGTTTTCATCGCCGGAGCATCGTTAATACCATCCCCAACCATCGCCACCTTGGCGTGCTGGTTGGCCAGTTCCACTTCACGGACTTTATCTGCCGGTAAGAGTCCGGCGCGGTAATCAATTTTGATTTCGCCGGCAATTGCTGCGGCGGCCCGGGGGTTGTCACCGGTCAGCATCACGGAACGGATCCCCATCGCATGCAGTTGCTGAACCGCCTGTGGTGTTTCCTCGCGCAGGTTGTCCCGCCAGGCAATCAGACCCACCGGCTCACGATTACGAATCGCCACCACCAACGTCTTGCCTTGCGCCTCCAGGGCCTCGGCTTCAGCCTGCTGAGCCGCGGTCAGCAGAATCTCTTCCGGCAGACGGTCTGCGGCGACCAGCAGCAGAGAATCACCGTCAACGACCCCCATGATCCCGCGTCCGGGTAATGCTTCCCGGTGTTCAGCGTGCGGGACAGGCAGCCCGCGCGATGCCGCAGCTTTGACCACGGCCTGTGCCAGCGGGTGCATGGAGCCGTCTTCGACCGCTGCCGCTTGTTGCAACAGACGTGCTTCATCACCGTCCCAGCTGACCAGATCGGTCATCACAGGTTTGCCCTGCGTCAAGGTGCCGGTTTTATCAAAGGCCACCAGGTCAATTCGTCCCAGTTGCTCCAGGGCCGCACCGCCTTTAATCAGCGCCCCGCGTCGAGCCGCCGCTGCCAGGCCAGAGGTGATCGCCGCCGGAATTGAAATCACCAGGGCACACGGGCAGGCAATCAGCAACAGAGTGAGCCCTTTATACAGCCAGGCTTCCCAGGACTGGGCAAAGAACACCGGCGGGATCACGATCACCAGCGCCGCCAGGGCAATCATCGCCGGGGTATACCAGCGGCTGAAACGGTCGATAAAGCGCTCCAGCGGCGCTTTGCGCGACTCGGCATCTTCAATCAGATGCAAGATCCGATCGATGGCATTTTCCCCCTGGGCGGACACAATTTTCAGCCGGACCACCTTATCGGCAACCAAAGAGCCGGCCATCACCGACTCGCCCGGTAACCGCTCGACCGGCACGGACTCACCGGTCAAGGCACTTTCATCAAAGCTGGCGCTGATATCCATCAGCTCGCCGTCTGCTGGCAGTCGCCCGCCCGGAGCCACTTCAATCACATCGCCCGGGGCCAGGGCCTCTGCGGCAACTTTAACTTTGGTGCCGTCAGGGCGAACCAAGGTCGCTTGCTCCGGCACCAGATCCATCAGCGCCTTCACGCCGCTCCGGGCCCGGGCAGAAGCATACCCTTCCAGCTGTTCACCCAGCAGGAACAGCAAGAGCACCATCGCGGCTTCTGCCGTTTCCCCGAGATACAACGCCCCGATCGCTGCCACACTCATCAGGGTTTCGATTGAAAACGGCGAGCCGCCTTTGGCCAGAGCCACAGCCTTGCGGACAATCGGGATCAGGCCCAGGATCGTGGTCGCGGTAAATGCCGCCAACCCGAAGGTCTCCGACACCAGGCTGATCAGAAACGAGACCAACATCATGACGGCGATGGAAAGAATGGCGGCATTACGACGCCAGAAGCCTTGCGGAGCAGGCTCGGACGATTGCTGCGTAGAGGTCAACGGAAATCCGGTGTCACTGGCTTTGCTTTCAATCACCGTTGCCAGCACCTGATCGCCGCAGCTCACCATCAGCTTCTCAGTCGCAAACATCACTTTGACGGTATACACGCCCTCAATCGCCGAAATCGCTTTCTCCAGCTTTCCGGCACAGCTCGGGCAATCCATATTCTGGATTTTCCAGCTCAGGGTGTGGCTGTCTGCTGACGCTTCGAACAAGACATCCTGTTCGCGCGCTTCGGTCTTGTGCGAACTGCAACATGTGGCCGCAGGTTCACTGCTGTTGGTATTAGTGCTGCTGTTAGTATTGGTACTGCTGTTAGTATTGGTACAGCTGCTAGTACTAGTGCTGCAGCAATCGGCACCCGGGTGTTCTTGCGGGTGTTCTTGCGGTTGCTCATGCGGATCTGATGAGTGATGTGCGTGATCAGATTCAGACCGGGAATCCAGAACTCCCGGCGACAGCATCAACGCCGCAGGCTGAAGTGGATTAGCAGACGGGTGAATGGCAGAAATTCGGGGCCGCGCGGCAGGCTCTTCATCGCCGCCGGAATCACTCCCCGACGCCTCGCTGCTCTGGCCGGCAGACACCGTCTGCACTGATGCAGATGCACAACAGCCTTGTGGGTCTCGTCCGGCCTCAACGCGGACCGAACCAGTCTGAGCCCCTGTTGGCTTGACGGTATGAATATGGGATTTCTTGTTGTTACACTGAGCACACATGGCACACTCCTCAGGTTGGTTTGTAGGATGAATATCCTAACTATAAACCTTGGAGCTGAGTCTAAGGTCAAGCCATGTCATGAAAAATGTTTCTTATTATCTTCCCCGCGCTCACCATTCCCGGAAAAACTGCAACAAACCGCTCCCAAAGCCAACTTTCAGCGACGTGGGTGTCCATCCATCGAAACGACCTTCAATCGAGACGGCCTACAATCAAAATAACCTGCAATCGAAACGGCCAGCCTTAGCGTTCAGGTAAACCGGTCAAGTCTTGCTGTCCGGCGGACTCCTCCGGCTGCTGCTGTTCACGGTCCCGCTTGTCATGCAGCGCTTTAATGAGCTGACGATCGCGCTCTGCAAAATACAGATCTTCCTCGGCTTTCCCTCTCAGGCGCATGTGCTCCAGGAAATCAACCATGATATTTGCCTCACACCAACCTATTCACCTTAATCATAGTTGATGCGTGGCAGGCAGCTCGCCGAGAGTCGGCAACCTTTGATATCGCGCAAATCGCCGTTCAACCACCCAGAGCCACACGCACAGCCATTTCTGATACCGCGAGTCGCTTCCTAACGCAGACGCCGGAAAACCACACTATTATCCAGCACATCGGCCCACGCCTGATAATCCAAGCCGCTGTCGAAAATATATTCCGTGATTAAGCTTCTGACGGTGGTCAGCAGCGCTTCCGCCGTCCATGGTTTCTCGAAGTAGCTCTCGATACGGGCCCGATTGATAGCTTCAATCGTATCCTGGTGGGTTGCCTGACCGGTCAGCAGAACCTTCTTGGTTTGGGTAAAGCGCTGATCTTGAGACACCCGACTCAGCAGTTCGACACCGGTCATGCCGGGCATCACGTGGTCTGAAATGACCACCGCGATAAACTCCCCTTCGGCATCCAGCTCGTCCATCAGCTCCAACGCTTCGTCAGCCGACTCGCAGTCTTCAACCTGAAAATAATCATTGAGCGGCGCCAGATCTTTCAGCACCGCACTCAGCACTTCCCGCTGATCATCCACACAAATGATATTTAACTTTTCCATCAGCTTTCCCTTAAGCAATTGGTAAATGAATTCGAAACTGCGTGCGATCCGGATTGCTCCGAAGCGAAATCGAGCCGCCGTAGCTGTGGACAATCCGCTGCACGATCGACAGCCCCAGCCCGAGCCCGAATGACAAGCCGCCTTTTTTGGTGGTGAAATTCGGGTGAAACACCTTGTGACGAATCGCTTCGTCGATCATCGGACCGTTATTGCTAATGATGACGCTGATCCGACGTCGCGAACTGCGCGTCACAATCTCCAGCTCCGGTGCCTGGGTCTCAGCCATGGCGTCACAGGCATTTTTGATGATGTTGACCCAAATCTGCACCAGCTCGGTGGTACTGGCGGTCAGGGACGGTAACTCGGCAGGTTGCAGTACCACATTCACCCGGCGCAGATTACTTTGCAGCAACGATAAGGACTTGTGCAGCGTGTCGTTCACATCCACGCCCGGCTGCCGGGTTTGATCGACACCGCCCAGTTGCTTCACCGAGCGGACAATGCCTGCTGCATGCCGGGCGGCGAGGCGCATGTCATGCAGATCGCGCCCCATCTCCCAGTACGCCAGCGCATCCTCTAAGTTTGCCAGCCATGCAGGCGGCACCTCCCCCTCCGGCACCGCCCGGGCCAGTTGCCGGGCCGGCTCGCGTGCTAAGCCATACGTTTGCTGTAATGCCCGGGCCCGCTGACGAACCTGCGACGATGTCGTCGCCTGACCCTCGTCGATCCCGCTGATCAGGAACGGGCAGAGCTCAGGCTGGTGCTGCGCCAGGTACTGGCGTACCGCTGCCTCCACCCCTTCCGTTTTGCTGCTCAGCACACCGATAGCATTATTCAGCTCATGGGCAATTCCCGCCGCCAGCTGACCCAATGTGGTCATCTGCTCTGCGGCATACAGTTTCTGCAAGGCTTTCTCTTTGGCGATCGCCTGCTGACCCGCCAGTACTTGCCGCTTCGCCAGCTCATGCACCATCACCGGCATAAACTGCTCGGTCAATGACCCGAATTGCGCGGCATCCACCGCCGTAGTGGTGCTGTCAATCCAGGCCAGTTCACTGTCTTCCTCGGCAATCACGGTGGTCGAAGCCACCAGCGTTCTGGAAAAGAAACTGTGAACGCCGAAAAACATCCCGGGATCGACCCGGAAAATCCTCGCCGTCTGTTCGCCGCTTTCATTGTGCATGTAACCGGCCAGCTTGCCGGATTTCACCCAGTACAGCCGGTCGTTATAGCCATCCTGGCGCAGCACCTGGGTGCCGGATTTCACCACCAGGGTTCTTGCCGGGTCGCCAAAGTACACTTCAATAATGCGTTGCAGGGCCATGGGTTGTTGCATGTCATCTCCGTGTATTGACCACTTAAATATGATCGATCAGATGCAGGATCCAAATCATCACAAAACTCAGCAGCACACCGACCACGCCGACAATCACCCCAACCCGTGCCATCTGCTGACTTTCCACATGGCCCGTTGCATGGGCCAGGGCATTCGGCGGCGTACTGATCGGCAGGGACATCCCCAAGGAAGCGGCAAAGGTCACCACCAGGATCAGGGTGATCTCACCGCCCAGCGGGACCAGAGACGCCATCGATGTCCCTAAAGCAGCCATAATCGGCATCAGCAGGTTGGCCGTCGCCGTATGCGACATAAAATTCGCCATCAGCAGACACAGAACAGCCGAGCCGCCGAGAACCACGTAAGGGGAATAGCTGTCAAACGGGATACTGTGCACCATCAGCCGGGCCAAGCCGGTTTGGTCCAGCGCCAGCCCCAGGGCGATCCCGCCAGAAACCAGCCACAACACGTCCCAGGAAATTTTCTTCAAATCTTCTTTGTTAATAATACCGGTCAGCGAAAAGACCGCGACCGGGATCAACGCCACTGTGTAGGCATTCATCCCATGGGCCGATCCCATCAGCCACAGCACAATGGTCAGCGCAAAGGTGACGTACACCGTAATCGCCTTTGGCGTCTTGAGGAATTTGCCCTGAATGGTCAGCTCAATTTTTTCCTGCTTCGCCGGATAAAACAGGTTGATCAGGACCCAGGAAAAGCACAGCAGGATTGCAACGAAAGGCACGCCGAAGAACATCCACTCACCAAAGGTGATGAGATTCTCGCCGGTCAGATATTTCAGCGCGATAGCATTGGGCGGCGTGCCGATAGGCGTGCCAATCCCGCCAATATTGGCAGCGACCGGAATGCACAGGGCAAAGGCAATTTTACCCGGATCTTTGGCACCGAACAGAGCGATCACCGGGGCCAGGATCGACAACATCATGGCTGTGGTGGCCGTGTTGGACATAAACATCGAAAAGACAGCCGTGATCAACATCAACCCGAACATCACATGGCTCGGGCGGGTGCCGAACGGTTTCAGTAACACCCGGGCCAGGTTGACATCCAACCGGTACTTGGTCGCGGCCATCGCGAGGAAAAATCCGCCGAGAAACAGCATGATGATCGGGCTGGCAAAGGTTGCCATAATGGCTTTATGGCTCAGCAGCTCACCAAACGCTGCCTGACCTTCCCCACCGCGAAACAATACCAGCCCTTTGTCGGACAGCATCAGCAGTTCCAGCACAATAATTACCACTGATGTGGCGTAAATCGGGATCGGCTCAAACACCCAGCACAAAGCGGCCAGCAGGAAAATGGCGATCACCCGTTGTTGGATCACGGTCAGTCCTTCAACCGGAAATGCTGTGGCCGGCAGCAGCAGGATCACCAGCGGGATCAATATCGGTACGAGATACCTCAGAGATTGGCGCATCATGGATCTATTCCCTAACAACAAATAAAAAACCAGTTCGATACCTGATGCCTTATGGGTGACAGATGATGCATGTCGCAAGCATGAAGGGACACACGGCCAGGTATCCGGATCTGCCGTCGGTTTCCGGAGCCACCAGCGGCAGTTCGAACGCTGTTTCTAGAGCAATGTCAAAAGCAACTCTGGCCATTCTGCGACCGGCGACGGGGGATTTCTTAGCCGCAGATCAATAAATAAGCCGATGAAATTCCACCAAATGTTGTAAACCGGCGCTATCGCACATTCAGTCACAAGGGGAATTCCAGCAGGAGGCGCAATATGGCAAGCTTGAAGATGAGGTGGGCTCAAGCTAGGCTGTTCGGGCAGGGGGAAGTGGGATCAAAACAGCCACAGACGCCGGAGCGCCTGTGGCTGATGTTTCAGGATTGGTCTATCAGAATTAGTGTTTCAGGGTCGGTGTTTCAGGATCAATGTACGCGTGCTGCGGTTCTGCCCTGTTCAGACCGGATGTTTAAAGCAATCCACAATTTGGTTACTGATCGCGGTCAGCACATCCCGCCGGGTGATAATCCCCACCAGCCGCCCGTTATCCACCACCGGATAAATTTTCGGCTTTTGGCCGGTCATGACTTCTGCCAGCTCAATAATCGAGTCTTCCGGCGTGACCGTCAGCACCTCTGAGCGCATACAATCCTGCACATTATGGGTGTCCTGGCAGTGGTAGCCAACCTTCAGCAACTTATGGATCATATCCTGCTCTGAAATAAAGCCGACCACTTTACGCTGCTCATCGACAACCGGGCCACCGATCTGCTTGGATACCAGCAATTTACCCAGCGCCTGCGACAAGGACATTTTCGGATCAAATGTGACCGGGCGCATATTCATGTAATCTTTAACTTTAAGCGACTCCATGCATCCCCCTAAACGAATTTTACAAACCAAAACAGGCGCTTCATCTTGTTCAACCTGCTGTATGCTTTAAGTGTTGCCCATTTCTCTGAAATTACTAAATGGAAATAGGCAATTTCATTAATAGGTATGACCGATGCATTGAGGCACCCCACAGCCGGCCGGCGATCAAAAAAGCCGCACGGAAAAGGTGCGGCTTTGGTTTTGTTCGCTTCGGAGTTACCGAGAACGGTGGTCTTACATAAACAGCATCATCAGCATCGCCAGCGGCAACTGATCGCCCGATGCCAGAATGATTTGATCGCCCTCTACTTTGACCTTCAGGTCGTAAAACTCAGACCCTTTTTCAATGATGCCGTTTTGCTCCATCATGTTCGCTTTGTCCAGCAGCTCAGGATTCGCTTCGACCAGCGCAATCGGCAACTGCAAACTGAAATCGCCCCGAAGTTTATCCGTAATCAACGCCAGATTCTCTGACGCCCTGGCAATGCCCGGCGCCAGTTCAAGATTCAGATTGCTGGTCACCGCCCCTTTCGGCGTCACCACACTCAGTTGCTCAATCGCAAACTTCATTCCTTTCGCCACCAGCAGATCCAGCGCCAGAGCTGCTTCTTCCGCCTGTGCCTGGGTCATTTGCTGTTCAATCCCTTCAGCCACATGGCCAAGGCGGGTGATGGCCGGGTAATCAAGCTCCGAGAGCGCCACCTGGAAATGGAAGTCCTGGTATTCCTGACCATCCATCGCGACAACACGCGCAACACGCACGCTGTTGGTATTAGTCAGCTTCGGATCCGCCGCTTCTGCTGCCGGTTCCGGCTGGCTCAGGCTGTTCTGCATCGCGACCACCAGCTTGTCCAGCGCCACCCCCTGATCGGCTTCAAGATTATGGAAACTCAGATGTTCTACAGCCAGATTCTGGCTGCCAATCCAGAACTGACCATCCATCACGCCCTTACCGCCTCCTTTCAGCCCGTTCAGGACCATAGTTTCGCGGGCCGTGGTGGTCAGGGATGCTTTCGGCAACCGGTAATGGAACTCCCCGGCACCTTTGCTATCCACCGAGCCGGTCATCTCAAACGATGTCACATCAGCCGTGGCCCCTTGCTCATCCTTGAAGGCAATCGGGTTCATGGTGATGGAAAATTCCGTCGCCCGGGTCAGAGAGGTCGAGGTGGTAAAGCGGATCGGCGTCACCCCGTCGCCCCACAACTTGTCCGCCACCGGCTTGAAGGCCTCATCCAGCACCAGCTCGCTGGTCGATGCCACGCCCAGCACGCCATGCTCAACTTTATGATGGACATACCAGACCGTCGGCAAGCCTTCATCATCGAACATCGGCTTCCAGTCATCTTTCACTTCGAGGCGGGACACCACATCCGAGCTCAGATAACCCCGGTCATAACTTTCATTGCTGATCGTCAGGTAGGGATTTTCATATTTCCCGACCGTATCCAGATAGATACGCTCACCAATTTGCCCGGTTGCCAGCGGCCAGCATAAGATGATTGACACGGCACCGCCGATGGCACCAATTTTCTTCAACATGTTGTGTCCCAGTTGCTACTCATTCAGCGCTCAGTCTATCACATTGCACGGTAACCTCTGCGTATATTGTCGTTGAATCAACAACTAATGGCATCAGATTGTAATCCGTCTCTCACTCTTGATTGATGATTTCTTATACACTTGAAGCAAAGGCACCCACGGAAGCGAGGCAAGGTTGAACAGTTTTGTCATTGTCTGTCTGGATGACGACCCCTGTATTATTGAACGACTCAACCAGGAGCTGGCGGGATTCGCCGGACTGTTTGATCTTTGTAACGCCTACAGCATCCGCGAAGCCTACGAGATCCTGGATCTCGTTGAACGGCAGGGACAGCAGGTCGCCGCAGTGATCTGCGATAACCGGCTCGGCCAGGATAACGGGGTGGATTTTCTGATCCAGCTTGAGGCCCATCCGGCCACCCGCCATGCCCGCTCGATATTGCTCAATGACAAACCCCAGCTCGACAGCATCATGCAGGCGGTCAACGAAGGGCGGCTGCATTACTGCCTCAACAAACCTTGGCCCCGCGATGAGTTACAGCAGGTGTTGACCAAGGAACTCACCACCTTTGTGCTCAAACATCCCGGCGAAGACTGGTTGCAATACAGTCAAATCCTGGACCACCGCCGGATCCTCAATGCCCATATCGACCGGCAAATGGCCAACTTCCGCTCCGGCTTTATTCAAAATACCAACGATCTGGACGACGCCAGCCTGGCCCGTCAGGTCACCGATGCCCTGCACGACTTTTTTGACGGCAACGATGAGAGCCGGGCCTGCCGGACCTACAGTGCCAACCACCTGCTGACCCAGGAAGGCCAGCCCAACCGCTTTCTCTGGTTTATTACCGAAGGAGAAGTGGTGCTGTTTAAAGAAGATGAACACGGCAACCGGCACGAAGTGGTCCGGGTCGGGCCGGGCAACCTGGTTGGGGGGATGTCGTTTGTCTCGGGCGAGCCGTCATTTTCGACCGGGATCACGCTGGGCAAAACCGACGTCATCAAGCTTGATCGCACCCTGTTCAACAAGGTGATGAATTCCCGCAGCGAGCTGCTGCCCTTATTCACCAACCTGCTGCTGCGGAACTTCAACCGCCGCCTGCAAGGCAGTATCCGCACCGAAATGCAGCTGCAGCAAACCCTGCAATCGCTGGATGCCGCCTACCAACAACTAATCGAAAAAGAAAAAATGGCCATGCTGGGCCAACTGGTTGCCGGAGTGGCCCATGAGCTCAATAACCCGGTCTCGGCCATCCTGCGAGGCAGCGATACCCTCAAACACACCATTGGCAAACTGACCGAAACGCAACTGAGCCTGGAAAACCAGACCCGCGGCAATGTCATCCTGCAGCAGGCCATGCAGTCGCGCCCGCTGTCGACATCGGAAACCCGGAGCCGGGCCAAAGCCCTGGAGCAGGTACTGGGGGATCGCCAGCTGGCCCGCAAAGCGGTCCAGATGGGGATTGACGGGCCGGAGCACCTCGACAGTTGGCTGCTCAGCCAGAAAAAAGACCTCAAGCCGGTGATGGCGGAGTGGGACAATTACTACCAGATGGGCAGTTTTCTGCGCTCAATGCACGTGTGCGCCCAGCGCATTGCCGATCTGGTCAAGAGCTTGAAAAGCTATGCCCGCCAGGATGATGAAACCTTCCACCAGGTTGACATTCATGAAGGGCTGGAAGATACCCTGGTCATTTTCGAAAATCGCCTGAAGCGCCACCACATCACCAAAGAGTATGCGGCGCTGCCCCCCGTTACCTGCCAGCCTATTGCCCTGCAACAGGTGTGGACCAACCTGATTGCCAATGCGCTGGATGCGGTGGATGAACCCGGGGAAATCCAGATCACGACCCGCTTCACACCCGGCACGGAAAACCTGAGCCCTGCCAGCCAAAGCGTGGACATCATCGTGGAAGACAACGGCAAAGGGATTGCTCCGGAGCAGCAGGAGAAAATCTTCGAACTCAATTACACCACCAAGCGTGAAGGCAACTTCGGCTTGGGTATCGGCTTATCGGTCTGTCAGCAAATTATCCACCATCACCACGGCCAGATCCGGGTTGAATCCGAGCCCGGACAGTTTACCCGAATGATTGTCACGCTCCCGCTGAACGGCGGCGTCTCCCGCCCCGGGCCGGCAGCACATTCCACCGCGCCACAGGAGGCCCTATGAACAAATACCTGATTCTTTGTGTCGATGATGAGCGGGAAGTGCTCGACAGCGTCATCCATGACCTCAGCAGCCTGGAAGAGCATTTTGTCATTGAAGCAGCGGAATCGGTCGATGAGGCCAAGGAAGTGCTGGCCGAGTCGATCGCTGATCATATCCCGCTCGCCCTGATCCTGTGTGACCATATCATGCCGGGTGAAACCGGGATTGATTTCCTGATCGAGCTGAAGCACTGGTCGGAAACCGAAAGCTCCCGCCGGGTTCTTCTGACCGGCCAGGCCGGGCTGGAAGAGACCGTGCAGGCCGTCAACCAGGCCAGTCTGGACTATTACATCGCCAAGCCCTGGGACGGCGATCAGCTCAAACAGGTCGCGATCGATCAACTGACCAGCTATGTCATTGAGCATGAAACGGATCTGATGCCCTGGGCCCGGGTACTGGATACCAATCGGATCATGAACGCCCTGAGTGATCGGCGCCTGTCGCTGTCCGACCGCTAAATCACAGGCACCGCTTTGCGGGATCGGGTAAAAGTGTTATGTTTCTCACATAATCAGTTCCCCGAAACGGTGACCTATGAAAGTTGCAGTCTTCAGCACCAAAAAATACGACCAACAGTCATTCGAGCGCATTAATGCCCACTATCAGCATGAGTTGACTTACTTTGAATTCCGGCTGACCGAGCAGACCGCCCGGATGGCGCACGGTTTTGACGCCATTTGTGCGTTCGTCAACGACGATTTAAGCCGTCCGGTTTTAAAAGTTCTGGCCGAACACCAGGTCCGGATCATTGCCATGCGTTGCGCCGGATTCGACAAGGTTGATCTGGAAGCCGCCGCAGAGTTAGGCATCCAGGTGGTTCGTGTTCCCGCCTATTCGCCGGAAGCCATTGCCGAACATACCCTGGGCCTGATGCTCAGCCTGAACCGCCGGATCCACCGCGCGTACCAGCGCACCCGCGACGCCAATTTCTCTCTGGAAGGACTGACTGGATTCAACTTCTACGGTAAAACCGTGGGTGTCATCGGCACCGGTAAAATTGGCATTGCCACCATTCGCATCCTCAAGGGCCTCGGGATGAACATCCTGGCCTACGACCCGTATGAAAACCCAATCGCTCTTGAGCTGGGCGTCATCTACACCACCCTGGATGAGATTTATGCCCAGGCGGATGTGATCACCCTGCACTGCCCGATGACCGAAGAAAATTACCATATGCTTGATGCCGAGGCGTTTGGCAAAATGCGCGACGGCGTGATGATCATCAACACCAGCCGGGGTGAACTGCTCAACTCCAAAGATGCGATTGAAGCGCTGAAAAACCGTAAAATCGGCTCGCTGGGGATTGATGTGTATGAAAACGAAAAAGACCTGTTTTTTGAAGACAAGTCGAATGATGTCATCGTCGATGATGTATTCCGTCGCCTGTCTTCCTGCCACAATGTCCTGTTCACCGGTCACCAGGCGTTCCTGACCGAAGAAGCACTGGGAAACATCGCCGATACTACCCTTAACAACCTCAAGCTGTTTGAGGCCGGGCAACGCTCCGGCAACGAGCTCATTCAGGCTTAACCCGATCCAGCGGGCGCAGACCCGCTGATCCCTGTCTGTTATACCGGGTAATAATTCGCGCTACAGATCACATTTTTTTGTGATTTTTGCTGCATTTTTACCCGACCAATCGTCAAAATAATCACTTCTCATGGCAAAAATCTATGATTAACCAGCTTTGTCCATTAAAATGCTCCTAATCTTTTGAAAGTTCCACGGACTAATTTTCATGCGTAAAACATTCATTGCCACCGGCATTATCCTGGCATCACTTACTTCGGTGGCTCACGCGAACAATCAAGCGACCATGAGTAACTTTAGTTACGACTACGCCGAAGCGCGTATTGGGATTAGCCCACTAACTTATGGCGCAGGCTTCAGCAAATCGATTCACCCGAATGCTCACCTGACTGGCAGCATCGACACCGAGTTTGATAACGACTGGGATATGGCGTTTGGCGTCGGTTTCCACGCCCCGGTCAATAACTGGGCCGATATTACCGGTGAAATTAAAGCCCGCAATGCCAAAAAAGACGAAGGGGCGCTGAGCAGCTCAAGCGGCAAGCTGGGCATGGAAGTCAACATTGGCGTACGTCAGTGGTTAGGCCCGCAGCTGGAAGTCGGCGGTCAACTCGGCCACCTGAATATTGATGATAGCGAAAAAACCATCGGTTCTATTTATGGTCGCTTCCATGCCACCGAACTGTTCTCGATTGGCGTCCAGGCGCGCTTCAACGACATCTATGATGATCAAATCATGCTCACCACCCGCTTTAAATACTAAGCCGGTTTTCAGGCACTTCCCATCGCGGGAAGTGCCTTTTCTCTTTCTTTATTTCTCTGTCTTTATCTATTTCTTTTTCTGCACCAACGCTAAGCTGCTTCAATTGCTCGCAACGTCAGCCTTCGTCGTTTTAATTTTCAACCAATTTCGCTTCTCAGCCAGCTCATAAACGCCTCAAACCGTGGCGACAATGCCATCTCACGCCGACAGACAATGTAGTAACTCAGTGGTGACTGAACCGTCATCGCGAATGGTGCCACCAGGCGCTTGTTTTCAAGTTGATGGGCCACAAAAGACTGGCGCCCCATCGCCACGCCAATCCCCTGCTCTGCCGCCTGCAGAGCCAGATCGGCCCGGTCGAAGGTACAACCGGCCTCCGGCAACATCACACCATGGCGCTGAGCCCAGTACTGCCACTCATCATTCTGGCCGGCCCGTGCCCAGGGAGCAGCGTCATGCAACAACAGGCAAGCAGTGAGTTTCTCGGGATTACCATACAGATCATGGGTCAGCGCATACTCATGGCTGCACACCGGCAGCATGCTTTCATCCATCAGTTTGGCGGTATGCAGCCCCGGATATTTTCCGTGACCGAAATAGATCGCGCAGTCGAACGTTTCCGTCTGAAAGTCCACCAATTCATTGCGGGTCCGCAAATGGAACCGCAACGCCGGATACTGGTCGATAAAGTGCTTCAGCCTGGGCAACAGCCAGGTTTGCGCAAAGGTCGGCGGCACCGCAACGTTAAAATCACCACTGAGCTCCACGGTCTTCAAATCGCGAATTTCGTGTGCAATATCCCCGAAGTTGTGGGCCACGACCGCTTTGAGCCGCTTGCCCTCTTCTGTCAACACCAACTTCCGCGGCTGGCGAATAAACAGCTGCACCCCGAGGTTCTGTTCAAGGTTTTTAATTTTATGGCTGACGGCACTTTGGGTCAGGCACAGAATCTCTGCGGCCCGGGTAAAACTCATTTGATCAGCAGCAATCAAAAAGCAGTGTAGTCCGGACAGCACTTGACCCGTCAGTTTTGGTAATTGCATAAAGGGCTAATTTTTATGATGAAATTGTTGCCATCATACAATAAAAAAGACCACCGACATACGGTGGCCAGATTCTGAAAGCCAGAAAAGGAGATAGTGCACTGAGTATCGGTTTTCGCTTACTCGAGCGACTGGAGCAAATGTTGTTTCCGCTCTTCTTCAAGCAAGGTCCAGTGACAGCCCTCAATCGCACCGGCAAACATCCAGAGCAATTTGAGGTCAATGTCCTTGCCATGTGAGTGGCGGACCTTTCGGTAGACTTCGGCAGCGCCGAGAGAGACGAAGCTGCTGACATCCGGGATCCCTGCTTTTTTCACCATCCGCTCCAGCGTCAGGCGCATATTGGGTAGATCCCGCAGCCGTTTCCCCTGCGAAGAGGTTTTATGGGCTTTTTCTTCCGTGGACAAGCGAATCGATTCGCGAATGATCTCATCACACAGCGCGCGATCCTGATGGAACCAATGCGTAATATCGTAGTAATTCACAATGGCCGTTGTGCTCCGCTTGATGTGTTTGAATTTCTCGCATCCCAGCGAGGCCAATCGGCCATCCAGTGTGTCACCGCCGCGCAAAAACATCGACTGTTCGGTCAGGATGGCATACATGGCCCCATGGATGAAAATTCCTGTACCACCAAACATGGAACGTTTTTCATACTTGCCAAATTCGCGCAAATAATTAAATAAGTCTTCCTTGATCGATTGCACAATCACTCCCCCGCTAACCGTGAAAAGTTCGTTTAAGTAGCCGTAAATTCAAGAAAAATCTCTCGATGCAGTGACAATGACACAGCGATTATATATTGTCCACATATGAAACCATGAACATTTGAAACTGAGATTTTCGGCATATTATACGAGGCGAAATAAGTTAAATGAGACAAAATTTACCCCAAATGATGTGCTGACCGTATAACTCACAGTTAGCACAATAAGTCCGAACATCCCTGTCGTGTATCTGCCGCCTGACGACTATGGTTATTAGTAGGGAGGAGATGATATGGCTGACATCGCACTTTATCCGTCATCCAAGCACCTGTTGCCTGAGGGACGGTTAGAACTTTCGATCACCGAAGAGCGATTCATACGGATGATCAAACAATCCCTTGCCGGGGAAAGATGCTTTGCGCTTTGTATGTTGAATGAATTCGAAACCCATGATGATGTGAAGAAAATCCCGGCCATCGCGACCGAAGCAAAGATTGTCGACTTCAATGCCGATGAGAACGGCTTACTGAGTATCGTCGTCGAAGGCGTCCAGCTGATCCGGATCCTGTCGATTGAAATTGAGGAAGACGGCCTGTTACATGGTCCCAGCCAAGCCCATCCACAATGGCCAGAGGCCGAGATTGACGACGAGACGGCTTGCCTGGCTGATAAACTCGAGCTGTTTTACCGCACCATGCCGGAAGTCGGCGCCCTGTTCCCCTCCCCGAATTTACACAGCCTGACCTGGGTATGCCTGCGCTGGCTTGAAGTGCTGCCGCTTGAAGTCCACTACAAGCAGCTGCTGCTCACCCAGGACACGGTGATCCTGGCCACCCGATTCTTGCTTAGATTGCTTGATACAGATGCCGAACCTTCAACAGAGCTGGCATAAAGATCGAAAAAATTCGAACTATTTGACTATTTTTGCCCATCAATACTGTCTATCAGACAGCGCTCAAGATAGAATCTTATCTTCAATTTCAATGAAATAACCATCATGGCACACGTATCTTTTTTCTGGCTCAAGCCGGAGAATGACAAAATAGTCAAAGGCATACAGTCCGAGTTCTGCGCACGAGTAAAAGACGCGATCGCCAACAATCGCCTGAGCCTGCCGCCGATCCCGGAAGTCCTTGCCAGACTTCAGCGGCTATGTGAGCTGGACGACACGACCATTCGTGATGTCGCCGATGTCCTGCTCGACGACCCAGGCATTGCCGCTTCAATCATCAAAATTTCCAATACCCTGATGTTCAACCGCCGCAACGTGGTTTGCCATGATATCCAAACCGCCGTCAGCCGGCTCGGGATCATGCGGGTTCGCGACATTGTGACGGCAAAGGCCATTGAAGATCTCAAAACCTATGGCCATTTTGACAGCCGGTGTAACCAGTTGCTGCAACAGAGCGCCCTGCGTTCACGACAGCTCGCCGCCACCATGGCGGTCATCAGCCAGGGCTTGCTGAGCCATCCAGACAGTACAGCGCGGATAGAACCGGAGAAAGCCTTGCTGGCGGGCCTGTTTGCCGACATCGGTTTGTTCAGTCTGATCCATGAATATCAGTCATACCTGGACAATGGCAATTACCTGGACCTGAACGTCGCCAAGTTCGTGTTTGAACATTGCTGCCAGGACGCCAGCCTGCTGATCCTCCGGCACTGGGGCTTTGATGATGATTACCTGGAAGTCGCCTGCAACACCAGCATGCCTTATCGCCAGCAGCAACCGGGGACCCGTTACCTGGATATCGCCCGGATGGCCAACCACCTGCTGATGTTCAAAAGCAATGACGAGGCCATTGATGATCACCATGTCGAACTGGATCTGGCCGGGGCCGACATCATGTATGACCTGACCAACATGCCGGAAGCTGAGTTTAATCAGCAGTTACGCGACGTCATTAAAGAAAGTGGATTCTAATCGCCGCGCCGTTGTCAAAAACCTTTGATATCCAGCGGCTTATATTGACCTCTTCTTTCTGATACTGATAAGCTGCTCGTTTCATGGAATGAAAGCAGCTGATTGCCCTGGGTGATGCCTGGATAAACCGTCTCCTATCCCTGCCCAATCAGCGTTGACCCGCCAACGATCGTAAGGATGCACATGTTTTCAGGAATGCTCTATATCTTCCTGCCGCTGGTGATCGGCTATTTGATCCCGGTGAACAAGGGATCTGTCATTGAATTTATCAACGTCCAAACCAGCCGTCTGGTGCTGGTGATCCTCGGCCTCATGGGCCTCAGCCTGGCCGGACTCGATAACCTGGGACAAAACCTGAGCCAGATCCTCACCTATACCACGGTGTTCTTCCTGACCATCAGCGGATGCAACCTGCTGGCCCTGCCCGTGATCGACAAATTATGGCCAACCGAAACCAGCCAGGATCATCGCCGTCTCCCGTTTGGCAAAATGATGATGGAATCTGTGAAGCTAATTTTCGTCGTCGCCGGCGGCTTACTGGTTGGCCTGCTGTCCGGTATTGAGCTGGGCTGGGTCGATCAGGCCAGCGAAGTAATCCTGCTGTTACTGCTGTTCCTGATTGGGATCCAGTTACGCAACAGCGGCATGACCCTCCGGCAAATCCTGCTGAATAAGAAAGGGATCACCATCGCACTGGTCATTGTATTAACTTCCCTGCCGGGTGGTGTCATCGCCGCGGCTATCCTCGGGATCCCAATCACGCATGGCCTGGCCATGGCTTCGGGTTTTGGTTGGTATTCGCTGGCCGGGATCCTGATGGGCGATGGCCTGGGACCGATTTTCGGTGGCGCTGCATTCCTCAATGAGCTGCTGCGTGAACTGGTTGCCCTGACGCTGATCCCTGTTGTAATTGGTCGCTACCCCAGCACCGCTATCGGATATGCCGGCGCGACGGCAATGGACTTCACCTTGCCGGTCATCCAAAACTGCGGTGGGATCCGTTGCGTCCCCGTCGCCATTGTCAGCGGGTTTATTCTCAGCTTGCTGGTGCCGTTTCTGATGCTGTTTTTCCTGTCGCTCTGACCGCGTAAACGACAACAACAAACAGGGAAGCCGAAGCTTCCCTTGTTTGTTGTGCTCAAGACAGACCGTCAGTTATTGCGGATCCACTCATCCATATCCGACTTCAGGTTATCCGATTTGGTGCCGAAAATCGCTTGTACACCCCCACCGGCAACCACGACCCCGGCTGCGCCGAGTTTTTTCAGCTCTTCCTGATCAACCTTATCAACGCTGGCAACAGCCACGCGCAGGCGGGTAATACAGGCATCCAGACCAGTAATGTTGTCTTTACCACCAAAGGCCATCACCAGGGATTGCGCCAGTGCCGTGCCGGTCGCCACTTCACCTTGCTCTTCGTCTGCTTCACGGCCCGGTGTCTTCAGATCCAGGGCGCTGATCACCACGCGGAACACGACGTAGTAAACAATGGCATAAGCCACGCCCAGCACCACCAGCAGCCCCATATTGTTAGCGTTTGGTGACTGCACCACAAAATCAATAAAGCCGTTGGAGAACGTATGGCCGTGGACCACGCCCAGCATATTGGTCAGCACATAGGCAAACCCTGCCAGCAGCGCATGGATCACATACAGAACCGGCGCAATGAACAGGAAAGAGAATTCAATCGGTTCGGTGATCCCGGTCAGGAACGAAGTCAGTGCCGCAGACAGCATGATCCCGCCGACTTTGGCACGGTTTTCCGGCTTCGCCGAATGCCAAATCGCGATCGCTGCCGCCGGCAGACCGAACATTTTGAACAGGTAACCACCGGCCAGCTGACCGAAACCATTGCCGGCAGCGCGAGAGGCATCGTCCGCGGTCAGGAAGCAGGTCATGATCCCGTTCACCACCTCACCCGACTTATTCACACACTCACCCGCTTCATAGAAGAACGGCACATTCCAGATGTGGTGTAAACCAAATGGGATCAGCGCACGCTCGACCACACCGTAAATCCCGAAAGCCGTCACCGGATTCTGGTTTGCGGCCCAGTCAGAGAAGGCGGCAATCCCGGCACCGATTGGCGGCCAAATGAAAGAGAGCACAATACCCAGGGCAATGGCACAGAAGCCGGTGATAATCGGCACCGAACGCTTCCCGGCAAAAAAGCCAAGATAGTCAGGGAGTTGGATTCGATAGAATCGATTGAATGCCCACCCGGCCAGGCCACCGACCAGGATCCCGCCCAGCACACCGGTATTGATTTCATCAACGCCGTAAGCACCCGCCATCACTTTCAGCGTGGCGACCATGATCCCGTAGCCAACAATCGCGGATAATCCGGCGACACCGTCATTGTTGGTGAAACCCAGTGCCACACCAACGGCAAACAGCAATGCCATTTGTCCGAAGACTGAACCGCCTGCCTGCTCCATCAGATGAGAGACAATATCCGGCATCCAGCTAAAGTTCGCGGCCCCGACCCCCAGCAAAATACCCGCAACCGGCAGAACCGAGACGGGCAGCATCAGCGCCTTACCGACTTTCTGCAGGTTAGCAAAAAGGTTCTTAAACATAGTGTGCTCCTGAATGAAACTGTTTTAGTTAGATATCAAGTCAGTGCAAGCCAACTATCCCCCGTAGTCATAATGCTAGCACCACTTTTATTTTTTATTGCCGCAAGAGTATAAAATGCGGCGCTAAATATAACTTGATACCTATCAATAACACCAACAGGTTACGAAATTAAATTTCACAAAATGCTTAAAATTCAGTCAAAAATTACAATCTGAACCAGTAGATCGTTCATTTTCAGCGAATGAATCATTTTGGCATCACCTATGATTGGTAATTATATTTCAATTTGGTAACTCAACGTTCTTTGAATACGTCACGACTTCAGCGCCAGATATACCTGAAAAGCAACTTGGGCAAGCAACCCAAGTTCGTTTTTATGCACCACAAATTAAAATGGGTTCACTTTTTCAGGATGAAAAAAAAGAGAGGAAATTTGAATCGTTAACCAACCGACTTATCTTACGACCATGCACAAGCTGCCGTGAACGGATACCTGAGAAGAAACCATGGATAACGCATTTTCACGCTGATGGAGGGAATGTAGGGTTGGACCTGCGGCGGCTTGGTTCGGCACCATCCGCGCCCAATAAAAAAGGAGCCGCGGCTCCTTTAGGTTCAGACAGAAAGTTCTTTTAGCGCTGGGCGCGCGAGAAAAGCGAGAAGAAATTCTCCGTGGTGACCCGCTCAACTTCTTCGACGGAAACACCTTTGAGCAGAGCAATATACTCGGCAACCTCACGGACATAAGCCGGCTGGTTTTGTTTACCGCGATGCGGCACAGGTGCCAGGTACGGTGAATCGGTTTCGACCAACAGGCGCTCTAGCGGAATCTGGTGAACCACATTTTTCAGTTCGCTGGCCTTGTTAAAGGTCACAATCCCGGAAATCGAGATGTAGAAGCCAAGCTCAATCGCGGCCTGGGCCATTTCCAGGCTTTCAGTGAAGCAGTGCAGCACACCCCCACATTTTTCCGCCCCTTCTTCACGCAGAATACGCAGCGTATCTTCACGCGCCATTCGGGTATGGATAATCAACGGCTTGTTCAGCTCAACGGCCAAACGAACATGCTGGCGGAAAATCTCCCGCTGCTGCTCGGCCAGCTCCGGCTGGTAGTGATAATCCAGGCCGGTTTCACCGATAGCAACCACACGCTCATGCTGCGCATAAGCCCGCAACTGTTCGTAATCAAAGCCGGCTTCAATATCCAGGGGATGCACACCACAAGATGCAAAGACATGCGGATAAGGTTCAATCATTTCCATCATGGTCGGAAAGCTTTTCAATGTCACCCCAACCGACAGGAAGTAATCGACACCTCTGGCCTTGGCTTTAGCCAACACATCATCAACCCCAGTATGTAATTGCTCGTAATCCAGTTTGTCCAGGTGACAATGTGAATCAACTAACACAAGATGCTCCTCAAATTTTTCGGACGGTTAATCAGGCATAAACCCGGTTAACCAATTGACAATCAACAACTCTTCATTCAACCCGCTGTGGGTTTCCAGCTGCCTTTGCAAGACATTGACCTGATGTGCCTGGCGCAGTAATACTACCGGGCTGATCTGGGCCGCCACGGCCTGTACCCGCGAAACGGATTCACAGTGGATCAAATGGGCACCAGCCCCTTGCTGAAGTTTAATACAGTCGACCAGGAAATAGCTGAGCCACTTCAGGCTAATCGCGCCTTCAGCGACGCACATGCCCGCCACATCATACAGGCCAAGGTGGGGCGGCCTGGCAAACGCACAAAACGCGTCCAGCAGATTGCCGTAACGAATGTCCTGCCCCTGCTCGATAAATGCGACCGTCGCCAACGGCGAACCACTATTAAGCCGGATGGCTTCCCGTTTGACGCTTTGCATCAACTGCTGCTCGACCCAACGTTGGGTTTGCCCTTCATCCGGAGTTGGCAACCGCCATTGATTACATCGGCTGGTGATCGTCGGGAGCAAGCTGTCCAGCGAATGCGCCAACAATACAAACTGACATCCAGACGGCGGCTCTTCCAGGGTTTTCAACAGCGCATTGGCCGCGGACTCCCCCATCTGATCCGCAGGATCAATCATGATCACCCGCTGGCCCGCCAGCTGAGACGTTTCCGTGGCCCAGCGGTTACATTGGCGAATCGCATCCACCCCGATCTGCTTGCCTGCTTGCACCGGCGTCACGGCGTGGAAGTCCGGGTGGTTCCCGGCATCGAAGAGCTGGCAGCTATGACACTGTCCGCAAGGATCTGTCTCACTGTGCTGGCACAGCACAGTTTTCGCCAATTGTCTGGCCAGCGCCTCGCGCCCACTGCCGCTCGGTGCCACCAGCAACACGGCATGATGCAAGCGCCCCTGACGCAGCAGTTGCTGCCAGTTCTGCCAGACAGGCTCCTGCCATGGATACAACATATTATTGCTGCTCCAGCCAGGCGTTGAGTGCCTGGGTGATCGCGGCAGAGACGTCCGCGAGCGACTGCCCGGCGTCAATGATCACCACGTGTGGATCCTGCTCGGCCAGTGCCAGGAATCGCGCCCGGGTCCGGTGGAAAAAGTCGATATTCATTTGTTCGATCCGATCCAGTTCGCCGCGACCGCGCGCACGCTCCAGGCCCAGCACCGGATCGATGTCCATATACAATGTTAGATCGGGACGGAAATCCCCCAGCACGGTATCGCGCAGGTTCTCCATCACGACCGGATCAAAACCGCGTCCACCGCCCTGATAGGCCTGTGACGACATGTCATGACGATCACCAACCACCCAACGCCCTTGCGCCAGCGCCGGTTTAATCACATTGTCCACCAGCTGGATCCGGGCCGCATACAGCAACAGCAGCTCCGCCATATCGGTCAGCGGCTCATCGGGATGCCCCTGTTTAACCAGCGTTCGCATCTGTTCAGCCAATGGTGTCCCACCTGGCTCACGGGTCAGAACCGGCTCGGCAATTCCGTGCTCTTGCAGTACCTTGGCCACCAGGTTGATCGCCGTACTTTTCCCGGCGCCCTCAAGCCCTTCAATTACAATAAATTTACCAGTCATTTGTTTTGCTTTAGTGTTCTCAGATAATCGCGCACTGCCCGGTTATGCTCGCGCAGCGTCGTTGAAAATTTATGGCCGCCTTTGCCGTCAGCCACAAAATAGTAATAGTTGCTGGTTTGCGGATTCACGGCCGCCAGAACCGAGGCCTGGCTCGGCATTGCAATCGGCGTCGGCGGCAGACCGAAAATGGTATAGGTATTGTAAGGCGTTGGCGTCCGCAGATCACGCTTGCGAATATTCCCGTCATAGCGCTCGCCCATGCCGTAAATCACGGTCGGATCGGTCTGCAACCGCATCCCCTTCTTCAGACGATTCATAAACACGGAAGACACCACGGTTCGCTCATGATCGACTGCCGTTTCCTTCTCAATAATCGAGGCCATGATCAGCGCTTCGTAAGGATTTTTCAGCGGGATCGCCTCATCGCGCCCTTCCCAGGCTTCGGCCAGCAGTCGAGTCATCTGACGGTATGCACGGCGCAATAGCTCCAGATCCGTCGTTCCGGCCGTATAGTGATAGGTCTCCGGCAACAAATAACCTTCGAGTTTCTCAACGTCCGCGCCAATCTCAGCGGCGATTTCAGCCTCCGTCATCGCTTGGGTGGCATGCACCACATAAGGTGCTTCCTTCAGCTGCGCCCGCCAGTCGACGAATCGGTCGCCTTCCACCAGGGTGATTGCAAACTGATGCTCACGACCAGACACCACCAGCGTCAGGATATCATGCAAGGCCATGGTCGGTGTGATCTGGTAGGTCCCGGATTTCAAGCGGGTCAGCTGGGGCTCAAGCCGCGGGATCCACCGACTCCAGATCGATACCGGGATGATTTTTTCCTGATCCAGTTGCGCCAGCAAACCTCGGAAGGACGTTCCGGTTTTAACGGTCAGCAACACGTTTTCCTGTTGTGTGACCGTTTGGTTCAGGGATGCTTTCACCTGCTGATACGACCAGCCTAATCCACCTGCAACCGCCAACACAACCCATAAGATGACGATCAGCAACTTCTTTAGCACGCGTACAACCTCTCATTCAGTTCACGCAGCAGCGTCTGCTCCGTAAACGTTTTTCCTTCAATTTCAGATATCGGCACTAGCGCCATGAGTGCATTAGTAATAAAGACTTCATCGGCGTAACGCAACTCATCCAGAGGTGATTTGACAAACTCTGTACAATATTGACTCTGCGCCAGCAGGCCGAGGACATGGGAGCGCATGACACCGTGCACACCGCAGGCCTCCAGGGACGGTGTAAACACAGTCTGCCCTTTGCGCCAGAAGATATTCGAGGCAACCGTCTCCGCGACACAGCCATCCGCATCGAGTACCACCGCATCGAGCCAGCCCCGATCCTGCGTTTCCTGTTTCAGTAACACCTGCTCCAGTCGGTTCAGGTGCTTCAATCCAGCCAGCATCGGACTCGTCGACAACCGTTGCCGACAGACCCCCAGGGCGATGCCGTGCTGCTGCCACTGCTGGTACTGACTCGGCCAGGCAAAATCAGAGACGATCACCTGAGTGTCGAGACAACCGGCCGGGCTATAGCCCCGCCCGCCTGCGCCCCGGCTGATCAGTACTTTCACTCCGCCTTTGTCCGGAAAGGCTGCTGCGAGCCGATGAACCTGCTCGGCCAGCGCCTGCCAGTCCGGTGCCGCGATCCGCAGCGCCGCCAGCGTATGTTGCAGCCGCTTTAAATGTAACGGCCATAACCGAGGCTGACCCTGTTCAATAAGAATCGTTGTAAAACAGCCGTCGCCATATTGCAATGCCCGATCGGCCACCGACACCGCGTCTGTCTCTACACCGTTGATCAGAATCATCCCAGTCTCCAGATAAAAAAACGGCCCGGTGCAGAGCACCGGGCCGTGTCATCATAACAGGTTCTCGTTAGATTTTCTTAAATAGCAACGAGCCGTTAGTGCCACCGAAACCAAATGAGTTACACAGAGCGTACTCAAGGTTCACCTGACGTGCCTCGCCTGGCACGTAGTCCAGATCACAGCCTTCATCCGGGTTTTCCAGGTTAATCGTTGGCGGAACCGCCTGATCAACCAGAGTCATGGCAGTAATAATGGCTTCTACCGAACCGGCAGCACCCAGCAGGTGACCAGTCATTGACTTGGTTGAAGAAACCAGCACTTTATCCGCTGCCGCACCCAGGGCACGTTTGATCCCCAGCGTTTCAGCAACGTCACCGGCAGGCGTCGACGTACCGTGTGCATTCACGTAACCAATGTCTTCTGCATTGATCCCGGCATCACGAATCGCCGCTTCCATCGCCAGCGCACCACCTGAGCCATCTTCGCTTGGCGACGTCATGTGGTAAGCATCGCCACTCATCCCGAAGCCAACCAACTCGGCATAAATTTTCGCACCACGTGCTTTGGCGTGCTCGTATTCTTCCAGCACCATCATGCCGGCACCGTCGCCCAGCACGAAACCGTCACGGTCTTTGTCCCACGGGCGAGAAGCCGCTTGCGGGTCATCGTTACGGGTCGACAGCGCTTTCGCCGCCGCAAAACCACCCATGCCCAGCGGGGTCGATGCTTTTTCAGCACCACCGGCCAGCATGGCATCTGCATCGCCATAAGCAATCATACGCGCAGCATGGCCAATGTTATGAAGGCCAGTTGTACATGCCGTAGAGATGGCGATGTTCGGACCGCGCAGACCGTACATGATAGACATGTGGCCGGCGATCATGTTGACAATTGTTGATGGAACAAAGAACGGGCTGATCTTGCGCGGTCCTTTTTCCAACAGGGCTTGATGGTTGGCTTCAATCAGTCCCAGACCACCAATGCCAGAGCCAATCGCTACACCGATACGTGGAGCGTTTTCTTCAGTTACTTCAATACCAGAGTCTTTTAACGCCTGTACGCCTGCGGCAATACCGTATTGAATGAACAAGTCCATTTTGCGAGCATCTTTCTTGGACATGTACTCTTCACAATCGAAGTCTTTGACCAGACCAGCAAAACGGGTCGCAAATGCGCTCGCATCAAAATGCTCAATGTTGCTAATACCACTAGTGCCTGCCAGAAGGGCTTTCCATGAAGACTCAACAGAATTACCAACCGGTGATAGCATACCCATGCCAGTAACAACTACGCGACGCTTAGACACGATTTTTTCTCCGGGAATTGAGGATAAAACAGGATTTTGAAATTAAATCAGGCGGTCATGGTGACCGCCTGGAGGGAGTTCTTTAATTACTCAGACGCGCTAACAACGTAGTCGATAGCTGCTTGAACTGTCGTAATTTTTTCAGCTTCTTCGTCAGGAATCTCAGTATCGAATTCTTCTTCCAGAGCCATTACCAGTTCAACTGTGTCCAGAGAGTCAGCGCCCAGATCGTCAACGAAAGATGCTTCGTTCTTCACTTCTGCTTCGTCTACGCCTAGTTGCTCAACGATGATTTTTTTTACGCGTTCTTCGATGTTGCTCATTAATCTATTTCCTTAAAACAAGAATTCGCTAATGCGATTTGCTGTAGTTTATTCATTACGGCCAAAGTTGCAATACTCAACACGCTGGTCAAACCACGAATTTCCGTGAAAACAGGATGAGTTTGACTTGCATCAGCAAGTTATGCAACTTTTTTGTTTAAATCATGTACATGCCGCCGTTAACGTGCAGTGTCTCACCGGTTACATAACCCGCATCATCCGATGCAAGGAAGGCAACAGCTGCCGCAATTTCACGCGGATCACCCAGGCGACCGGCTGGAACATTGGCAAGTGTAGCAGCCCGCTGGTCATCATTCAGCGCTTTAGTCATATCGGTTTCGATGAAACCAGGCGCAACCGCATTAACTGTGATCCCGCGCGAAGCAACTTCACGTGCCATCGACTTAGTGAAACCGACCAGACCGGCTTTCGCGGCTGCATAGTTAGTCTGACCCGCGTTGCCCATGATACCCACGACAGAGCCGATGCTGATAATCCGGCCACTTCGTTTTTTCATCATTGGGCGCAGTACGGCTTTGGACAGGCGGAAAACAGACGTCAGGTTGGTGTCCAGAATGTCTTGCCACTCTTCATCTTTCATTCGCATCAGCAGGTTATCACGCGTGATGCCGGCGTTGTTCACCAGAATATCGATATCGCCAAACTGCTCTTTGATCGCTTTTAGGACAGATTCGATTGACTCAGGAGATGTCACATTCAGTGCCATCCCAGTGCCATTGTCACCCAAGTAGGCGCTGATGGCTTCTGCACCGCTGTCAGAGGTTGCTGTTCCGATCACGGTTGCACCGCGCTCGACCAGAATTTCTGCGATAGCACGACCGATACCACGGCTTGCACCGGTAACCAGAGCAATTTTACCTTCAAGGCTCATTGTATTTCCTCTTCTATAGGGAGTCTGGGGCCTGTCCCTTTAAGCACCTTCACGGCGCAGCCATCCAACTGGCCAGCTGACAGGCCGGAGACAGGCAACAATCTTACTTCGCGGCGTCCAGGCTGGCTGGATCGTTCACCGCTGCACCACCAAGGGCACGATTAATTCGTTTGGTCAGACCGGTCAGGACTTTACCCGGGCCCATTTCCAGCAGCGTTTCAATGCCGTCGGCGGCCATGCGCTCAACAGACTCCGTCCAACGGACCGGACCGTACAGTTGCTTCACCAGCGCTTGCTTGATCGCCGCCGGATCCGTTTCAACCGCCACATCAGCGTTGTTGATCACCGGAATCGCCGGTGCATTGAATGCAACTGCTTCCAGCGCGACAGCCAGCTTCTCTGCCGCAGGCTTCATCAGCGCACAGTGGGAAGGCACTGAAACCGGCAGCGGCATCGCACGCTTGGCGCCCGCTTCCTTACACAGCACATTAGCACGCTCAACGGCTTCTTTATTCCCTGCAATCACCACCTGGCCCGGCGAGTTGAAGTTAACCGGTGAACACACCTGGCCTTGGGCTGCTTCTTCACAGGCTTTGGCAATGGCGTCGTTGTCCAGACCAATAATGGCAGACATTGCACCGACACCGGCAGGAACGGCTTCCTGCATCAGCTGGCCACGCAGCTCAACCAGTTTTACCGCGTCTTTGAAATCCATCACACCAGCACACACCAGCGCCGAATATTCACCCAGGCTATGGCCTGCCAGCACGGTTGGCTGCGCGCCACCCTGCTGTTGCCATACACGCCAAATCGCGACCGAAGCCGTCAGCAATGCCGGCTGGGTACGGTGCGTTTCGTTCAGTGCTTCCGCTGGTCCGTTTTGAACCAGCGCCCACAGATCATAACCCAGCGCTTCAGAAGCTTCGGCAAACGTCTCTTGCACAACAGCATACTGTGCAGCCAGCTCAGCCAGCATACCAACGGCTTGAGAGCCCTGGCCCGGGAAAACAATCGCGAACTTAGACATTCGAGAATCCTTATTCTTACGTACTGATTTTTCAGTAGATTGACAAGAGGTGTGTTTTACGGACAACAGTAATCCAGTCAAGATTACCGGTCACGGCACACCCCTTCCTAAACTTTATCGAATCCAGGCAGCTACACTGCCGGTTCAGAATTTGACCAGCGCCGAGCCCCAGGTAAAGCCGCCACCGAATGCTTCCAGCAGCAGGGTCTGACCACGCTGGATCCGACCGTCACGGACCGCTTCATCCAGCGCAGTCGGAACCGTCGCGGCCGAGGTATTGCCGTGGCGATCCAGCGTCACCACAACCTGATCCATCGACATCGACAGCTTTTTGGCCGTCGCCGAGATAATCCGCAGGTTGGCCTGGTGCGGCACCAGCCAGTCCAGCTCGGATTTATCCATATTGTTCGCCGCCAGCGTATCTTTCACCAGATTCGATAGCTGAGTCACGGCAACTTTAAAGACTTCGTTGCCGGCCATATACAACCACTTATCGTCGCTGAAGGTCTGGCCGTGCTCCGGCACCGCCAGGCTCAGCAGGCCACCGAAGTGCCCATCGGCATGCAGATGGGTCGAAATGATCCCCGGTTCTTCACTGCCACCGACAACCACGGCACCGGCACCGTCACCAAACAGGATAATGGTCGAACGATCATCGGGGTCACATTTATGAGACAGTGCATCAGAGCCGATCACCAAAACATTTTTGGCCATACCGGTTTTAATGTGCTGATCAGCAATACTCAGGGCGTAAATAAAGCCGGAGCAGGCTGCTGCAATATCAAACGCCGGGCAGCCTTTAATGTCCAGCATACCCTGAACCTGGCAGGCAGCAGACGGGAACGCATGGCTGGCACTGGTGGTTGCTACAATGATCAGGTCAATCTCTGATTTATCAATGCCCGCCATGTCAATTGCGTTCAGAGAAGCCTGATAACCCATGACCGCCACAGTTTCATCAGCAGCGGCGATACGGCGCTCGCGAATTCCAGTCCGTGCGACAATCCACTCGTCGGATGTATCAACCATCTGTTCTAAGTCGGCATTAGAACGCACTTGAGCTGGCAGGTAGCTGCCGGTACCTAAAATTTTGCTATACATGAAGACTAATAATGCCTCTCGAGTAAGACTGCTTCCAAACGGTCACTGATTTTTGTCGGTATTTGCCGTTTGACCTCGTGTACCGCTTCGCCAATCGCATTTGAAAAAGCGGCAATATCAGCACTTCCATGGCTCTTGACCACAATACCGCGCAATCCTAACAGACTTGCGCCATTGTACTGGTCGGGGTTCAATCGTTTGAGGCTGATGAATAGGTCATTAAACAACCATTTAGCCACCAAACGCTTTATCGGGTTCCGGGTGATCGCATTTTTAATGCTATCAATAAACAGATTGGCTACCCCTTCGCTGGTTTTCAGGCTGACGTTGCCGACGAAACCATCGCATACAATGACATCCGCCCGTCCGGAATAAAGTTCATTACCTTCAAGATAGCCGATGTAATCAATCTCGGGGGACTCGCACAGCAGCTCGGCGCAGCGCTTGACCAGGTCGTTGCCTTTGATCTCCTCTTCACCGATGTTGAGCAGGGCCACTTTCGGCTGAACGGTTAAATCCTGTTCGGCAAGAACGGCGCCCATCACGGCAAACTGAAACAGGGTATCGGCATCGCAGGACACATTGGCGCCAAGATCCAACAGCCAGGTTTTATGCTCGCTATTGGTCGGGATCGCAGAAACCAGCGCTGGTCGGTCAACACCCGGCAGCAACTTGAGGGTAAAGCGCGATAGCGCCATCAGGGCACCGGTGTTGCCCGCACTGACACAGGCATCGGCCTGCCCGGCGGCAACCGCTTCCAGGGCCATACGCATAGACGATCCGTGGCTTCGGCGTAATGCCTGAGACGGCCGGGTATCATTGGCAATCACATGTTCACAGTGAACAATGCGAATACGGGGATGCTTGAGCTGATTAAGAAGGGATAGCTGCTCGGTGATCGCTTGCTGATCACCAAATAAAATCACGTTGAGCGATGGGTATTGCAACAGTGCCTGCACGGAGGCAGGCACTGTTACTTGAGGACCGAAATCCCCGCCCATTGCATCAAGTGCAACGGTTAGACCACTCAAGGCTCAACCTTATTTGTTGATAACCTTACGGCCACGGTAGAAACCGTCAGCTGTTACGTGGTGACGTAGGTGAGTTTCACCACTTGCAGAATCTACAGATACAGCTGCAGTTGTCAGTGCATCGTGAGAACGACGCATACCACGTGCTGAACGTGATTTTTTGCTCTTTTGTACGGCCATTAACCCTACTCCTGTTAAAATTACTTACTTCAAATTTTTCAATACTGCAAACGGATTCGGACGCTCATCAGCAACGGGGATTTCACCAAAAGTCATGTTTCCACTGGCTTTGCAGTCAGCTTCATCATGCATAGCGACTTGAGGCAATTCCAAAATCAACTCATCTTCAACAATTTGAATCAGGTTAATCTCACCATTTTCGTCGACGTCAGCCGGCTCATAAGCTTCCGGAAACTCATCAACTTCCTCAGGCTTGAGGAGCGGACTATAACAGAACTCGACACTGTATTCGTGTTCGAATCCTTCCTGGCATCGCTGACAGGTCAACATCACAGCAACATCAGCGCGACCGCGCATGAAGGCCAGATGACGTTGGTCAAAGTCAAATGATAAGGTGACGTTTGCATCACGTATTACGCTCTGGGTGGATTCAGCCAGGCGCTCAAGTTTTTCGGCTTTGATGATGCCATCATAGTCGAGTTTTTTCTGAGCGGCGCGAACCGGATCTACCGTTAGCGGCAATTTTACCTTTTGCATAGGGCGCGAATATTAGCCTTCTAATCTGTTTGAGTCAAAGGAAATGTGCGCGAATTAACAGCTTTTGGCCAATTCGCCAGCTACCGCATCGGTAGCCATCCCGCGGTCGGGTCACTTCCCCCCTACTGGTCGCTATCTGCCTGAGTGGTAACAGGTTGCCTGCCATTCACCAAACGAACAAATAACCACCAAAGACAGACGAAATCCTGACCAGTTTTGATACCGTCAGCCACCTTCTTAGTATGGTGCCGATTCGCCTGTTATACCGCTTTTGTCACACCGGTAGCCGAGGGGCAGAATGCACGCTAGACTACCCGGCATTGAAATCCATACTTTCCAGAGCGAGTCCCGATCCGATGACCCAACCTTTGCTGCTGGCTTCAACCTCACCATTTCGCCAATCCCTGCTGGAAAAACTCTGCTACCCGTTCGAAACCGCCAGCCCGGATATCGATGAAACAGCGCTGCCCGGTGAAACTGCCGAACAACTGGTCATGCGACTGGCCCAGGCCAAAGCCGTCGCCTGCGCCGCAAACCATGCAGATGCGCTGATCATCGGCTCCGATCAGGTCTGCGTCATTGACGGTCAGATCCTCGGCAAGCCCCACACGGTAGACAATGCCGTCCGTCAGCTACAAGCGGCCAGCGGCCAAACCGTGACCTTCTATACCGGCCTGTGCCTGCATAACGCCCGCACCGGACACAATCAGGTGATCTGCGAACCGTTTCATGTCCACTTTCGCTCGCTGACAGACGATGAAATTCACCGCTACGTGACGCTGGAGCAGCCACTCAACTGCGCCGGCAGCTTTAAAAGCGAAGGCCTCGGTATCGCCCTGTTCGATCGTCTTGAAGGACGCGACCCGAACACCCTGGTCGGCCTGCCGTTAATTGCCCTGCGTGAGATGCTGG
This sequence comes from Photobacterium sp. MCCC 1A19761, assembly GCF_037389125.1. Lineage (NCBI taxonomy): Bacteria > Pseudomonadati > Pseudomonadota > Gammaproteobacteria > Vibrionales > Vibrionaceae > Photobacterium > Photobacterium sp. MCCC 1A19761. The sequence continues at coordinate 330,128 of NZ_JAZGTF010000002.1, forward strand.
CCCGCGAAGGCGTGGCTATTCTTTAGACCGCATTATCGTGTAGAAGCAGGACCGTCGAAAAAGGCGAAACTATTCAGATTCTCAGATTCGCCTTTCATTACTATCGACTGAAGCGATACATCAACGACAACAGCCTTAGCGATTCAAAACAGCCCGACCGTCCGGCTCCCTTACGATGCCTGTCGGACCGGCTTTTTACGCAGTTGCTCAATGGCACGAACCAGCATTGGCTCCATCGGCGCATTGATTTCCATCACCGCTTCTGTTTTCGGGTGACAGAACTTGATGTTCGCGGCATGCAGGAACAATCGGTTGAGGCCCACCTTTTTCGTATACGCATCAAACCGCGGATCGCCATACCGATCGTCCCAGGCAATCGGGTGACCGGTATACTGGCAATGCACGCGGATCTGGTGCGTCCGGCCGGTAACCGGGCTGGCCTGAACCAGCGTCGCCTGCTCCAGACGCTCTATCACTTTAAACCGGGTATCTGATGCCTTGCCGTTCGGGTTCACCCGCACAATGCTGTTCACTTCATTCTTGAGCAGCGGTGCAGTGACCTGCTTGCAACTGGCCTTCCACTCCCCCATGACCAGTGCGAAATAATACTTCTGTACGGTTTTCGCGCGGAACTGGGCCTGTAAATGGCGCAGCGCCGAGCGCTTTTTGGCGACCAGCAGAATCCCGGAGGTATCCCGGTCAATCCTGTGGACCAGTTCAAGGAAGCGCGCATCCGGGCGCAAGGCCCGCAAGGCTTCAATGGCCCCGAACTTCAGTCCGCTCCCACCGTGTACTGCGGTCCCCGAAGGTTTGTTGAGGATCAACATGTGATCATCTTCGTAAATAATGCAGTCTTCGAGCTCAGCCACCTTGTTGAGACTGGTACTGACCGGCGCCTGCGATTCACGCTCCGGCACCGTCACAGGCGGCACCCGAACCACATCACCGTCCAGCAGCTTGTACTCAGGTTTTATACGTTTTTTATTTACTCGCACTTCACCCTTTCGCAAGATGCGGTAAATCATACTTTTTGGTACGTTTTTCAGCCGAGCTCGGAGAAAATTATCGATCCGCTGGCCTGCAAAGTCATCAGTGATCTCGATGAATTGCACTTTTGGTTTATCATCTTTCATAGGTTTCATTCTAACATGCATGCAAAGCAGATTGCCGCAAAAAAGTCACCCTGCTATGATTGCCTGCAGGAGTGGGATAAAGTGCCTACTTCTGTAACATGGTGAACAGAATATCACCTAACTGACTATCATTCATACAGCTCGGCGAGAAAGCGCAGCACATGGCATAAGACGCGATGCTTTCCGGACTGTTTTTTAGCGTGCTCGATTATAGATTTTTTACCGGTGTAAAAGATACCGCCGCGTAAATCGGTGATGACAGCTGTATATTTTCTGATCTAATCATCTTGAATACCGCTGGACAATACGTGTAGCCAGATAGCACTCCTGATTTCCAGCCGTGAGGCTGCATTAACGAACAGACTTGGAGTCAGGCACCACCGGTACAAACTCGCTAATCGGACCGCTAGCACAACGACAAAAACGAGTACAAAATAATGAAGAGAATGTTGATTAACGCGACTCAGAAGGAAGAGTTGCGCGTCGCATTAGTTGATGGGCAGAAGCTCTTCGATCTAGATATCGAAAGCCCTGGCCACGAGTCTAAAAAAGCAAATATCTACAAAGGCCGTATTACCCGCATCGAACCAAGTCTGGAAGCCGCGTTCGTTGATTACGGTGCTGAGCGCCACGGATTCCTGCCGCTAAAAGAAGTTGCCCGCGATTATTTCCCTGCCGATTACTCTTACCAAGGCCGACCTAACATTAAGGAAGTGCTGAAAGAAGGACAGGAAGTCATTGTTCAGGTCGACAAAGAAGAGCGTGGGAACAAAGGCGCAGCCTTAACCACCTTTATCTCGCTGGCCGGTAGTTACCTGGTCCTGATGCCGAACAACCCACGTGCCGGCGGTATCTCCCGTCGTATCGAAGGGGAAGAGCGCACCGAACTGAAAGCAGCCCTCAGCACGCTGGAACTGCCGCAAGGCATGGGCCTGATCGTGCGGACTGCCGGGGTTGGCAAATCCGGTGAAGATCTGGAATACGATCTGAACTACCTGCTCAACCACTGGGAGCGCGTGAAAGATGCAGCGGACTCTGCACCGGCACCTTTCCTGATCCACCAGGAAAGTAATGTCATTGCCCGAGCGATCCGCGATTATCTGCGCCGTGATATCGGTGAAATCGTGATTGACAGCAAGAAAATCTACGACCGTGCCCGCGAGCATATCCAGCAGGTGCGTCCGGATTTCCTGAGCCGCGTGAAGCTGTACGACCACAGTGATACGCCGCTGTTTAACCATTACCAAATTGAAAACCAGATCGAATCAGCCTTCCAGCGTGAAGTTCGCCTGCCGTCAGGTGGCTCCATTGTGATCGATCCGACTGAAGCCCTGACTTCTATCGATATCAACTCCGCTCGCGCCACCAAAGGCGGCGATATCGAAGAAACAGCCCTTCAAACCAACCTTGAAGCGGCCGACGAGATCGCCCGCCAGCTGCGCCTGCGTGATCTGGGGGGGCTGGTGGTGATTGACTTCATCGACATGACGCCGGTTCGCCACCAGCGTGAAGTGGAAAACCGCCTGCGCGAAGCCGTCCGCATGGATCGTGCCCGTGTCCAGATCGGCCGGATTTCACGTTTCGGCCTGCTGGAAATGTCGCGTCAGCGCCTGAGTCCGTCTCTGGCGGAAGCCAGCCACCATGTGTGTCCGCGCTGTAGCGGTACCGGGGTGATCCGTGACAGTGAATCTCTGTCACTGTCGATCCTGCGTCTGATTGAAGAAGAAGCGCTGAAAGACAACACCTCGCAGGTGCTTGCCATTGTGCCGGTGCCGATTGCCTCGTATCTGCTCAATGAAAAACGTCGCTCGGTGCAGCACATCGAGAAGTCTCACAGTGTCCGTGCCATTATCGTCCCGAATGCCGATATGGATACACCGCACTTTGAAGTGGTCCGTGTCCGTACCGGTGATGAGCAAGATACCCTGTCTTACCACCTGCCACGTGCACTGGAAGCCCTGAAAGAAGCAGAATCTGAACCGCAGCAAGATCGCATCATCAACAAGAAGCGTGAAGAGCCGGTACTACAAGGGTTCGCAGCACCGACAGAGCCACCAAAGCGCAAGGCACCTGAAGTAGCTGCCGCGAAACCTGCTGAAAAACCAGGACTGTTCAGCCGTATCTTTACGGCATTGACCAGCCTGTTCGGCGGTACTTCGGAAGCGCAACCGGAGCCGAAAGACACCGACAAGCGCAATGGTCGTCGCGGTGAACGCCAAGACAGCCGTCGTGGCGAGCGTCAGGACAGCCGCCGTGGTGAGCGCCAGGACAGCCGTCGTGGTGAACGTCAGGACAAGCGTCAGGACAAAGACAGCCGTCGCGGCAAAGAAGATACCCGTCAGGGCCGCAAGCGTCAGGACACTGAGCGCGATACCCGCACCGGTGAACGTCAGCAACGTCGTCGCAGCGACAAACCGAAGCAAGAGCGTCCGCAGGTTGAGAAAGCTGCTAAGCCAGCGCGTCCGCAACGGGATGAAGAAGCCAAAGAGCTGAAGCATCAGTCGCGCCGCGAAGAGATCCGCGCGCAGAAAAAACAACGTCGCCAGGAAACTCAAGAGGCCACCGTTGAAACACCGGCCGTTGAAGAGCAAGCGGTTCAGCAGCAAGAGCAAGAGAAAGCGACCAAGGTGAAGCAACGCCGCCAGCGTCGTCAGCTGCAGAAGAAAGTTCGCATCCTTGACGCCGACGAAGCACAAACTGAGCTGGTTGAAGAAGTAACCGCCGAGAAGCAACCGTCACCGCTACAGGAGCTGGGTACAGCCGTCGCCAAAGAAGCGCAAGCCAAATCCGCCGAAACGGATGCAGCCGAGCAAAACGGCGAGCAGGAAAACGGCCAGCGCCGCAACCGCCGTTCACCACGCCACCTGCGTGCCAGCGGTCAGCGTCGTCGCCGTATCCGTGATACCCGTACGGAGAAAGAAGGGTTTGATTCGGCCGTGACTGAAGCGGTTGGCCATGCCGTCGAAGCCGCCACGGAGACGATGGGCGATCTGGAGAACGTGGTTTCTGTGGTTGAAAAACCAAAAGCACCACGCCTGGCTTCCGGTGTTGCATCACCAGAAATGGCGATGGGCAAAGTTTGGGTTCCGGCCCAGAAGCCATCGGTTGAAGCCGTGGTGGAAACCGCGACCGAAGCACAGGCTGAGCCAGCTGTTGCAGCGACCACAGCACCAGCCCTTGGTGGTGTCGCCATGCCGGAACTGGCTATGGGTAAAGTGTTCCCGCAACGTGCACCTGAAGTTGTTGCAGAGGCCACTGAGGTTGAAGCCGCTATAGCCGTTGAAGCACCAGTTGCAGAAACCGTTGCAGTTGAAGCTACAGAAGCCCCAGTTGCAGCTACGGAAGTCGAAGCTGAGCCAGTGGTTGCCGACGTGAAGCCGGTTGAAGACACTGTCGTTGAAACAGCTACAGTTGAAGAAGCGACAACTGAAGAAGCTGTCGTTGAAGAAACGGTAACCGCTGAGGCCGCAGCACCCGCTGAAGCGCAAGCCGAGCAAGCCGATGTTGCAGCCCCGGTTGAAGCGGTAGCACCTCAGGCCGAGGAAGCACCTGTGGTTGAAGCCCTTGCTGCTGCCACGGCTCAGGCTGACCGCCCGGCGACTCGCATCACGACGACTCGCATCACGACAACATCGCCACGTGGCCATCACACCACGTCACCGATGACCAAAGCGCCAGCACCGGCAGCTACTTCGGACGTCTCTGTCGTCGCGATTGCACCGATGCGTGAACAGCGTGCCGTTACCCGTCAGGCTGGTAGCCAGACGGCGACCAGTGTTGCCGGTGCGCCGATGACCAAGCCGTCGATGGACTAACCCGTCTGAAACGGAATGAAAGCCATGCGTTTTGCATGGCTTTTTTTTCGCTTGGTGCACGGCTGAAACCTACAGCCTGCTTTTGCACCATGAACCTAATCGACATCAAAGTTTCTTACACTTGCTACGAATATTGTGCTGAAATAGCGCTTGAAAGTTGAACCAAATCACATATTTCTGTAGCATTCGCGTCTTTCCCATGCTCTTTTTATAACCGAAGCAGATCAAAACTGAATAAAATGTTTGAATTCCCACAATTTTCGCGTCAATCCGTCAAAAATGACGTTCTTTCAGGGCTGACCGTCGCCCTGGCTCTGGTTCCTGAAGCCGTGGCATTTGCCTTCGTTGCGGGTGTCGATCCGATGGTTGGCCTCTATGCAGCCTTCATTGTCGGTCTGGTAACTGCTGTGCTCGGGGGTCGTCCAGGCATGATTTCCGGCGCAACCGGTGCGATGGCGGTAGTCATGGTCAGCCTGGTGGCTGAGCACGGGATCCAGTACCTGTTTGCCGCCATTATGCTGGCCGGTGTCTTGCAAATTCTTGCGGGGATCTTCAAGCTGGGTAAATTCATTCGCATGGTCCCGCACCCAGTGATGATCGGTTTCGTCAATGGTTTGGCCATTGTGATTTTCCTGGCGCAGCTGGGCCAGTTTAAGATCCCGGATGCCAATGGCGTCTTACAGTGGATGCAAGGCTCCCAGCTATACATCATGCTGGGTCTGGTCGCCCTGACCATGGCAATTATTCACTTCCTGCCGAAACTAACCAAAGCGGTTCCGTCTTCACTGGTTGCGATTATCACCGTGACCGCACTGGTCCACGGTCTGGATCTCGAATCGCGGACCGTGATCGATTTCGTCCGCGGTATGAGCGGCGATGCTTCAGCAACGCTGGCCGGTTCGCTGCCGACCTTCGCCCTGCCTGAAGTCGGCTTCAACATGGAAACACTGCAAATCATCCTGCCTTACTCTGTGGTTCTGGCGGCTGTTGGCCTGATCGAATCCCTGCTGACCCTGACCGTGATTGACGAGATGACCGGTACTCGTGGCCAGGGCAACCGTGAATGTGTAGGCCAGGGTGTTGCGAACATGACCTGTTCCGTATTCGGTGCCATGGGTGGCTGTGCCATGATCGGCCAATCGATGATCAACATTAATTCCGGTGGCCGTGGGCGCCTGTCCGGGATCACCGGTGCCGTAGGTCTGCTGCTGTTCATCCTGTTCGGCTCATCGCTGATTGAAATGATCCCGCTGGCCGCCCTGGTAGGTGTGATGTTCATGGTGGTGATTGGCACTTTTGAGTGGGCCAGCTTCAAAATGGCGCGCAAAGTACCGAAGCACGACTTCTTTGCGATCATTCTGGTCACCAGCGTCACTGTTGTAGCGGACCTGGCACTGGCGGTGATCGTCGGGGTGATCTACTCGGCACTGGTGTTTGCCTGGGAACATGCCAAGCATATTTTCGCCACCAGCCATATCAACGAACAGGGTTCAAAGGTATACGAAGTGAATGGCCCGTTGTTCTTCGGCTCCGTCTCGCACTTTATGGAGCTGTTTGATGCCAACAACGACCCAAGTGATGTGATTATTGATTTCGCCAACTCGCGCGTGGCCGACCACTCAGCGATTGAAGCGATTGATACCATTGCCGAGCGTTATGCCAACCAGGGCAAAACCCTGCATATCCGCCACCTGAGCCCGGAATGCCGCTCATTGCTGAAAAAAGCCGGCAACCTGGTAGAAGTCAACGTGATGGAAGATCCAAGCTACAAAGTTGCGACGGATACCCTGGGTTAATTTCCCCCTTCAAAGACCCAACAACGCCCGCACCTGCGGGCGTTGTCATGTGTAGCGGTTCGTTATCGCAAATCAGCCACGAATCAACCGGGCCAAGAACTGCTCGCTGGCCTCTTCAATCAGATCCAATACAGTCTCAAACCCCTGCGCCCCGCCGTAATAAGGGTCCGGGATTTCCTCAATGTCCGACGATGAATAGCTCATAAACAGCGCCAGTTTTTGCTGATGCTGCGCCGGGCACTGTGTCGTCAGGTCGCGCAGGTTTGCATGATCCGCCGCCAGAATATAATCAAAGCGTTCAAAATCCTCCGCGACGACCTGCCGTGCCCGAATGCCGCGAAAACTATATCCCCGCGCTTCACCGGCAGCCCGGGAACGTTCATCCGGTGAATTGCCCTGGTGATACCCAATGGTTCCTGCCGAATCAATCTCCAGTGCAACACCGGCCTGCGCCGCTTTTGCCCGCAACACCGCTTCTGCGGTCGGTGATCGGCAAATGTTGCCCATGCAAACGATAAGTACCTTCTCCGTTTTATTGGCCATCGCCTCTCCTCTTTTTCTCAACGGCATCATCGCGCAGTCTATAACACAACAGACTGCCACTCAGTCACTATACCTGCCCCAGTCGTCGAACTAAATGCTGCTTTGTCCGGCAGCAACACTCTGCCGAACTTTCCGTGTGTTGTCATTGCCTTCCGTGCTTTGCTGACGCAAAATTCCTGCTCATCCGTTTTTTGCATACTGGCCGTTTGGCCCATGCGCTTGCCACTGACAGGGAGTATCGCCACCATGTTCACCATCACCGCGCCGGATACGACGCGACTTGCTCAAGTCCGGGATAAAATCAACCATAAAACCAAACCCCTCGGCGCGCTGGGTCAACTGGAGGACATCGCTACGCAACTGGCCCTGATCCAACAATTCGATCAACTGGTTATTTCCCAACCGCATTTGCTGGTCTTTGCCGGGGATCACGGCATCGCCCAACACGGGGTCAGCATCGCGCCCAGTGAAGTCACCACCCAGATGGTGATGAATTTCCTTGCCGGTGGCGCCGCGATTAACTGTTTCTGCCGCACCAGTAATATGGCGATCCAGGTGATTGATGCCGGAACCAAATTAGAGCCGGACGACCACCCGCAGCTGATCAAGCAGCGCTTGGGGGCTGGCACGGCGGACTTTTTCCGGCAGCCCGCGATGTCCCGGGACACCGCAACCCAGGGGCTGATGTACGGCGCCGAAGCCGTCGCCCGAGTCCATCAACAGGGATGTAACCTGGTCGGCTTTGGCGAGATGGGCATCGGCAACACCAGCAGTGCCGCCGCGCTGATGGCCGCCCTGCTCCAGCTCCCGGCAGAAGCCTGTGTCGGCCGGGGAACCGGGATCACAGATGCGCAGTATGAACAAAAACTAACGCTGATCCGTCAGGCCCTACAGCATCATCAGGCGGCATTCGATGATCCGCTCAATATCCTCGCCTGCCTCGGCGGTTTTGAAATCACGCAAATCACCGGGGGGATGTTAAAGGCTGCCGAGCTTCAGATGACCGTGCTGGTTGACGGCTTCATTGCCACCGCCGCCGCCCTGATCGCTACGGCAATCCAGCCCGAGGCCCGTCACTATTTCCTGTACTGCCACTGCTCTGAAGAAGCCGGACACCAACGGATGCTTGAGCATCTCGGCGCGAAGCCCTTGCTGGATCTGGGCCTGCGCCTGGGTGAAGGGACCGGTGCGGCACTGGCGCTGCCCTTGATCCGTGCGGCCTGTGAGTTCTATAACAACATGGCAAGCTTCAGTGAAGCCGGGGTGAGGGTGTGAGCGAGATCCCTCAGCAGGCCGAATCAACACCAGCAGCATCTGACAGTGCGCAGACGCATCCGGTCAAACGCCAATGGCAGATCTTTCTGGTCGCACTGGCGTTTTTCACCCGGATTCCGATCCCGGCGGAAACGCCCTACTCGCCAGAGCGGCTCAATCAGGCCAATCGCTATTTCGGCGCGGTCGGCATTGTGGTCGGCGGGATCGCGGCGGTTGTCTATCTGGTTGCTCAATTGGCCTTTCCGCCACCAATCGCGGTGGGGCTGGCAATGGTCACAACCTTGCTGCTGACCGGCGCCTTTCATGAAGACGGCCTCGCCGATGTGTTTGATGGGTTTGGCGGTGGCTGGACCCCGGCGCAGAAGCTGGACATCATGAAAGACTCCCGGCTTGGGACCTATGGCGCGGCAGCGCTTTTCATGATGCTGGGCCTCAAATGGGCCACCCTGAGTGCCCTGGCCCAAAGCCAGCCACTCCTTCCGGCACTGGCATTGCTGATATTGCATCCCCTCAGCCGGATTTGTGCCGCCAGCCTGATCTTCTCTTACCCGTATGTCCGGGCGGATGCACTCAGTAAGGTCAAACCCCTGGCCAATCAGCAAAGCCAACAGGATTTGTGGGTTTTAATCGTCACCGGATTGATTATATTACTCCTTTTGCCCCTGTCGTCCGCGCTGGCACTCGTTGCCGTCATCGCGCTGGTACGCTGGGGATGCGGTTTATGGTTTCAACGCCAACTCGGCGGTTATACCGGGGACTGCCTCGGTGCGGCCCAGCAAATCTCTGAGCTGGCCGGTTATCTGGTGCTTCTGGCACTGATGTAACCCGAGCGCAACATCATCCGTCACCCCGGTGACGAATCACATTCAACAGACATAGGATCTCCCATGGTTGATCAATCCCAGAAAGACGAACGCTATAAAGCACGTCAGCAAAAAATTAAAGCGGAAGTCGATGCCCGCGTCGATGCCGCCCAGGAAGAAAAAGGCCTGTTTCTGATCATCACAGGCAATGGTAAAGGGAAATCAACCTCAGGCTTCGGCACCATTGCCCGGGCGGTCGGACACGGCCAGAAATGTGGCGTCGGCCAGTTCATCAAAGGGACCTGGGACTGTGGCGAACGCAGCTTGCTGGAGAAGAACGGCGTTGATTTTGCCGTGATGGCGACCGGGTTTACCTGGGAAACCCAGAACAAAGAAGCGGACACCGCCGCAGCGCAGCAAACCTGGGCAGCCTGCAAACAAATGCTGGCCGATCCGCAATACGACGTGGTGTTGCTCGATGAACTGACCTACATGGTCACCTACGGCTATGTCGAGCTGGACGAAGTGGTCGAAGCAATCGCCAATCGCCCACCGATGCAATCCGTGGTGGTCACCGGTCGCGGTGCGCACCGCACGCTGATCGACATGGCAGATACAGTGTCTGAAGTACGAAACGTCAAGCACGCCTTCGAAAGCGGGATCAAGGCCCGTCGAGGTGTCGACTGGTAATCCCGCCTGTGCCCGACCCGCTCGGGCACAACGCTACCCCCGATTCATAAGCGCTGTGCAACCCGGAGAACCCGACCTATAATGTCGGCAAAAAGTCTTCTGAATAGGACCCTTTATGCCTTCACATTTGCCCAAAACCTTCACGCGCCCGTTTCTCAAGCTCTTTCATGCTCTGGAAGCTGTTTTGCTGGTTGCCATCACGCTAGCGACCCTGGCCGCTATCATCAACGAATTCATCCACGTGTATACCAACAAGCAGATTTTGCTGACCGATATCCTGTTGATGTTCATCTATCTGGAAGTGCTGGCCATGGTGCAGCAGTTTGTCGCCAACGGCAAAATTCCGGTGCGCTACCCAATCTATATCGCCATTATGGCCATTGCCCGCTATATCACCCTGGGAATGAAAGATCTCGATGGGATCTACGTCGTGTGGCTGGCGCTGGCCGCCTTTATCCTTGCTGCTGCTACCCTGATCATCCGTGTCGGCCACCATTACTGGCCTTATGAAGCGGTCACTGAACCAAACAAACGCCAGCCGGAAGACTGAGCCGTTCACTCGCGTAGCCAAGTCTGGCCAGAAAGCGAGTACAAACTTTCCCCGGAACGACCTGCATAACAAACATACATAAAAAACATGCATAAAAAATGCCGGCATGCATTGCATGCCGGCATTGATTGCGCACCAACTCAATGATCAGGTCAGCGGGCTCTCTGTTATTTCATGGACACAGCCATCACACAATCACCTGTGCAATGGTGTAGCCAATCGTACAAGCTGAGACCACCCCGATCAGACCCGGCATCATAAAGCTGTGGTTAAAGTACCACTTGCCGATCTTGGTTGTTCCGGTCACGTCAAAGTTACAGGTCGCGATATCAGACGGATAGTTCGGGATAAAGAAATAACCGTAGGTTGCCGGCATCAGACCAATCAACAGCGCCGGGTTCAGCCCCATCGCCAGACCAACCGGCAGCATCATTCGCGCCGTCGCTGCCTGGCTGTTCACCACTACAGATACGATAAACAGTGCCAGCGCGAAGGTCCACGGATAGTTCTGCACCATTTCCGTGATCCCGGACTTGAACGACGGCATCGCGTATTGGAAGTACGTATCACTCATCCAGGCGATCCCGAAAATCGCAATCGCTGCCACCATCCCGGATTTAAACACCACCCCTTCCGGTACTTTCTGCACGTTGGTGCGTGTGACCAGCAGGATCAGGCCACCGAACGCCAGCATCATCATCTGAATGATCACCGACATCTTAATCGGCTTGTCATCACCAATAGTGCGGATTTCCGGCACCATGGCCACCAGCACAATCGAAGCCAGCGCCAGGATAAACAGCAGCACGGCATGCTTGGCCGAAGCCGGCAGCTTCTCATCCAGAGACGTTGCGGTGGTATGTTTGATTTTATCTTTCCACAGCGGATCTCTCAGTCGGCGCTGGTATTCCAGATCTTCGTTCAGATCAGCGCCTCGACGCACACTGTACAGCGACAACAGCAGAGTACCAATCAGAGTTGATGGCACCGTCACCATCAGGATGGTCAGCAGGTGGATATCATCCTGTATCCCGGTCAGCTGGGCCAGGTAGTAAACCACGGCGGCAGAAATCGGGCTGGCCGTGATGGCCAATTGAGAGGCAACAGATGAAGCAGCCATCGGGCGCTCCGGACGAATGCCGTTTTTCAGCGCAACATCACCGATGATCGGCATGATGGAGTACACCGCATGGCCGGTACCCAGCATAAACGTCATGGTATAGGTCACCAGCGGCCCCAGGAACGTGACTCGCTTCGGATTACTACGCAGAATTCGCTCAGCGACCTGCAACATGTATTTCAGACCACCGGCGGCCTCCAGGATTGACGCACAAGTTACCACCGCCAGAATAATCAACATCACCGTGATGGGCGGTGACGTCGGCGGCATCCGAAACACAAACACTTCAATTAACAAACCCAGGCCGGATACGACCCCCAAACCAATGCCGCCAAATCGGCTACCGGCGTACAACACGAGAAGCAGGAATAAAAATTCCAGGTACAACATGCTCGCTATCTCCCTATCACAGCGTCAATCCCAGCATGGGATCTTTAAAACTTTGGAGGTAGACTGCCAGTAAATCGGTGGGCTAGCTATTGATGAATGTCAACGAATCGCAGCAAAATACGACTCGATCGGGGAAATGTGAACAAGTGCTGACAAATGACGAGACGCGTAAATATATGTGCTACAAGTTTTACTGCAGCAGTTTACGTTTTGTTTAATAATATGTAACACAGTTAATAGTGTGACAAGGCCCACGATCGTGGGCCTGCGGAGAGAAACGGCTAAACGCCACTTTCTTTGGGCGGCATCGGACATTCTTTGACGTGGCACAAATCAGCATTAATATCCTGATTTCCCAGCAAGCGCAGCCACAATGCCGGTAAATGTTTCGGCCGCACATTGGGACTTTCCAACTGCACTGGCTGCTCAGCCTGCCAGCCGCCATCAGCGGTTTGGTGGGCCAGCACGAACCGGAACGGCAGGTAATCGACAATCCCCAGACGCAGATCGGTCGCCAGCAGTGCATCGCCCTCCTGTTCGTATTTCACAAACTGGTGAGTAAACTGCTCCAGCATCTGCAAATGTTTCGGTTTTTCATCCCACGGCCATTGACCGCGCTCTTTGGCAATAAAATCTATCGTCGGATCACTGTCCAGCAACGACGTCAGCCCTTCCCAGTAAGTCTCGCCATCAAGCACAACCACCCGCCACAGCACGGTGTTGACCGGGGTCGGCGTAATGAACACCGGCCGCTCTGCCAGCGGCGTATTGGCCAACTGGTGCTCGACCCGGTTTTCAACCATATTCAGGGCAATGACGGACCAGAGCAGGTAACAGCCCGAGATCGTCAGGCCGATGCCGCACAACTTCGCCATGTTTCGCCGCCACAACAGGCTGGCGAGCACCATCAGCACCAAAGGCATGGTGTAGAGCGGATCGATAATAAAAATACTGGAGACGGCAACGCTGACCGGCAACGGCCAAAGCAGTTGGGTGCCGTAAGCGGTAAACGCATCCAGCAACGGATGGGTGAGCAAACACCCGGCAATCAGCAGCCAAAGGCGACTAAACTGCCACCCGGTGCGGTCTGCCCGGAGCTTGTGCCACAACCCGGCCAGCAACAGTGAAAACGGCAATAAGACCAGCAGGGAGTGGCTCAACCCGCGGTGTTTGACCATATCCGACACCGGGTCTCCGTAGCGGATCAATACATCCAAATCCGGGAGCGTTCCTAATGCTGCCCCGGCCAGCAGGACTTTCGGCGAACATTGCCTGCCTGCGACCAATCCTGCTACCGCAGCGCCTAACGCGGCCTGAGTCACTGAATCCAACGTTTTCTCCTTATTCTGTACAATGTCACCGGTCTGTCCGTGCAGTACCGACTCACTGGGGCACACCTTACCAAAAATACGACGTCAGCGGGATAAAAGCGTGCAGCTCGGGTCGGCACGAAACCCAAAAGTATGGAACCGGTCGCAGTACACCGGGACTGAATTGGTTACCTTCAATCAGGCAACATCCATTCACGCTGACCAAGGGAAGATGTCCATGCCAAAAAAAGTTTCTGAGTACATGACCCGGAAAGTCATCACGATTGAACCACAAGCCGGTTTACGTGAAGCCTTCTTTCTGATGCGCGATGAAGCCATTCGCCATTTACCCGTCACTTCAGCCGATGGCGCGCTGATTGGGATTATCAGTGACCGCGAGCTGCGGCGGCCGGGCTGGGTCGATGAGTCCCCGGAAATCGGCCATGAATACCAGCTCACCGACGACCTACACGTGAGCGATGTGATGATCACCGATGTCATCTCGGTCCATACTTACGAAAGCCTAACCAAGGCGGTAGGTATCCTGCTTGAGCACAATGTAGGCGCCCTGCCGGTGCTGGACAAAAACGACGATTTGGTCGGCATGCTGTCAGCCGTGGATCTGCTGCGGGCATTCAAGCACAGCCTCGATGCCCAGAAATACGATAAAAAGAAAAAAGCGGTGGCGTCTTAGTCCAAACCACACGTAATTCAGAACCAATCAGAACACGCATTAAGGCTTGCCACCGGGCAAGCCTTGATTTTGTCGCCCATCGCTAAGGTTGATGATGCCGGAGTTTGTGGTGCTCAGTTGTTTTGGTGGAGCCATAGTCGTTTATGTCCTCGCTTACTACCATCAATTTCTTCAGTTCAAGGCATTGGTACAGTTTAAGCTACTCATTTCCGTAAAGGCTACGATACCACCACCTGATTTCCCAGGATGCTCCTATTGGTATCCCATTTTCCTTATATCTTTTCTCCCTTTCCCTAATTTCATTAAATTGTCCAGGAAAGAACTCGTTTCGAACTTCACTACTTGTCACAAACATCTCCATATTAACACGGAGGCTCTGAACGTTGGTGTTCATGGTCGCCTCTTTTAGCAAATTGTAATAAGAAACTGTATTTTTGTAGTCTATTGGATAGATTACTCTCGAAGGTGCCTCACACTGGAAAACACCTTGACAACTAGCTAGAGAAGCTTGACCAATAAAATCCTGAAAATGAAGCCAAGTGATCTTGTCAGCTTTAGAAAAAAAATCAGACAAATGCATTTTAAGCATATCTTTCTCTTCACAACTCAGTTCATCAAATGAGTTCCAGAATGTGGGCGACCATAAAATTGCTCGTTCAGTTTTTTTATTTAGATCTTCTGACAATTGTTTAATGTAAGCAAGGTAAGCTTCTTTTACTTCATATCCACTAATGTTGCTATAGCCTGTACGCCCGGAAATGAAATGGTTCAAGTTAGCCTCATGGGAAATGTACCAGTTGAACCAAAGGCCTGGATATTTAGCCAAAATCTTATCCGCTATAGTGTTCGACAATTTTATATGATTCCAACGATATTTCTCACTTGTAATCCCTTTTACATAATCATCTGCACCACTCTCCGTAGTTGTTCCCATAAAAATATTATCGAAACAATAAAAATAATCATCTATAATATCAAGCTGTGCATTGTAGAGATTGCCCTCATGATCACCTGTTTGCTGTAGGACTAGATTATAAATATAATCGTTTGAACCAATATTTTTATGTTCACTACATACTTTTTCAAACCAGGCTTTGGTTTTCCAAGATTCTGTCCCCACATAAACACTTGACACTTGAACAAACAAACTTTTTGGTTCGGACATTGCTTTGAAGGATAACAAGCAAAGTAAAATTAAAATATAGTTTCCTTTATATTTCACGTTCTCTTTTGTTGACATAAAATTAGCATAACCTTTCTATTTATAAACGCAATAGGCTCATACACCGAAACTGAGCCCGCATAGACATAACGAATGACATGGACTCCCCTAATCAGACTTTGCCACACTTGGTTTGTCTGATTACAAAATCGCTGGAGGTTACCATGTCACCATCTGTCTATGGCATTGATTTAGCCAAACATAGTTTCAGTATCCACGGTAAAGATCACCAAGGCAAGGTATTGAACCACAAAACAATACCGCGTTCGCAAATTCTCTCGACTTTTGTCAATATCCCGCCGGCGATCATCGGGATAGAAACCTGCGGGCCATCCATAAACCGGGAAATTGGTCACTATGAAAGTCACAGAAAAATACAAAGCGGCTGAGATCAGGCCAGGACCGTTTTGTATATGGTGATGATGTCGGCCATGCAATGTAATCCGGTATTCAAGAGCACCTATCAGCGACATCTGGCTGAAGAAAAACCGAAAAAAGTAGCCATCATTGCCTGTGTCAGGAAAATGGTTGTTATCCTCAATGCGATGCCTCATGATGGCGTCAGGTGGGAAGAAAAAGTAGCATGAAATTAATTATTGACGCCATAGTCGTTTATTATGGCCACCTTCTGTAAATAAAGTCAATTTTCAAACGCGCTACCGCAACAGAAACGCCTGCTGAATATGAGCTTAGTGTCTTAACTAACATGACTGATAACTGAAGCTTTTGACCGATAACTTTATGACTTATTTAACAAAATCAAAAACCATTGGACAAAGAACAAGCTTTTACTGACCAGTTGAAATCAGAACTTACAGGATATAGGTTTGTTGTTCGCTTAACTTTCGGACAAGAAGACAACAGGCGCCAAACTAATATCAAGCGTGCTGCGTTCTGGAACAAACAAACCTTACTTTCACGACACTCTGACAATGCGAATAAAATGGAAATAAATTAACGACCTGGCAGCCGCGAAGCGCAAGACCAGCCCAAAGGGGCGTTGTAATGGCGCTTGTTATACGAGCTCACCAAGGTTAATTTCATCGATTAATTTACGCAGCCGCCCAATTTTTAACTCTGTCAATGTAACCGTCAACAACATTAGCGCAGAAGAGGAAACTAATAGCGAACTCAACAAGCCATTGCCAACTTTATAGTCAAATATCCCGAAAAATAGCATTATAACTCCAATTATTCCTATCAATTCATCCTTGGTGTTGATTTTATAACGATCAAGGGCAATATCCTTGCTAATAGATACTGAGTTAGACAAACCATCAATCTTAACAATTACATTGTTGTTTTTAAGCTTTGCATCAAACCCTTTTCTGTTTAACTTCTCAGTAAGTTGTTCCATAAGTTCACTCCATAATTGAATGACGCATAACGAATGACATGGACTCTCCCTCATCAGACTTTGCCACACTTGGTAAGTCTGATTACAAAATCGCCGGAGGCCACCATGTCACAATCTGTCTATGGTATTGATTTAGCCAAACATAGCTTCAGTATTCACGGTGAGGTTCACCAAGGCAAGATCCTGATCCACAAAACAATATCACGCTCGAAAGTTCTCTCGACGTTTGCCAATATCCCGCCAGCAATTAGCGGGATGGAAGCCTGCGGGGCCTCTCATTATTGGGCCCGAGAGCTGACTAAACTCGGTCATACGCCAAAGATCATGGCATCAAAATATGTGGCGCCTTTCAGAACGGGTGCCAAAAACGATCTCAATGATGCCGTCGCGATTTGTGTGGCTGTCACCCGTCCTTCAACGCGCTTCGTTCGGGTCAAATCGGCAGAGCAGCAAGCCATTTTGCTCCTGCACCGAGCGCGTGATCATTGGGTACATGAAAGAACAGCGTTCGAATGAGGAACCGCAACCACGTAGTGTCATCAGGGTCATGGCATCAATGCCAATAAACAGACCGAATGTAGAGCGGCAGTCCCAAATCTTGCATTACCTGACGCTGTTGTTGATAACCGGGGGAGTCCATGTAGCCCTGTTAAGTGGCTGCCAACATACCACAAAACTCAAATAAGCCACCGCAAACACGGAGCGAACTTTGAAGTAAAGCCGCCAAACGTTGGCAGTCCATCCTAAGCAGTTAGTTAGTTGCCAAACGATTAAGCCTAATTTAGTAATGATAGCGACACGAAATTATCGTAATTGCTTGATCATCGACTGCGTAAACCAAGCGGTTTGTATCATCAACACGACGAGACCAAAAACCTGATAGATTTTCTTTTAAAGGTTCGGGCTTACCAATACCCTCAAACGGGGAGCGCTTTACATCATTAATTAACTTATTAATGCGCTTCAATGTTTTCTTGTCTTGAGTTTGCCAGTAGAGATAGTCATCCCAAGCCTCGTCAGTCCACGACAATAAACGTTGACTACTACTCATCCATTAGCTCTCGTGCTGTTGTCTTACCTGCACGATACTGCGCAATTGACCGGTTTAAGTGCTCCGCGTTTTTAGGTGAACGAAGCAGATGAACGGTTTCCATTAAGCTGTTGTAGTAATCTAGAGACATGACGACAGCATCTTCGGAATCACGACGAGTGATAACAGTAGTGTCAGCATCATTCACTACACCGTCTAAAACTGCTTTAAGGCTATTTCTTGCTTCTGTAAAAGATACGATTCTCATAGAACCTCCACATGTACATTTAATGGAACAAGTATAACCTTGCGATATCGACTTGTACAGTTAATGGAACATGCGAAATTGATAAAGCAACTAACAACATATTAGGCTGCATGCTCGATAACACGCGCACCATCCTGATGACATTTTAACCACCTTCGTAAAAGTATCATGCAATATCAGACACTTAAGCTATCATGGTATCCAATAGCAACTGTACGCTTGGTAAAAGCGAGCATGCTTGTATAACGAGACCTCATATGTACTCACCAATCAAAAACAATACTAATATTTTCAATAGGATAATCCATTAGACCACCAGCAAAGAGCACTGTTAATGTGTCTTTAATACGCTTGCATAGGGAGAGTTCAAGAGCCTTAAAGACCAGCTTAGTTGACCCAAATAAGAAAAAAGTGAGGTTAAATCAGGGAGAACAGACCTTGAATCAGGAAGGGGCGAAACCAATAAGCACAACCTGCCAGCTCAAATCATGGATAAGAAACTGACAGATTGCATCCAAAGTGGTTCAGTAGAGCATTTAGTTAAACAAACCCAAGCCTTTCAGAAGCTTATCCGCGGCTTCTTTCACCTTGTCATCCTTGGCTTTCTCGCCAAGGAGCTTCTCCAGCCCACGGTCGAGCTCTTTCTTGGCTTTCTGCTCCAGCTCGTTGTTGCGCGCGAGCAGGCGCTTCATATCCAGCGACACTTTCGGCTCGGTCCAGTTGCCTTTAATCTCGATCGGCACCGTGATATCGGCCACTTCATCGACTTGTTTACCGCCCTGGCCTTTGCTGGTCGCCACCAGCGAAGTATCCAGTCCGAAATCAATGGTTTCTTTCACCAGGCTGGTTTCACCTGCGCCGTCGACTCGCAGCAACGGCGAGTCAATATCCAGGTTGTTGGTTGACGCAATGCCTTTGCCCAGCTGAATGGTTGCCGTCATTGCCGAGAAGTCGGTTTTCTTGGCTTCATCCTCAAGCTCATCCCGCTTGCCTTTGAGGGTCGCTTTGGCTTTGCGGATCATCGCCGGAATGTTGATGCCATTGATGGCCCCGTCAGCAAAGCTGATATCGACGGTCCCGGCCACGTTTTGACGAACGCGGTTTTCGGCCAGCCCGGTTCCCCCCAGCTTGATCAGAATATCGCCTTTGCCCGCCAGCACATCATTGTCGACCAAATCCACCAGCAACGGCTGAATCTGAACGCCGGTGATCGTCTTGGTGACGAAGTAACGCGGCAGCTTGCCATTGGCATCGATGGTCGCTTCAGCACGGATATGACCGTCATACAGATCGGCATCGAGCTGCTTTAACGTCAGTACGCCTTTGTCGATTTTTACATCCATCAACACGTTGGCCAGCTTGGCATTGGCGGCTTTAAACTTACCCAGGCTCACGGTGCCAGCGACATCCAGAGTTTTCAGCGCGGACAAGTCAGGTTCCTGGTTTTTTGCGGCCTCAGCTTTCGCCGTGTCGCCTGCTGGTGTGTCAGATGGCGTTTCTGATGACGCTCCGTTCGTTGCCGCCGTTTGCGCTTCGGCTTTGGCCTGGTCCAGGCCGAGGAATGCATCCAGGTCAATGTTGTCGCTGCTCAGTGCAAACCGAATCTGCGGAATCGTTGCATTCTTGAATGAACCATTACCGGTCAGAGCCAACTCATCAACTGAGGTTTCGAAGCGGCTCAGCGTCGCCAAGCCCTGCTGCACATCATATTGCAGATCGGCATTGAGCTTCACAGCCATTTCCGGACGCGGCAACGTCGCGCCTTGCAGCTTAGACGATAACGCCAGCCCTTCCAGCATGACATCATTCATCGCCCGGTTGAGCTTGAGTCGGGTCTGGCCTTCGGCATCAAATGCCAGATCCGGCACCGCGCCTTTGGCTGCAAAGGTCAGGGTTGACCAATCACCCGCCTTGAACTGATCCATGGTCAGCGACGCCGATTCAATGTTCATCGCGGCATCTTTCGCTGTTGCCGCGAACTGAACATTTTTCAGCTCGGCATTATCCAGCGTCGGCACGATAAAGAGTTCGGTTTCGCCCTGAGCAGTGAACGCCAGCTCCCCGTTCTTGCCGGCCACATCAAAGTTCGCCTTTGCCCATTCGCCCGGGGCGAAACGGCTAAGGGCAAAGTTCAGCGCGCTGACTGAGGTTTCGGTTCCGGCCTGATCATCGCGGATCACGGCGCTGGCATTGACCAACTCCACCCCTTCCAGGCTGATGCTCCATGGCTCGGCGGCTTCTTCCGAGGCAACCGGCGCTTCCGTGACCTGCGGCTCTGCTGCCGGGGCCTCGGCCGCTTCCTGCGCAGCCTGACCCAAGCCATCTAGGTTACTGATACCGTCCAGACGCGTCTGGATGAAGACCCGGCTGTCTTCCAGCCGAACATTGCCGATTTCCAGATGACGAGAAAGCAGTGGTAGCACCGAGACCGACAGTTCCGCACTGCTGATCTGAACTAAATTCGGCTCCGCGAAACCGTCCGGGTTGCGAAATTCGGTTTTGCCCAGAGCCAGGCCGATACTCGGGAAGATACGCCAGCTGAGATCGCCGCTAATCACCAGATCCCGCCCGGTGGCTTTCTTCACCTGCTCGGTAATTAAAGGTTTAAACTGATTCGGGTCGACCAGCGCCAGCAAAGCACCGATCCCCACCACAACCACGATTATGATCGCGAAAACGACATACAAAAGTTTTTTCATTCTGTCCTCGTGTTATCCCCACTGACGCGCAATTCGCTCAAAGCTATGTTCTATGCATCTTGAACCATAAGCCATAAGCCAGCCCGATATGAGCTATCTCTCTATGGTAGCGAATATTTTTTAAAATCATAACAGGGCGTGTGAATGCCCTAAATAAAACGGGCAGCCATTTGGGCTGCCCGTTCAATCTTTTCAGCGAATGCTAAGTCGTTTGCCTGAATGGCAGCTTACGCACGAAGCAACTTCGCAATGTGTGCCTTCAGAACATCGATCGCGATACGGTTTTTACCCCCGCGCGGAACAATGATGTCGGCATATTGCTTGGACGGCTCAATAAACTGCATGAACATTGGACGAACCGTCTTCTGATATTGTGCCAGAACCGACTCCATGGTGCGGTCACGCTCCGCAACATCGCGTTGCAGACGGCGCAGCAGACAGATATCCAGCGGCGTATCCATGAACACACTCGCATGCATGATGTTACGCAGACGCGGATCCGTCAGCAGCAGGATCCCTTCCAGAATGATCACCTTTTTCGGTGTCATGGTGGTGGTCTCCGCCATGCGCGTATGCTCGCTGTAGCTGTAACGTGGCACTTCGACCGCATTGCCCGCAATCAGCTGCTCAAGGTGATCACACAGTAAATCGTGATCCAGCGCATTCGGGTGGTCGTAATTTGTTTTGACCCGCTCTTCCATGCTCAGGTGGCTTTGATCGTTATAGTAACAATCTTCCGTGATTACACCGATCTGATGATCGCCGACTTTTTCTTTTAGCTCTTTATAAACTGTGCTGGCGATCAGACTTTTACCGGACGCAGACGCGCCTGCGATACCGATAATGACGCATTGGTGTGAGTGTTCAGACATATCAGAATGCACCTGTAATACAACGTAGCGAGGTGGAAATACTTTTAAAACAACCTGCTGCGCTATCTACGAAGGTAGAAAACAGCGCAAACAGGTCTAAATAAACCGCCTGATTATAGGGGCTCGGCCCGTCAGATGCCAGTCAAAATGAGACATCCGGCTCATTTTGAGACAAAGCCGTTACATCGTTCACATGCAAAGGTTTACATCGTACGAATTGTGATCTGTTCGGCGACGGGCTCTCCCTGCCAGTACATCCGGCTGGCCACTTGCCCGGCCAATTCGATGTATGCCGCAGCATGTTCCGACTCCGGCGATGCCGCCACGGTCGGTTTTCCGCGATCGATATCTTCACGGATCTGAATATGCAACGGTAACTGGGCCAGCAACGGCACGGCGTATTCCTGCGCCATCCGCTCTGCACCACCAGTGCCGAAAATGGCTTCGTGATGACCACAATGGCTACAGATATGATAGCTCATGTTCTCAACCACCCCGATCACCGGCACATGCACTTTATTAAACATGCTGACGCCTTTAATGGCATCGGCCAGGGCCAAATCCTGCGGCGTGGTGATCACCACCGCTCCCGTGACCGGAATTTGCTGGGCCAGGGTCAGCTGAATATCCCCGGTGCCCGGCGGCATATCCACCACCAGATAATCCAGATCCGGCCACCAGGTTTCATTGATAATTTGCGACAGCGCTTTCGATGCCATCGGTCCACGCCAGATCATCGCATTCTCTGCCGGCACCAGGTAGCCCACGGAGTTGGTATACAAACCGCACGATTCAATCGGCAGCATCATCTTGCCGTCCGGTGACTGAGGTTTCTCATCCACGGTTCCCAGCATCATCGGGACAGACGGGCCATAGATATCCGCATCCAGCAAGCCGACCTTGGCCCCTTGCGCCCGCAGGCCAAGCGCCAGATTGACCGCGGTGGTAGATTTCCCGACCCCCCCCTTGGCTGAGCTGACGACAATGATATTCTTCACGCCTTTCAGCGGTGCTTTCTCCCCGCTCGCCAACGGCGCAACCCGGATGTTCACCGTGAAGGTCTGCTGCTGAGCGACATGATTCATCTCCTGCTGGGACACAATCCACTGCTCGAGTAATTCCGCCACCGAGGCGGCCGCGAACGGCAAGGTGATCACCACCTCTCCGGCCGGGGTCACCGAGACCACATTCGTCGCCTCAGCCCACTCGTGATGCAGCCATGGATGTTCAAACTGATTCAGCCAGCGGCAGATGTCCGCCACACTTTCAAACCGGGTTTTCGGTTCATTTACCATACTTCACAGCGCTCCATTGATAGACTCCCTTTTGATCCTATCATTTATCTGTAGGCCACGCTGCTAATTGGGTTGATATTCTCCTTGCGGCGCTAGGCATTAGATGAACCATCAGGTACTATTTGGGGCTTGATATCTTTTTACCCATCATGAGCGAAATAAGAAACTATGGCTGCAAATCCAAGAAAAATTCTGGTGACCTGCGCCCTGCCGTATGCAAACGGTTCTATTCACCTGGGCCACATGCTTGAGCATATCCAGGCGGATATCTGGGTACGCTACCAGCGCCTTCGCGGCAACGAAGTCCATTTCATCTGTGCGGACGATGCCCACGGAACTCCGATTATGCTTAAGGCCCAGCAGATGGGTATGGAGCCTGAGCAAATGATTGCGGAAGTCAGCAAAGAGCACCAAACCGATTTTGCCGGTTTTGATATCAGCTTCGACAACTACCACAGCACGCACTCCGAAGAGAATCGCGAGCTGGCTTCTTTTGTTTACACCCAGCTGAAAGAGAAAGGCTACATCACCAGCCGCACCATCTCTCAGCTATTCGATCCAGAAAAAGAAATGTTCCTGCCGGATCGTTTCGTCAAGGGCACCTGTCCGAAATGTAAAGCCGAAGATCAGTACGGCGACAACTGTGACAGCTGTGGTGAAACCTACAGCCCGACCGATCTGATTAATCCGAAATCTGCTGTTTCCGGTGCGACGCCGATCATGAAGGATTCTGAACACTTCTTCTTCGACCTGCCGCAGTTCGAAACCATGCTGCAAGCGTGGACCAAGTCCGGCGCCCTGCAGGATGAAACCGCGAACAAGATGCAGGAATGGTTTGATTCCGGCCTGCAACAATGGGACATTTCCCGCGATGCGCCTTACTTCGGGTTCGAAATCCCGGGCGAGACCGGCAAATACTTCTACGTCTGGCTGGACGCACCAATCGGCTACATGGGCTCGTTCAAGAACCTGTGTGACAAGCGCGATGACCTGAACTTCGACGAATTCTGGAACAAAGACAGCGCAACAGAGCTGTACCACTTTATCGGCAAAGACATTGTTTACTTCCACAGCCTGTTCTGGCCAGCGATGCTGGACGGTGCCGGTCTGCGTAAACCAAACAACGTCTTCGTCCACGGCTACGTGACGGTGAACGGCGCGAAAATGTCGAAGTCGAAAGGCACCTTCATCAAGGCTGCGACTTACCTCAAGCACCTGGATCCGGAATGCCTGCGCTACTACTACGCAGCCAAGCTGAACAACCGAATCGATGATCTGGACCTGAACCTGGAAGACTTCACCCAACGTGTGAACAGCGATGTGGTGAACAAAATCGTCAACCTGGCTTCCCGTAACGCCGGCTTCATCAGCAAGCGTTTTGACGGCAAGCTGGCTGACACCTTTGCCGAGCCAGCACTGTACGGTGAATTCGCTGCGGCGGCGGATCGCATTGCAGAACTCTACGAAGCCCGTGAGTTCGGCCGCGCCATCCGTGAAATTACTGCGCTGGCCGACAAAGCCAACCAGTATGTCGATGAGAAGGCCCCTTGGGTGCTTGCCAAGCAAGAAGGCAAAGATCAGGAGCTGCAGGAAGTCTGCTCAGTGGGGATCAACCTGTTCCGCGTGCTGATGACTTACCTCAAGCCGGTGATGCCACTGCTGGCTGAGCGAACAGAAGCGTTCCTGAACGAAACCCTGAGCTGGGAAGGCGTTGCCGAGCCGCTGACCGGCCACGAAATCACCAAGTTCAAGGCGCTGTTCAACCGTATCGATCCGAAGCATGTTGAAGCGATGATCGAAACCTCGAAAGAAGACGCTGCGGCGGAAAAAGCCGCTGCTGAGCAAGCGGCCAAACCGAGCGGCCCACTGGCAGAAGAGCCGATTGCCGATGAGATCGAGTTTGACGATTTTGCCAAAGTTGATCTGCGGATTGCCAAGATCGTGGCTTGTGAAGAAGTGCCGAAAGCGAACAAGCTGCTGAAGCTTCAGCTGGATCTGGGCGGTGAAATCCGTCAGGTCTTCGCCGGCATTAAGTCTGCTTACAGCCCGGAAGACCTGATTGGTAAGCACACCGTGATGGTGGCTAACCTGAAGCCTCGTAAGATGAAATTCGGCATGTCCGAAGGCATGGTGCTGGCTGCCGGCCCGGGTGGTCAAGACCTGTGGATTCTGGAGCCGCACGAAGGCGCCCAACCTGGCATGCGTGTGATGTAATCATCGCCAGATGATAAAAAAGGAGCTTCGGCTCCTTTTTTGTTTGCCCCGCCACCTCATGCCACTGCTCCACTTTACTTCCTCCCATTCCCTTCCATGTCTTCCCCGAAGATGTCTCACATCACTCAGATTAGTTTCACAATCGAAACAACAGCCATCGTTCCGGGCACTTGCTCAACAATTTCTCAACCGAAGAACTATTTTTATCTAAACAGAGTTTGATGCTGTTTTCGGGTAATCACGTTTTTCACTTCAGCTAGGTTCGGGAAATCAACAGGTTCGCCGAAGTACGGCATCGCGACTGATCATTTGCGCCTCGCACTGCTCCAAAGCGGACAGAGTGAAGTATGAGAAGGAGTATGTATTTCATGCTTACGCAAAATAAAAAACTGTCTCTGACCGGCCGGGTGATCCTCGGGATGGTGCTCGGGATCTTCACCGGATTCATCATTCGCTCCCTTTTTTCAGAAACCTCCTGGGTTCACGAATATCTGGTCAACGGCCTGTTTGACGTCGGTGGTGCCATCTTCATTGCCAGCCTGAAAATGCTGGTCGTGCCCCTGGTGTTCATCTCCCTGGTCTGCGGGACCAGCAGCCTGAGCGACATCAGCACCCTGGGCCGTCTGGGCGGTAAAACCATTTTGTTCTATCTCACCACCACCGCAGTGGCCATCACGCTGGCCCTGACCATGGGCAGCCTGTTCCAACCTGGTGCCGGGGCTGACCTGTCTGCCGCCACCAGTTTCAGCGCCAGTGAAGCCCCGTCGCTGGGAGAAGTCATTGTCGGGATGTTCCCAACCAATCCGATTAACTCAATGGCGCAAGGCAATACCCTGCAAATTATCGTATTTGCGATTCTGTTTGGGATCGCCATCAGTGCGGCAGGCTCGGCGGGCGAGCGCATTGCGGCCATTTTTACCGACCTCAACGAAGTGATCATGAAGCTGGTCGCTTTACTGATGCACATTGCGCCATTCGGGGTCTTTTTCCTCATGGCAAAGCTGTTTACCAACATCGGCCTGGATGCCATCTTCAACCTACTCGGGTATTTCCTGGTGCTGTCAGCAACCCTGCTGATCCACGGCTTGGTGGTGTATAGCCTGATGCTGAAAGTCTTCTCCGGATTGAGCCCGAAGATCTTCCTCAAGAAAATGGAAGATGCCATCATGTTCGCCTTCTCAACCGCTTCTTCAAACGCCACCATTCCGGTGACCATGGAAACCGCCACCAAGCGCCTGGGCGTCAGCAACCAGATTGCCTCCTTCACCATTCCGCTTGGTGCCACCATCAACATGGACGGGACCGCGATTATGCAGGGGGTCGCCACCGCCTTTATTGCCCAGGCATTTAATATCGACCTGACGATGAGCGATTACATGGCCGTAATTGTCACCGCTACCCTGGCTTCCATCGGCACGGCAGGGGTGCCGGGCGTAGGTTTGATCATGCTGGCAATGGTGTTGAATCAGGTGGGCCTGCCGGTAGAAGGGATTGCCATTATCATGGGGGTGGATCGCTTACTGGATATGATCCGCACGGCGGTCAATATCACCGGCGACAGCTGTGTCACCTGTATTGTCGCGAAATCAGAGAACGCCATGGATATTGCATGTTTCAATGATCCGCAGGCTGGCGCCAAAGTCGAAGAAGTCCACCTGAACCCGCACCCCAAGGCCAGTCATATCGATTAGCCGTAACGTGCCTGAACTCCAACCTAATCCCCGGCAAGCCCGGGGATGTTGACGGTTGCTTTGCCCTCAATTTATGCACTAACGCACCAATCGGGAGCGTCGTGAGTCAAATCTGTCGCTGATAACCCAATAACCAATTGATTTATAAAGGAACCGATACAATTGTCATTCAAGGTTTTCCGGGTCCAGTTCTTGCAGTTTTCCTCCCAGGAAGCCGCAAGACCTGCCGGAGGACATCATGCTCATCATTACGATTTTTATCACCCTGTTGCTCGGGCTGGGCTACTACAGCTACCGTTCACGGCAAACACAGGTATTGCTGGAAAGTCGGTTTAACCAGGTGATTGGTCTGCGCCAGCTGATCCACCTGCTGCGCTTTCATCGTCGCAAAACCCATCAGATGCTGAGTGACGGGGAGAGTCCCCAATCGGCATCGGCGCCTTTAAATGAGGCGCTGGCCATTCAAAGCCTGCTCAAGGCCCTTAACAATCAGGCTGAGCCGGCACAAAAGCCGATGTATCGTATTTTACGCAAGCGAACCGGTCAGCTGCTCGACAGCTGGCCGAATTATTCGCTCAAACGGAACCAGAGTACCCATGGCAAAACCATCCGCCACGTGCTTTACCTGATCGATGACACCATCACCCAAAGCCTGCTGGCGGCGGATGAAGAGAAGCTATTCCAGCAATACCAATCCGCCTGGCCGGTCACCCTCAATGCGATCGACAGCCTGAGCCGGTTTCGCCACGCCATCCATAGTTTTTCACCGGGCTCAACCAAGGTGCAGCGTGAAATGCGGCTTCATATTCAAATCCTGCACCGGCGTCTGGGGCAAATGGCATTGATGAGCAGCCAGCCGGTCCCGACTGTCGTGCTGGATACTTTATTTGAACAGTTTGAACAGATAAACATGCAGAGCCAGTCACCAGCGGTCGTGAAAGCCGAGCTGTATCAGCTGTCCCTCCAGCTCTCGGATACGCTGTTCAGCCTGTTCGATCTGGTATTAGCCGATATCGGCGATGCGCTGTCTATCCGGCTGCCGGAGCTGCCGGCCGAGATGCTCAATATTATCCAGCTGCCGCATACGGCGCTGACTGGGCAGCATTACCGGAACCGTAACTCTACCAGTTGACCCGTTTCATGATCAGCGTAATCACCCCACCAAAACGATAAAACCCGGCAAATGCCGGGTTTTATCGTCAGGAGCAACCAATCGGTGATTAACCGATGTGCGTGACACCATTCATGTACTTACGCAGCACGTGCGGGATCTCGATGCGACCATCGGCCTGCTGGTAGTTTTCCAGAATCGCGACCATGGTACGACCAACGGCCAGACCAGAACCGTTCAGGGTATGCACCAGCTCAGGCTTCTTCTCGCCTTTACGGCGGAAACGTGCCTGCATGCGGCGCGCCTGGAAGTCACCCACGTTCGAGCAAGAAGAGATCTCACGGTACGTCTCTTGCGCCGGAACCCAAACTTCCAGATCGTAAGTTTTCGCTGCGCCGAAGCCCATATCGCCCGTACACAGAATCACTTTACGGTAAGGCAGTTCCAGCAGTTGCAGAACTTTCTCCGCGTGACCGGTCAGCTCTTCCAGGGCCGCCATAGAGTCTTCCGGACGGGTGATCTGAACCAGTTCAACTTTATCGAACTGGTGCATGCGGATCAGGCCACGGGTATCACGACCGTAAGAACCGGCTTCAGAACGGAAACACGGCGTGTGGGCGGTCATCTTGATCGGCAGGTCTGCTTCTTCAACAATCTCGTCACGTACCATGTTGGTCAGCGGTACTTCCGCAGTCGGGATCAGCGACATGCCCACGCCTTCTTCCGTTGCCGGCTTGGTGTGGAACAGATCTTCACCGAATTTCGGCAGCTGACCCGTACCGTACAGGCTGTCCTGGTTGACCAGATACGGCACATACATTTCGGTGTAACCGTGCTCTTCAGTGTGCAGATCCAGCATAAACTGAGCAATTGCACGGTGCAGACGCGCAAACTGGCCTTTCATCACGATAAAACGTGAGCCGGACAGTTTCACTGCGCTGGCAAAGTCCAGACCGTCACCCATTTCACCCAGATCGACGTGATCTTTTACGTCAAAGTCGTAAGTTTTCGGCTCACCCCAGCGTGAAATTTCAACGTTTTCAGCTTCGTCTTTCCCGGTCGGTACCGACTCATCCGGTACGTTTGGTACAGACAGCGCAATGGCTTTGATTTCTTCCTGCAAGTCGGCCAGTGCTTTCTTGGCATCATCCAGGTCGTTACCCAGCGTAGCTACTTCAGCCAGGATTTTCTCAGCAGCTTCATGATCGCCTTTCGCTTTGG
Source organism: Photobacterium sp. MCCC 1A19761 (assembly GCF_037389125.1). Lineage (NCBI taxonomy): Bacteria > Pseudomonadati > Pseudomonadota > Gammaproteobacteria > Vibrionales > Vibrionaceae > Photobacterium > Photobacterium sp. MCCC 1A19761. Next base: position 359,227 of record NZ_JAZGTF010000002.1, read on the forward strand.
CCTGACCAATGGACTTCGATCGGGAGTTACGCTGTGCCTGAAGCTCTTCAGTTGTCACCTGAAGGGACTTACGTTGTTCTTCTAGGGAACGTAGTTTTTCAACATCGAGGGTAAAACCACGGCGCGCTAATTTTTCGGCTGTTGCGTCCAGCTCAGTTCGAAGTAATTTAGAATCTAGCATGCTAATCCTGTGCTCATAATGTTCTAAAGTGCACGTTATTCAGCCAACCTGGTGGCTAAATCATTTTAATTCAGAATGCGTTAAAGGAACTAACGCAGACCTTAAACAATACCCAAAAAGCCTTATTATTGATAGCGCTTTAAAGCGCTTTTTGCATCTAAAGAAGCAAGATACGCCAGCTTTTCAGCGATTTTAGTCTCCAGCCCCCGATTTGTCGGGTGATAATAGCGCGTTCCGGCCAGCTCAGGCGGTAAATAACACTCGCCGGCCGCATAGGCCCCCGGCTCATCATGGGCGTAACGGTATTCCTCGCCATAACCCATCTCTTTCATCAGCTTGGTTGGGGCATTGCGCAAATGCACCGGAACCTCATAGTCAGGATGGTTCATGGCATCCGCCTTGGCCTGCTTAAAGGCGGTATACACGGCGTTGCTTTTCGGCGCACTGGCCAGATACACAATCGCCTGGGCAATGGCCCGCTCCCCTTCATAGGCCCCGACCCGGGTAAAGCAATCCCAGGCCGAAATCGCCACCTGCATGGCCCGGGGATCGGCATTGCCGATATCTTCTGAAGCAATCGCCAGCAGACGCCGGGCCACATACAGCGGATCACACCCCGCCTGGAGCATGCGGGCGAACCAGTACAGTGCCCCGTCCGGGCTGGAGCCACGGATCGACTTATGAACCGCCGAAATCATGTCATACCAAAGGTCGCCCTTATTATCGAACCGGGCGATCTTTTCACCGGAGACTTCCGCCAACAACGCCAGGCTGATGTGCTTCATCCCGGCACTGTCTTCGTCCGCCATGTCGATCAGTTGCTCAAGATAGTTCAGGGACATCCGCGCATCCCCGTTGACCAGAGTCGCCAGCTGCGACTTCACATCATCCACAAACACCAGCTTCTCGGCATCACCGATACCACGCTCAGTATCCGCCAGCGCCTGCTCGATCACAGCCAGCACTTCGTCCTGCTCCAGGGATTTCAGCTTGTACACCCGGGCCCGGGATAACAACGCATTATTGAGCTCAAACGACGGGTTTTCCGTGGTTGCCCCGATAAAGGTCACCGTGCCGTCTTCGATATGCGGCAGGAAAGCATCCTGCTGGCTCTTATTGAAGCGATGGACCTCATCCACGAACAGGATGGTCCGCCGCCCGGCCATTTTGTTTTCACGGGCTTTCTCAATCGCCGCCCGGATCTCTTTCACCCCGGAGGTAACGGCAGAAACCCGCTCCACTTCGGCATTGGCATAATGTGCCGCCACTTCCGCCAGCGTCGTTTTTCCGGTTCCCGGTGGGCCCCAGAGGATCATCGAATGCAAATGACCGGCTTCCAGCGCGCGTCTGAGCGGCTTTCCTTCCCCCAGGATGTGGCGCTGGCCGATGTACTCTTCGACCGTTCTGGGCCGCATCCGGGCCGCCAACGGGCGAAAATCTGAGGAAAAATCCAGGCTGAAATTATTCAAAATCGCCACTCCTTAAACGAAATTAGGCGGCATCGAAATGCCACCTAAATAGTCAAACAATGTCTGTCTCTTGGTTGAGCTTAGTTTCGCTGGTCATCCAGCTCCACCCCTGTCGGTGGGGTAAAGGTGAACAGATCCCGCGACGGCTGACGGGTACTGAAGCGGCTGAACGTGAAATTACTGCGTTGACCGTCCTGCTCCACCACAGAGAAACTGCGGACCTGGCCATTTTTCGCCACGGTGACAATAAATTTCCCCATCGACGACGTCGGATCTTTCGGCGTCAGGGTAAACGTATCCGCAGTCTGAACCACATGATATTTGGCCCAGTCCGCAGCACTGTTACGGGTTAGCAGCACGAACGGCGTTTGCTCGGTGGCATCGTTCAGCCACATGGCCGTCACCTGCTCGATAAACGGGCTGTAGTACCACAGCGTTTTGCCGTCGGAAATCAGAATATTCTCATCCGGCAGCTCGGTATTCCAGCGAAACAAGTTCGGACGGGTGATCGCTACGTCCCCTTCCCCTTCCACCAGCAAATCGCCTTCCGGGCTTACCACTTTCTGCTGAAAGTCCGCACTGAATGCGTTGACCTTGCCCAAGCGGGTACTTAATTCCTGCTGCGGGTTCGCCCAGGCCGTTGTCACAAGTAAAAATGGCGCTGCAACCAGCAAACGCATCACAAATTTTTTAATCATTCTTATTCACCTAAGTGTTTTCGGGAGCGTTACGCTTCCCCAATCATATCCGTCGGCTGCGGTGTTGCAACTCACAACAGTTGCAATCGACAACAAGTTCAACCGACAAACAATTCAGCCCCAACCACCTGACCGTTAGTCGCGTGGTGGCGGCGGTGCCAGCACCTCCCGGTTACCGTTATGGCCCGGCGGGCTGACAATGCCATGCGCTTCCAGCTGCTCAACAATACGGGCCGCACGGTTATAACCAATTTTAAACCGGCGTTGGACCCCGGAAACCGAGCCGCGGCGCGATTCTGCAACAAAGGCTGCGACCTGATCGAACAACTGATCCAGTTCATCATCCCCGGCAACCGGCGCTTCACCCGGCAGCAGTCCTTCCGCACCCTGATCCTCTTCGAGAATACCCTCAATATATTGCGGCTTACCGCGGGCTTTCCAGTCATTCACCACATTGTGAACGTCGTCATCAGATGCAAACGCTCCGTGAACCCGGATCGGATGGTTCTGACCCGCCGGCAAATACAGCATGTCGCCCATCCCCAGCAGGGATTCTGCCCCGCCCTGATCCAGAATGGTTCGCGAGTCGGTTTTGGTCGATACCGTGAAGGCCATCCGGCTCGGAATATTCGCCTTGATCAGGCCAGTGATCACATCCACGGACGGACGCTGCGTGGCCAGCACCAGGTGGATCCCGGCTGCCCGCGCTTTTTGCGCCAGACGGGCAATCAGCTCCTCAACTTTCTTACCCACCACCATCATCAGGTCGGCAAATTCATCCACCACCACCACGATGCTCGGCATCTTCTCCAGCAGCGGCGGAAACTCATCCATGCTGTCGCCCGGCTTCCACAACGGATCGTGGATCGGGTGACCGGCCTCAGCCGCTTCTTTCAGCTTGGCGTTAAAGCCCGCCAGGTTACGCACGCCGCAAGCCGCCATCAGTTTATAGCGGCGCTCCATCTCACCCACACACCAGCGCAGGGCGTTGCCTGCATCTTTCATATCGGTGACCACTTCTGTCAACAGGTGCGGGATCCCTTCATAAATCGACAGCTCAAGCATTTTCGGGTCGATCATGATGAAACGACAATCTTCCGGCTTACACTTGTACAGCAGACTCACAATCATGACGTTGACCCCGACTGACTTACCCGAACCGGTGGTACCGGCCACCAGCAAGTGCGGCGTTTTGCTCAGATCGGCGACGATCGCCTCCCCGGCAATGTCGTAGCCCAGCACGATCGGCAGCGCCCCTTTCATTTTCTGGAACCGCTCGCTGCCGACCACTTCAGACATGTAAACGGTCTCGCGGCTTACATTCGGCAGTTCCAGACCGATATACGGTTTGCCCGGGATCACTTCTACCACCCGTACCGCTGAGGCCGACAGTGCACGGGCCAGGTCTTTGGCCAGACCGGAAATCCGGCTGACTTTCACCCCGGGAGCCAAATCCAACTCAAACCGGGTGATCACCGGCCCCGGGTACACGCCAACGACCTTGGCTTTAATCTTATAATCCGCCAGTTTGGCTTCCACCAGCATGGCGGTTTGCTTGAGCTCCTCCTCGCTGGCCGGCTCCACGGTTTGCCGGGCCGGTGCCAGCAGATCCAACGTTGGCATCGGGGAAGTCGGCACCGGTAAATCTGCTCCCTTTTTCATCAGGAACGGGTTGTCCAGACCGGCAGCGTGCGCCTGTGCTTTCTGCGCCTCGCGGATTTTCTGCAAAAACGCCTCTTCGTCACTCAATTCGCTGTCATCTGCGTCCGCCAGGCCCTGCTCGGCCCGCTCCAGCTCGGACATACCGTCATGAACCCCGATTTCAATCGCGCCGCCGTCAAATACGGTTTCGGGAGCTGCTGACTCTGAGCTTACGGATGCCATCTGAACAGCGGATGAATAGTCCGGTCGGGCCGGGTTCAGATCCATATCTGATGTAGAAGCTGGCTCGAACACAGGGTCAACTACGATTTCAACATCCATTGCCGTATGTTGCGGGCGGACCGGCGTTAACGCCTCCTCGGCCCAGGGCACGTCTTCGACGTACCCCGATTCTGCGCCCGGGGTTCGCTCGGTTTCAGCGTCCTGATCTGCGGCCTGCCACTGGGACAGATCCCCGATAGACGGCTCAATATACACTGTTCTGACCGGTGAGATGTCTTCCTGCACGGCTGTCTCCGGAGCTACTGCTTCTGAAACGACAGTTCCTTGAACAACAGCGCCTTGAACAACAGCTTCTTGGGTGACAGCATCTGGAGCGACAACCTCTGAAACCATCACATCCGAGGCAGTTGCATTCATCCCGGCATGATTTTCTGAGGCCGAGCCCGAGGCAACCTCCAGCTCCGGAGCCGCTGAAAACGCCATCTCGTCGCCTTGATGAACCGAGAAATTCTCATCCCGATCCAACTCGCGCTCAAGCTCGGCAATCGTCATGCCGCGAACCGGACGCGTCGCGGTCATCTCCGCATGATGGGTTGACGCCGCGTGGTGGGTTGTCGGCGAAGGTGCCGCTGCCGTCGTTGCAGCCGGAGGGACTGAGACAGCAGGGGCAACCGGCGCGGCTTTTACCCGCTCCGGCATCACGATCTTCAGTTCAGTCTCTTCTGGTTGCCAGTCCGTTTCTGTCTGCAACGGCTCCGATTGTGCCAAAGAACGCGGCACCGTGGTCGTCATGACTTTCGGAGTACTGCTGGAAGCCAGCAACACATCATCTGCATCCGGCGTCTCTGCTGCCGCGGATGGATTTAATTGCTGCGCATAGGCGGTTTGTTGCTCCTCAGGAATGTCAGCAGCAAACGGGGTCAGATTTTCCGACTTGTCCGAACGGACTTTGTTTAGCAGCCAAGCCAGAGAACCAAGCGTCGTCTCCCCCAATGTATCCACAATCGTCAGCCAGGAAATGCCGGAGAACAGCGTAAAACCCACCGCCCAGAAGAACATCAGTACCAGCGTTGCACCCAGCAGATTGAACAGCGGCAACGCCATGTTGGCGACGACATCCCCGACCACACCGCCGGAAGAGAAATACCAGATATCATCAAAGTTCAGGTCGGCAAGGCCGCAACTGGTCAGGAACAGCAGCAACAGGCCCAACAACCGGGTCCCGTAGATCATAAAATCAATGCCATCTCGCTCACCACGGCGGCGAAACAGCACCCAGGCACCGAGGATAATGGCCAGGGGCAGCGGATAGGCCAGCGATCCCAGGGTAAACAGAAAGGTATCGGCGACCAGGGCCCCAAGGGCACCGGCCTTATTCTGCACCGGCCCTTCCCAGGCCGTTTGGGACCAGGATGGGTCGGCAGGGTCGAAACTGACCAGGGCAACCATGATAAATATCGCGGCGAGAATGCCGATAATCAGGAAGCTTTCCAACAGACGCTGGCCGCCCGAAAGACGGACTCTAGGCTGTTTGCCTTTTACTTTCCTCAAAAAACACTCCGGAGTAACGCTTAGTTTCTTTGCAATCACAGCAGCCGTTGTCATCCATCGGGTTATGCTCCTCATCAGGATTGCCCCGTAGAAACCGCTGCTGTTTGGGATAGGTTGAAATTCTTGCCTTATCTTATACTACTTGCCGCACTTTTTTGACACATCAGGCAAAACTGGGAGCAAAGCACTATCTGGCGAATCTCTCGCCATGGGCGTGGGACTATTGTAACGGTGTTGGTTCGAGAAATATTCATCGCAGTGTTAATTTGACATGATAAGCGAATGAATTTTGAGCGGACGGCGCTTGACTTGCAGGGCCAAAAACAAGTCAAGCGGCAAAAGCCGCTTGACAGTGCGATCCACGTTTCACGGCAACCGCCGAATTAACGCGTTTTGATCACCAGGTTGTTGGTCTGTTTCACTTCTTCCATCACCACATAGGTACGGGTGTCATTCACGCCCGGTAAACGCAGCAGGGTTTCACCCAGCAGCTTACGGTAGGCCGACATGTCCGATACCCGTGTTTTCAGCAAGTAGTCAAAGTCGCCGGAAACCAGATGACATTCCTGAATATCTTCCAGTTCCTGAACGGACTTGTTAAATTGCTCAAACACATCCGGCGCGCCGCGGTTCAACGTGATTTCAACAAACACCAGCAGTGATGCATCCAGGTACTGCGGATTCAGAAGCGCTGTATAGCCACTGATATAGCCCTGACGCTCCAGACGACGCACCCGCTCAAGACACGGCGTCGGCGACAGGCCTACCCGCTTTGACAGCTCAACGTTTGAAATACGACCGTCTTTTTGCAGTTCATTCAATATGTTACGGTCAATTCTATCCAATTCCTTGGATGGTTTCTTCTTGGTATCTACCATTTTTTATTCCACCTTCTTACTTCCTTGCAAAAAAATATACTACAACTTTCTAATATTTAGAATCCAATCCTCTGATAGTCAAACTATACTGCCAATAGATCCGCAATTATAACCTTGTCAATAGCTGTTCATTCTATCAAGCCAAGGAGATGCAGGATGATCATTGGTGTTCCCAAAGAAATCAAAAATCACGAATACCGCGTTGGACTTGTCACCAGCAGCGTTCGTGAACTCGTTTCATTAGGCCATCAGGTTCTGGTTGAGGCCCAAGCCGGGATCGGGATCGGGCTCTCGGATTCAGATTATCAAACTGCTGGCGCAACAATTATTTCGACTGCTAAAGAAGTTTTTACCAGATCAGAGATGATTGTTAAAGTAAAAGAGCCCCAGGCAGAAGAACGAGCCATGCTCCGAGAAGGCCAGATTTTATTCACTTATCTGCATCTTGCCCCAGATTTACCACAAACTAAAGACCTGATTGACAGCAAAGCCGTCTGTATTGCCTATGAAACCGTCACCGACGCCCATGGCCGCTTACCCTTGCTGGCACCGATGTCAGAAGTCGCCGGCCGTATGTCGATCCAGGCCGGCGCCCAGGCATTGGAGAATTCGAATGGCGGCCGCGGGCTGCTATTGAGTGGCGTGCCCGGCGTCGAACCGGCGAAAGTCATCATTCTCGGCGGCGGCGTGGTCGGTTCAAACGCCGCACGAATGGCGGTGGGGATGCGGGCGGATGTCACCATTCTCGATCGCAGCCTCGAAACCTTACGCGCGTTGGATGTCGAGTTTCAGGGCAAAGCCAAAGTGGTGTATTCAACCAACGAGATCATTGATCGCCTGGTTCCGGAAGCCGACATTATTATCGGTGCGGTTTTGATCCCGGGTGCTGCGGCCCCGAAACTCATCACCGCGGCGCATGTGAAGCAGATGAAACCGGGATCAGCATTAGTCGATGTGGCGATCGATCAGGGCGGTTGCTTCGAAACCTCCAAGCCAACCACCCATACCAAGCCGACGTATATCGTTGACGATGTGGTGCACTATTGCGTCGCCAATATGCCCGGTGCCGTTGCCCGCACATCTGCCTTCGCCTTGAACAATGCCACCCTACCCTATGTCATCAAGCTGGCCGGGCAAGGGTATAAAAAAGCCTTGTTGGCCGATCCGGGGTTTCTGGCCGGGCTGAATGTCATCTACGGCAAAATCACCTGTAAAGAAGTCGCCGAGGCCTTCAACCTGCATTATACCGACCCTGAAGTTGCCATTAGTATGCATTAATTCCTGCAGCCTTTCCTTCCCGGCCCCGGCCGGGGAGCCTGCCTGATCACCGAACTCTTTCTTTACGTCTTCAATTTACCTACAATCAGTCCTCTATATGACGAAATTCTCATTCAGCCTGGAGAAGTAATGAGTAACGTAAGACATTGTAAACTGCTCATCCTTGGTTCTGGTCCTGCCGGCTACACCGCCGCTGTTTATGCTGCCCGCGCGAATCTAAACCCGGTGATGGTGACCGGAATGCAGCAAGGCGGTCAGCTGACAACCACAACCGAAGTCGAAAACTGGCCAGGTGATGCAGAAGGCCTGACTGGCCCGGCGCTGATGGAGCGAATGAAAGCCCACGCCGAAAAATTCGACACCAAAATTATTTTCGACCACATTAACGAAACCGACTTCAGCCAGCGTCCGTTCCGCCTCAAAGGTGACAGCGGTGAATACACCTGTGACGCCCTGATCATTGCCACCGGTGCCTCTGCCAAGTACCTGGGCATGGAATCCGAAGAGAACTTTAAAGGTCGCGGCGTCTCGGCCTGTGCGACCTGTGACGGATTCTTCTACCGCAACCAGAAAGTTGCGGTTGTCGGCGGCGGTAACACCGCGGTTGAAGAAGCCCTGTACCTGTCGAACATTGCTTCTGAAGTCCACCTGATCCACCGCCGTGATTCATTCCGCTCAGAGAAAATTCTGATCAAGCGTTTGATGGATAAAGTCGAAAACGGCAACATCATTCTTCACACCGACCGTGTGCTGGATGAAGTGCTTGGGGATGACATGGGCGTGACGTCTGTACGCATCAAAGATACCCAGTCTGACGCGACCGAAACCCTGGAAGTGATGGGTGTCTTCATCGCCATCGGCCACCAGCCGAACACCGGGATCTTCGAAGGTCAGCTGGAGATGGCTAACGGTTACATCAAAGTTCAGTCCGGCACGGAAGGCAATGCAACGCAAACCAGCGTTGCAGGGATCTTCGCCGCCGGTGACGTGATGGATCATACCTACCGTCAGGCAATCACATCTGCCGGCACGGGTTGTATGGCCGCGCTGGATGCAGAACGTTACCTCGACGCACTCGAAGAACAATAATCACTGATTGTCCGACCGCTGCCTTCTGGCAGCGGTCGCTTTTCGCCTTCTTCATTTCTGCGCTTTGCAACTTGCAGCTCAAGATGTCTTATGGATAAACAAAAACAACGCGACTTAACCAAATGGTTAAAGTCACAAAGCAAACTCGCCAAGCGCTGGCTGATGCTCAGCGTCGGGCTCGGGTTTCTTTCGGGATTGCTGTTAGTCGGTCAGGCTGCGCTCCTGGCTCATATTCTTCACCAGCTGATCATTGAGCATACCGACAAAGCCGAGCTGGTCGGCCACTTTATCAGCCTGATTATCATCGTCGGCCTTCGGGCGGCCTGTAGCTGGGGTCGCGAAATATTCGGCTATCGCTGCGGGGAGCAAATCCGGCTTCATATCCGTCAGTTGATCCTGAATCGCCTGCATAAACTGGGACCCGCCTATATCAAGGGCAAACCCGCCGGTGCCTGGGCCAGTCTGGTGCTGGAGCAGGTCGAGGAAATGCAGGATTTCTTCTCCCGCTATATTCCGCAAATGTCCATTGCCGTGCTGGTGCCGCTGATCATTCTGGTTGCCGTCTTCCCGCTCAACTGGGCCGCCGGGCTGATCTTCCTGATCACCGCCCCGCTGGTACCGATCTTCATGGCGCTGGTCGGTCTGGGTGCGGCCGATGCCAACCGGCGTAACTTCAAGGCGCTGCAACGTCTGTCCGGGCACTTCTATGATCGCCTGCAAGGGCTGTCGACTCTGCGCCTGTTCAATCGCACGGAAGCCGAAGCCGAGAATCTGCATGCAGCGTCCCATGTACTGCGTAAACGCACCATGGAAGTGTTGCGTCTGGCTTTCCTGTCTTCTGCCGTGCTGGAGTTCTTCTCTGCAATTTCCGTCGCCCTGGTGGCGGTCTACTTTGGCTTTGCCTTCATCGGCGAACTGAACTTCGGCCATTACGGCGTACCATTGACCCTGTTCACCGGCCTGTTTGTGCTGGTACTGGCGCCTGAGTTCTATCAGCCGCTGCGCGATCTGGGCACGTTCTACCATGCCAAAGCTTCCGCGATTGGGGCTGCCGAGTCCATTGTCGAATTTCTGAACGCCGAGGCCGATGAGATGAGCAAGGGCGATACCGAGTTGCCGTCGCCGGAAACCATTCGGATCAGCGCGCGCGATTTGGAAGTGCTCAGCCCGCAAGGCCAGGTCCTGGCTGGCCCACTCAGCTTTGACATCAATCCACGTGAGCAGGTGGCCCTGGTCGGCCCGAGCGGTGCCGGGAAAACCAGTTTGCTCAATGCGCTACTAGGCTTTCTGCCGTACCGCGGCAGCCTGATGATTAACGGCATTGAGCTGAACCAACTGGATCACAGTGAGTGGCGCCAGACCATCAGCTGGGTTGGCCAAAACCCGCTCCTGGTGCATGGCACCGTGCGGGATAACATCACCTTGGGCAATCCGCTCGCCACCGATGAGCATGTCACCCAAGTGGCGCAGCAAGCCTATGCGGATGAGTTTATCCGCCGTCTTGAAAAGGGCTATCAGCATCAGGTCGGTGATCGTGCCGGCGGGTTGTCCGTCGGTCAGGCCCAACGGATTGCCGTGGCGCGTGCCATGTTGCAAAACGGTGCCTTCTGGCTGTTGGATGAGCCGACGGCCAGCCTGGATGCCAATAGTGAACATCTGGTGCTGGAAAGCCTGTCGGTCGCCGTCAAAGGTCAAACGACGCTAATGGTCAGCCACCGCCTGGATCAACTGACGGCCATGGACCGCGTTCTGGTGATGGAAAACGGTCAGCTGGTTCAGAACGGTCCTTTTGATGAAATTCGCCATCACGGCCTGCTGGCCGATATGCTGGCTCACACGGATAAGAGGGATCTCGATGCGTGATTTAATCCCTTACCTGAAACTTTATCGCAAGCACTGGTTCGGCCTGACCCTGGGCATGCTGCTCGGGTTGGGTACCCTGTTGTCGGCACTCAGCCTGCTGACCCTGTCCGGCTGGTTCATTGCGGCTTCTGCCGTGGCCGGCCTGACCATTGCCCGGGAAACGTTCAACTACATGCTGCCGGGTGCCGGGGTACGCGGCTTCTCGATGGCCCGGACGGCGGGTCGTTGGGGTGAGCGGGTCGTCAGCCACAACGCCACGTTTAAGCTGCTGGCCGATTTGCGGCTGTTTTTCTTCCGCAAACTGGCTCCGCTGATCCCGGGGCGCCAGGCCAACCTGCGCGATGCCGATCTGCTCAACCGTCTGGTGGCAGACGTCGATGCGATGGATCACGTCTACCTGCGGCTGGTCAGCCCGCTGGTTATCGGGGTGATCGGCCTCGTTGCGATCACCGGATTTCTGGCCTGGTTTGATCTGACGATCGGCCTGACCCTGGGGACGATCCTGCTGGTCCTGATGTTCACCTTACCGGTTGTGTTCTACCGCCTGGGTAAAAGCAATGGTGAGTCTCTGACGTATGCCAAAGCCAACTACCGCATCAAGCTGCTGGACTGGATCCAGGGCCATGCCGAGTTGCTGCTGTTCAATGCTGAATCGCGTTATCGCCAGGCGGCACTGGCTCAACAAGATGAGCTGCTGCTGGCACAACGGAAGATGGCCAGTCTGACCGGCCTCGCCAATGCGGTGCTCATTGCGGCGACCGGCTGGGCGCTGGTCCTGATCCTCTGGCTGGCGGCGGATGGTGTCGGGGGCAACACGCCTGATCCGTTCATTGCCATGGTTGCCTTTGCCACCATGGCCAGTGTCGAGATCATGATGCCTGTCGCTGGTGCCTTCCAGTATCTCGGCCAGACCCTGACCTCCGCCCGACGCCTGAATGAAATTATCCAGGCTGAGCCGGACACGCCGTTTGATCCTAACGGTCATTCAGAGCGTGCCCGGGGTGATATCCGTCTCGACAACGTCAGTTACACCTATTACGGCAGCGATCAGCCGGTGCTGCGAAATGTCTCGCTTGAACTCAAGCAGGGTGAAAAACTGGCGCTGCTGGGACGGACCGGTTGCGGTAAATCGACGCTGCTCCAACTACTGACCCGCAACTGGGATCCGCAGCAAGGCAGCATCAGCATTGATGGCATCACCCTGCCGACCTGGCAGGAAAAAGCACTGCGTGAGTCCATTACCGTCGTCAGCCAACGCGTTGATGTATTCAATGGTCCGCTGCGTGAAAACCTGCTGCTGGCCAAACCGGACGGCACGGACGATGAATTCAAAGCGGTGCTGAACCAAGTTGGCCTGGGCGCCCTGCTGGACGGCCAGGGGCTAGATACCTGGTTGGGTGACGGTGGTCGTCAGATTTCCGGTGGTGAGCGTCGCCGGATCGGGATTGCCCGTGCCCTGCTGCACGATGCGCCGATCTTGTTGATGGATGAGCCAACCGAAGGGCTTGACCGCCGGACCGAACAGCAGATTATCAACCTACTGCTCGAGCACGCCAAAGAGAAAACCGTGCTGTTTATTACCCACCGCCTGGTGGGGTTGGAGCAAATGGATCAAATCTGCCTGATGGACGAAGGGGAGATCATCGAACGTGGCCAACATACGACGCTGCTGACCCAAGGTGGTCGGTACGCTGAGTTGTGTAAGCGAATTTAACAGCGTTCATCGCACCTTCATTAAAAAGCGAAAGGCTGAGCCTTTCGCTTTTTTTATCCCCGCAACCTTCATCCGCGGATGCAAAGCGACGATACCGCGAGCCCAAGCGCCCTACCCAAAAAAAATCAGAACATTTTATCGACCCGAACCCCGTCGTGAAAATATAAGATCCGGATTGGATCACCACGCTGAAACAACATCTGCAGATCAACATCCTGGATCACGTCAATCAGCCGCCCGTCTTCAGTTTGGATCAACAACTCAACCAGCTGGCTCTGCACCATGATCTGCCGGGACTGTCTGTGATGGGCCACGGAAGCACCGGTAACTGCACCGACAGCGGTCGCCACCTCCCGCCCTGCACCGCTACCGAACTGGCTCCCGACCAAGCCACCAATCACCCCACCAAGTAACGTCTTCCAGCCATCCCGCTCAGATGCCCGCATCTCCTGCTGAGTAATGTAACGGACGGATTCAACCTCCCCGAAGACCACCTGCTCGACCGGACGCGCCTGGTTGCGCAGATACGGTGCTGCGCTCCCCAGCGAAGAAAACAAGATCGCGGGGAATAACAGTAACAATAATATTTTTCTCATCATATAATTTCCCCAGTACGTCTTTTTCTTATTTCGTCTCGCATCCTTGCGACAACAGTATTATGGCTATTTATCTACCGGAGCTGGACCCGGCAACCACACATTTTCCCGTCATTGAAACTGCACTGGATGAGCCCAACGGTTTACTGGCCTTTGGCGGTGATCTGCGACCAGAGCGCTTGGTTACTGCCTATCGCCAGGGGATTTTTCCCTGGTACTCCGAAGGTGAACCGATTTTATGGTGGAGCCCGGCGCCTCGGGCGGTGTTCGTGCCTGCACAGTTTCAACCCAGCAAAAGCCTGCGCAAATTTCTGCGAAAATCAGGGTATCGGATCACCCTGAACCATGCCTGTCCGGAAGTGATCCGACTGTGCGCCGACAGCCGGGGACCGGATCAAACCTGGATCACCCGTGACATGATGCAGGCTTACCAGCAATTACATCACCTCGGCTACTGCCATTCAGTTGAAGTATGGCAGGCAGATCAGCTCATTGGTGGGTTGTATGGCGTCCAGGTCGGCACGGTGTTCTGCGGCGAATCGATGTTCTCCCTGGCTGACAATGCGTCGAAAATTGCCTTGTGGCTGTTTTGTGAACATTTTACCGCCCATGGCGGCACGCTGGTTGACTGCCAAATGATGAACGATCACCTGGCCTCGCTGGGCGCGGAAGAACTCGAGCGTTCACCATTTATGCAACATTTATACACACAAAGAGATGCCATACTCAAAGAAGGCTGTTACCAACCTCAGGTATTACATCAGATAACCTATGACCAGCTATCGTAATTTATCCCTTCGCATTGGGCTGACCCCGATCTCAGGCTGTAACTATTTGCCCGAGGCACAAGAGCAGCTCGGCGTGGTGATGGACCATCACTGGTTGACACCGGAAGGCTACGGAATATTAGTCGCTGCCGGCTACCGTCGCAGCGGCAGCGCCGTCTACCGGCCGATGTGCCGTCTGTGCCAGGCATGCACTCCCCTGCGGATTGACTGCCGGAACTTTCAGCCCTCCAAGAGCCAGAAACGTCAGTTGAACCAGATGAAACAATTGCGCTGGGAGTTCAAAGAGACCCTGGATGAAGACTGGTTTACCCTGTACGAGAAATACATCCGGCTACGCCATGCCGGCGGAAGCATGTACCCGGCTAATAAAGAGCAGTTTTTTGATTTTTGTACAGCTGCCTGGATGGATACCCTTTTTTTGCACGTGTATGAGCAGGATCAACTGATCGCTGTCGCCGTCACCGATATGTTTGACGACGCCCTGAGCGCGGTGTACAGCTTCTTTGATCCGGACGCCACACTGTCTCTGGGCACTCTGTGTGTGCTGTACCAAATTCAGTATGCCCACCAAACCGGCCGGGCATGGCTGTATCCCGGTTATCAAATTGATGCTTGTAAAGCCATGAACTATAAAGTGCGGTTTAAACCGTATCAAAAATTACGCAACGGGCACTGGGAATAGCCCTTCGCCATAACGATGCGCGATTTATGGGAGAAAATACCGAACAGTAGCTGACAAAGCCCGGAAGCAAGGGTAAAATTGCGGCCTAAACTTTACACTTAAACAGTTTCAAGGCATCATCCGGCCCGATCAGTTAGCATGGCTGGTAGCCTAAGAGGATTCAATGGCAAAAGAAGACGTAATTGAAATGCAAGGTACTGTACTTGATACACTACCTAATACTATGTTTCGCGTTGAACTAGAGAACGGTCACGTCGTTACCGCGCACATCTCTGGCAAAATGCGCAAAAACTACATCCGTATTCTTACTGGTGATAAGGTGACTGTGGAGCTGACTCCATACGACCTGACTAAAGGCCGCATCGTCTTCCGCGCGCGTTAATCTTATAGCAAGATTAAAGAATACAAATAAAACCCGGCTCAGGCCGGGTTTTATTTATTGTTCAATTTCCGTGCAATAAACAGCCGCCTCATCAGGCGGCTGTTGTTCATGGCATATTCATGGCAATTAGCGAGAAGAAAAAACGGTTAGTGCGCCGGCTCCATTTCGCTGCTGAACTGAAAATCGAGCTTATCGTCGACCAGATCGACCCGGACCGAGCCGCCGTTGATTAAGCTGCCGAACAGCAACTCATTGGCCATTGGTTTTTTCAGGTTGTCCTGAATCACCCGGGCCATCGGACGTGCGCCCATCGATCTATCGTAGCCTTTATTGGCCAGCCATTCACGGGCAGCAGAAGAGACCTCCATCGACACGCCGCGCGCATCCAATTGCGCCTGCAATTCGACAATAAACTTGTCGACCACCTGCGTGATGACGACTTTATCCAGGTGATTAAACCAGATAATACCGTCCAGACGGTTGCGGAACTCAGGGGTAAAGACACGCTTAATCTCACCCATGGCGTCGGTGCTGTTATCCTGCTGAACCAAGCCGATTGACTTGCGAACCGTTTCCGTCACACCGGCATTGGTGGTCATGACCAGAATCACATTGCGGAAATCAGCCTTGCGTCCGTTGTTATCGGTCAGGGTCCCGTTGTCCATCACCTGCAGCAGCAGGTTAAAGACATCCGGGTGAGCTTTCTCGATTTCATCCAGCAAGACAACCGAGTGCGGATTCTTAATCACAGCATCTGTCAGCAGACCACCCTGATCATATCCGACATAACCCGGAGGCGCACCAATCAGGCGGCTGACCGTATGACGCTCCATGTATTCGGACATATCAAAACGCAGCAACTCAATCCCCAGGGTACGTGCCAGTTGCACTGTCACCTCGGTTTTACCGACCCCGGTCGGACCGGCAAACAGGAATGATCCCACAGGTTTATTTTCCGCGCCCAGCCCGGCACGGCTCAACTTGATGGCTTCGGTCAGCACATCAATAGCCTGATCCTGGCCAAACACCAGCATCTTCAGCTTGCTGTCGAGTTTCTGCAACACATCCCGATCGCTGGAAGACACGGATTTTTCCGGAATACGAGCCATTTTGGCGATCATCGCCTCAATATCACTGACATTGACTGTTTTCTTCCGCTTACTGGCAGGCGCCAGACGACAACGGGCACCAGCTTCATCAATCACATCAATGGCCTTATCCGGCAAGTGACGTTCATTGATATATTTGGCCGATAACTCGACTGCCGCACGAATCGCCTTATTGGTAAAGCGGACTTCGTGATGCGCTTCGTATTTCGGTTTCAGGCCCATCAGGATCTTGGTGGTATCATCGAGCGACGGCTCAATAATATCGATTTTCTGGAAGCGACGGGACAAGGCCCGCTCTTTGTCGAAAATATTGCTGTATTCCTGATAGGTCGTTGACCCCATGCAGCGGATTTTCCCGCTACTGAGCAACGGTTTGATCAGGTTGGCTGCATCCACCTGGCCACCCGATGCCGCACCGGCACCGATGATGGTATGAATTTCGTCAATAAACAGGATTGCGTGATCTTCTTTTTCCAACTGCTTCAAAATACCTTTGAAGCGTTTTTCAAAATCGCCCCGGTATTTGGTCCCGGCTAACAACGAGCCGATATCCAGCGAATAAATCACACAGTCTTTGATGATGTCCGGTACCTGGCCTTCCACAATGCGCCAGGCCAGTCCCTCGGCAATCGCCGTTTTACCAACACCGGCTTCCCCCACCAGCAGCGGGTTATTTTTACGACGGCGGCACAAGACCTGAACGGTGCGTTCCAGCTCCAAATCACGGCCAATCAGTGGGTCAATGCCCCCGGCACGGGCCAGTTGGTTCAGGTTGATTGCGAAGTTTTCCAGCCTGTCTTCGCTGCTTTGCTCTGCGCGTGCTTCATCACCACCGACATCGGAGCCGTGCAGATCATCGTTGTCGCTGTCTTTGACGGTACCATGGGAGATAAAGTTGACCACATCGAGACGGCTGATATCACTTTTCTTCAGCAGATAGGCGGCATGTGATTCCTGCTCGCTGAAAATCGCGACCAGAACATTGGCCCCAGTCACTTCACTGCGACCGGAAGATTGGACGTGGAACACGGCACGTTGCAGCACCCGCTGAAAACTCAGCGTTGGCTGAGTCTCCCGACTTTCATCATCGACAGGGATCAACGGCGTGGTCTGCTCAATGAAAGAGTCCAACTCTTTACGTAACGTATCGAGTTCGGCACGACAAGCAAGCAGTGCCTCTTGAGCCGCGGCATTTTCCAATAACGCCAGCAGCAAGTGCTCTACGGTCATAAATTCATGGCGCTTTTCTCGCGCCCTGGCGAATGCACCGTTCAAGCTCGCTTCAAGTTCTTTGTTTAGCATAAGGCACCTCCCCTAAATACCACTCATAATGGTGTGCCGGAAAAATTAAGCTTTTTCCATCGTACACAGTAGCGGATGTTCATGCTCCCTCGCATACATCATCACTTGTGCCACCTTCGTCTCGGCGACTTCAGCGGTAAAGGTTCCACAAATTGCTTTCCCTTCATAATGCACAGTAAGCATCAACTGTGTTGCTTTCTCCAGGTCCATGGAGAAGAACTTCTGTAACACTTCTATCACAAAATCCATCGGTGTGTAATCATCATTGTTCAGAATAACTTTATACATCGATGGCGGTTTTACCTGAGTTGCTTCCTCTTCCTGTACGTCGGACTCAGGTATAATCCATTCATATAGCTTGCTCATAGTTTCATCTTAGCCATTTGTTTACGTGCTTGCTACAACATCTTCATATACAAACCGAGTTTTTATGAAAATGTTACAATATGCACTTGACTGTCTAGCTCTTTTTACTAAAGTGTAACCTGTAGTAGATATAATCTGCATCAAATTAGCATTAGTATTCAAGTCATGATAAAACTGGCCTTGATACTGATGCAAAATGGAACTTGAATGCAAAGAGGGATGTATAGCATGGCAACAGGTACAGTTAAATGGTTCAATAACGCCAAAGGTTTCGGTTTCATCTGCCCGGAAGAGGGCGAAGGCGATATCTTTGCACACTATTCAACTATCCAAATGGATGGATACCGCACTCTCAAAGCTGGCCAACAAGTCAACTACACTGTTGAGACGGGTCCAAAAGGTTTCCATGCCAAAGAGATAGTCCCTGTCCAAAGTGATGCGGCAAAATAAACTCCGCCCCGCTTGTTCACAGCGAATTCTAAGGTGAGCAGCGCTCACCTTTTTTTGACCGCTGCAACGGCTGTGTTTTGCCCCGCCCACCCAGGTACTTGATCCTGTCTGCTACCGCGTAATCTGGTCTTCACTGCCGACCATCCGCACGCTTTGCTTCAGCGCTCCTACAATGATAAGCCAAAACATCACAGGTGCATATCTGTTACACCATAAAGGGTGAGCACCATCGCTGCAAATTCATTTTGCCGGAAACTTCCGGGTAGCTGATATAAAAAAGGCCCAGCCAGTGGAGTGGCTGAGCCTTCATATCTATTCACAACGTGAATTACTTCATTTGCTCGATCATGTCATCAGCAAATTCAGAACACTTACGCAGGGTCGCGCCGTCCATCAGACGTTCGAAGTCGTAAGTCACGGTCTTGTTGCGAATTGCACCTTCCATCGCAGTGATGATTAGGTCAGCCGCTTCGGTCCAACCCATGTGGCGCAGCATCATTTCAGCAGACAGGATCAGTGAGCCTGGGTTCACTTTGTCCTGACCGGCATACTTAGGCGCAGTCCCGTGCGTGGCTTCAAACAGCGCAACGCCGTCACCGATGTTAGCTCCCGGTGCAATACCGATACCACCAACCTGTGCCGCCAGGGCGTCAGAGATGTAGTCACCGTTCAGGTTCATAGTGGCAATCACATCGTACTCCGCAGGACGCAGCAGGATTTGCTGCAGGAATGCGTCTGCAATGCAGTCTTTGATGATGATTTCTTTACCGGTGTTCGGATTCTTCAGCGTCATCCATGGGCCGCCATCCAGCAGCTCAGCACCAAACTCAGCCGCGATTTCATAACCCCAGTCTTTGAAGGCACCTTCGGTGAACTTCATGATGTTGCCTTTGTGAACCAGTGTCAGAGAGTCACGGTCGTTGTCGATGGTGTACTGCAGAGCAGCACGAACCAGACGCTTGGTGCCTTCTTCAGAAACAGGCTTAATCCCGATACCGCACTGTTGTGGGAATCGGATCTTCGTGGCACCCATTTCGTCTTGCAGGAATTTGATGAGTTTGTCAGCTTCTGCAGTTCCGGCCTGGAACTCAACACCAGCGTAAATATCTTCCGAGTTTTCACGGTAGATCACCATGTCCGTCAGTTCTGGCTGCTTCAACGGGCTTGGTACGCCGTCGAAGTAACGAACCGGACGAGCACAGATATACAGATCAAGTTCTTGACGGAGCGCAACGTTCAGAGAACGGATACCGCCACCGACTGGCGTCGTCAATGGACCTTTGATAGCGACTTTGTATTCACGGATAAAGTCCAGGGTCTCTTGCGGTAGCCAGGCATCTTCACCGTAAACCTGAGTTGATTTCTCACCGGTGTAGATTTCCATCCACTCAATCTTACGGTCACCGCCGTAAGCTTTCTCGACAGCCGCATCAACCACTTTGATCATTGCAGGGCTTACATCAACACCAATACCGTCCCCTTCAATGTAAGGGATGACTGGGTGATTAGGAACGACCAGTTTACCTTCTGCATCAACAGAAATTTTTTGACCTTCAACTGGTACTACTACTTTACTATCCATTTAAATCTCCTAGCGTCCATTTGTTATCTTTTTGTAAGATGCGCGCAAATCATACTTGAAATTTTGTCGATACGCCAATCGGGATCATTTTCGCGTATAATAGGCAGTTCAATGTCACTATCCGCACTAAGCACGCTATTTATGAAGCCAAACACCTCTTCCCGTCAACCGAAACGTGTTCAGAATGAGCGTCGGTCATCAAGAAAACTAAATCAACCCAAACGCCCGCGTGGACCGAGGAAGATCATTTTATTTAACAAACCTTATAACGTTTTGACCCAGTTCAGCGGAGAACCAGGGGATAAAACACTGGCCGATTTCATCCCCGTCAAGGACGTTTATCCGGCGGGACGACTGGATAAAGACAGTGAGGGATTACTGGTATTAACCAACGACGGCATATTGCAGGCAAGGCTGACCCAACCGCAATCCAAACAACCCAAAATCTACTGGGTCCAGGTTGAAGGCGCCCCTGAAGAGGCCGATTTGGAGCAGCTTCGCCGCGGGGTGACGCTCAAAGATGGCCCGACCCTGCCCGCCAAGGTTGAAGTGATTGCCGCGCCGGAGATTTGGGAGCGAAATCCACCGATCCGGGAGCGTAAGAATATCCCGACCACCTGGTTGGCGATTACCCTCAAAGAGGGCCGCAACCGCCAAGTGCGCCGGATGACCGCCCACATCGGCTTTCCGACCCTGCGCCTGATCCGCTATCAAATGGCTGATTGGCGCGTCGACGGTCTGGCCCCGGGCGAGTGGCGCGAGGTCACCCTGGCCGAAAACTCATAAGGCATCGGTCCGGCTTGTTTGATGTGTCGGCACGTTGGCCGGCACTCACTCTCCTGTGGTGATGCCTGAAAAAACACTACACATTCCCGGGCACATCCTTTATCATTCCGCCAAAGCAAACGTTTGCGTCATGGTTTTAAACCTTCGGCAACCCACTAAAAGCGTATTTTGATTTGAGCTTTACAAACCCTGAGTCTGAAAATCATCGACACCAGGGCCCGGTTTGGTTGCCTGAAGCGAAAGACGATAAAATTATTAAAGTGTGATATGGCTCTCGCTCTGTTTCGTGATGGTGCTTTCTGTTAGAATTACGCTCTTATTACTAGTAACGACTGAAGAGAAATATGTCAGATAACAGCCAGAAAAAAGTCATTGTCGGCATGTCCGGCGGCGTTGATTCCTCTGTCTCAGCTTACCTGTTGCTGCAACAGGGTTACCAGGTCGAAGGCCTGTTTATGAAAAACTGGGAAGAAGACGACACGGAAGAGTACTGCTCTGCGGCGGAAGATCTTGCTGATGCCCAAGCTGTATGTGACAAACTCGGTATCCCCCTGCATACCATCAACTTTGCAGCCGAATACTGGGACAATGTCTTTGAGTACTTCCTCGCCGAGTACAAAGCTGGCCGTACCCCGAACCCTGACATTCTTTGTAACAAAGAAATTAAATTCAAAGCCTTCCTGGAATTTGCGGACGAGGTGCTGGAAGCAGACTACATCGCGATGGGTCACTATACGCGTCGGACGTTCCCGACAGTCGAAGGCGAACGACCGCAAATGCTGCGCGGCCTGGATAACAACAAAGACCAGAGCTACTTCCTGTATACCCTGAGCCATGATCAAATTGCCCGCAGCCTGTTCCCTGTCGGTGAACTGGAGAAGCCGGAAGTGCGCCGCATTGCCGAAGAGCAAGGCCTGATCACCGCCAAGAAGAAAGATTCCACCGGGATCTGCTTTATCGGTGAGCGTAAGTTTACCGACTTCCTAAGCAAGTACTTACCTGCGCAACCGGGCGACATTGTCACCGCGGACGAAGGGAAAGTCATTGGTCAGCATCAGGGCCTGATGTATCACACCCTGGGCCAACGCAAAGGCCTGTTTATCGGCGGTCAGAAAGGCGGCAACGGCAATGAAGATGCCTGGTATGTGGTCGACAAAGATGTCGCGCGCAACCAGCTCATCGTCGGCCAGGGTAAAGATCACCCGCGCCTGAAATCTGAAGGGCTGGTCGCATCACAGCTGCACTGGGTGGATCGTCAGCCGATCCGCGAGCCGCTTCAATGTACGGTAAAAACCCGTTACCGTCAGCAGGACATTCCATGTACCATCATCCCGATTGATGATGAAAACATCAAAGTGATTTTTGACGAGCCTCAAATTGCCGTCACACCGGGCCAATCTGCTGTCTTCTACAGCGGCGATGTTTGCCTGGGCGGTGGTATTATTGAGCAAAGAATCTAAAGGGATAAAAGGGAGTTGTCACTCGTGGCACATAGTGTATATGACCGTACCATTGCGTTTGCCGGGATCTGCCAGGCCGTAAAACTTGTCCAGAACGTTGCCCGCGACGGTCAGTGCGACCGTGATGCACTGGAAACCTGCCTCAAGAGTATCGTGGTCACTGATCCGGCTAATACCATTGAGATTTACGGAAATGAAGCCAATCTGCGGCTTGGCCTGGAAACCCTGTCAGCCGAAATCGACAGTACGCCATCCGGCAACGAGCTGACCCGTTACCTGGTCAGTGTGATGGCGCTGGAGCGCAAACTGTCCGGACGTCGCGACAGCATGGCACAACTCGGGGATCGTATCGAGACGGCCAAGCGCCAGCTGGATCATTTCGAGCTGATGGAAGAGCAGATGATCAGTAATCTGGCGAGCATCTACCTCGATACTATCAGCCCGCTTGGCCCGCGCATCCAGGTCACCGGTACGCCAGCACACCTGCAACAACCGAGCGTTCAGCACAAGGTTCGCGCCCTGCTGCTCGCTGCCGTGCGCAGTGCCGTGTTGTGGCGCCAGGTCGGTGGCAAACGCCGCCACTTGATTTTTGGCCGCAAGCAAATGATGGAGCAGGCAAAAATATTGCTCGCCCGAAACTAAGTACACCCCGGGTGCCGCCCGGTAATCAGCGGCACCTGACTCAGCCGCCGTCCACTCAGACATGAACCCTGACGGCGACAACAGATATTGACTAACCCCTTTTAATCAGGAGAGAGCAACATGGAACTGTCAGCATTGACTGCTGTTTCCCCGGTAGACGGCCGCTACGGAAGTAAAACAAGTGCGCTACGCAGCATCTTCAGTGAATTTGGTCTGCTGAAATACCGCACTATCGTTGAAATCCGCTGGCTACAAAAACTGGCCGCCACGGACGCTATCGTGGAAGTTCCTGCATTCAGCGCCGAAGCAAACGCATACCTGGATCGGATTGCTGCTGAATTTAGTGAAGAAGATGCGCAACGCATTAAAACAATTGAGCGCACCACCAACCACGACGTGAAAGCGGTGGAATACTTCCTGAAAGAAAAAGTGGCAGAAGTCCCTGAGCTGCACGCGGTGAATGAATTCATTCACTTCGCCTGTACTTCAGAAGACATCAATAACCTGTCTCACGCACTGATGCTCAATGAAGCCCGTGACACCGTGATGCTGCCGGAAGTTCGCAACGTGATTGATGCGATCAAAGGCCTGGCTGCTGAATACCGCGAAATCCCGCTGTTGTCCCGTACCCACGGCCAACCGGCATCGCCTTCCACCATGGGTAAAGAAATGGCCAACGTGGCCTACCGCATGGAGCGTCAGTTCAAGCAAATTGCACAGGTTGAGATCCTGGGTAAAATCAACGGTGCCGTGGGGAACTACAACGCCCACCTGTCAGCTTATCCGGAAATCAACTGGCACCAGTTCAGCGAAGAATTTGTGACGTCTCTGGGTCTGACCTGGAACCCGTTCACCACGCAGATTGAGCCGCACGACTACATTGCCGAGCTGTTTGATGCGTTTGCCCGCTTCAACACCATTCTGCTGGACTTCGACCGCGACGTTTGGGGCTACATTGCCCTGGGTCACTTCAAGCAGAAAACCATTGCTGGCGAAATCGGCTCGTCTACCATGCCGCACAAAGTCAACCCAATCGATTTTGAAAACTCCGAAGGCAACCTGGGGCTGGCCAACGCCATCTTCAGCCACCTGGCACAGAAACTGCCGGTTTCTCGCTGGCAGCGCGACCTGACTGACTCAACGGTACTGCGTAACCTGGGTGTGGGCTGTGGCTACGCAATTATCGCGTACACCTCAACTCTGAAAGGGATCAGCAAGCTGGAAGTGAACCAGGCGGCTCTGGAAGCCGAGCTGGATCAGAACTGGGAAGTGCTCGCTGAGCCGGTTCAGACCGTGATGCGCCGCTACGGCATTGAGAAGCCATACGAGAAGCTGAAAGAGCTGACCCGTGGTAAGCGTGTTAACGGTGAAGGCATGCGCCAGTTCATCGACGGCCTGGAGCTGCCGGAGCACGAGAAAGTGCGCCTGAAAGCCATGACGCCGGCGAACTACATCGGCGACGCCGTGAAGCTGACGGACAAGCTGTAAGCATTCGCACACATACCATCAAGGCCGGCATTTGCCGGCCTTTTTCATACCTCTTCCGCTTGCCGAATCAAATTTAATTTCTTATTAATCAATCAACTACACTTAACATGTATTCTTAATACAACTTTTGACTTGAATACCATCTCCTTCGCGCTTAACATGCATTCAAAATACATGTTAAGCGTTATCTTAGGTAGGTTGTATGTCTATTCACGTTAAAAGCAATATTCACTGGGTTGGCCAACGCGACTGGGAGATCCGTGACTTCCACGGTACGGAGTACAAAACTCTGAAAGGGACCAGCTACAACAGTTACCTCATCCGTGAAGGTAAAAACGTGCTGATTGACACCGTCGATCATAAGTTCAGTTACGATTTCGTCCAGAAGCTCGAGCAAGAGATCGATCTGAAGGATATCGATCTGATCGTCATTAACCATGCTGAAGAGGACCACGCCGGCGCGCTATCGCTGCTGATGTCCAAGATCCCGGACACCCCCATTTACTGTACCGAAAATGCCATCGACTCCATCACTGGCCATCACCACCACCCCGAGTGGAATTTCAATACCGTGAAAACCGGGGACAGCATAGACATTGGTAACGGCAAGTCACTCGTATTCATCGAGACACCAATGCTGCACTGGCCGGATAGCATGATGACCTACCTGACGGAAGATGCCGTTTTGTTCAGTAATGATGCCTTCGGCCAGCACTACTGTGACGAGCGCCTGTTCAATGATGAAGTTGAGTACAACGAGCTGATGGAGCAATGCCTGCGCTATTACTCCAATATTCTGACGCCTTTCAGCCCCTTAGTCACAGCCAAGATCCACGAGGTACTGGGCTTTAACCTCCCGGTCGAGATGATTGCGACGTCCCATGGTGTGATCTGGCGTGATAATCCGGTCCAAATCATTGAAAAATATCTTCAATGGGCTGATGAATATCAGGAAGACAAAATCACTATCTTCTATGACTCTATGTCCAACAATACCCGCATGATGGCCGATGCGATTGCCCAGGGTATTACAGAAACCGATCCTCGGGTGGCGGTGAAAATCTTCAACGTTGCTCGCCATGATAAAAATGAAATTCTGGCCAACGTCTTCTGCTCAAAGGGGATCCTGGTCGGCTCCTCAACCATGAACAACGTAATGATGCCGAAAGTCGCCGGCATGCTGGAAGAAATTACCGGCCTGCGCTTCAAAGGCAAGAAAGCCGGAGCATTTGGTAGCTTTGGCTGGAATGGCGGCGCCGTTGACCGTATTCATGCCCGCCTTACAGATGCCGGTTTTTTCACCACCGTCGGCATCAAAGTGAAGTGGCGTCCGGACGGCAAAGCCCTTGAAGCGTGCCGAACGCATGGCCGCAAGATCGCACGCGAATGGGCACTGCAGCCGATTGATGCTCAGAAGGCGCCTGTCGAAGAGCCTTGCGACAATTCGGTGCAATCCCTGCAAACAACCCCGTCTATCCAACAGACTTCACCAGCGAAGCCGTCCAGCTCCTCGGCCAGCCCGACGCAGAAGCAGATCTGTACAGTCTGCCAATGGGTTTACGACCCGGAGCAAGGCGAACCCAATCAGGATGTCGCGCCAGGAACCTCATGGGAGGCGGTGCCTGGCACTTTCCTTTGCCCGGACTGCGGGATCGGTAAAGAAGTTTTTGAACCGCTGGCCTAGGAGGCAGACAATGGACAAACATATTGTGATTATTGGCAGCGGTTTTGCCGCTTACCAACTGGTGAAATCACTCCGCAAACTTGATGGCGCTGCCCCGATAACCGTGATTACGGCTGACAGCGGAGATGACTATTCCAAACCAGAACTGAGCCATGTTTTTTCTCGCAGACAGACTGCTGGTGATTTAATTAAACAAACGGCTGATGAATTTGCCGCCTCACAACAGATCGCGCTGATGAACTACACCGAGGTTCAATCCATCGATACTGAGGCCAAAGTTGTCAGGCTGCCAGATCATCAAATCAATTACTCCGAACTGGTCCTGGCAACCGGAGCATCTTCGCTGGTACCGGCCTTCGAAGGCAACGCGACAGACGAGATAGCGACGCTCAACAGTTTAGCTGAATATGCCAACCGGCAGGATCGGCTGGCAGCTGCGAAGTCCGTTGTGGTGATGGGAGCCGGGCTGATTGGCACGGAGATTGCCATGGATCTCACCCTCGCCGGTAAACAAGTCACGCTTTGTGATCGGGCGGAGAGCCTGATGCCTACCCTACTGCCTTCTTTCCTTGGGGCTGAGTTATATCAGGTTATGGTGGAAAATCAGGTTCGGGTCAAACTCTCATCAACAGTTCAGGCTGTGAATCGCCACCACCAGCAACTTATTGTTCAGTTTGACGATCAAAGCTATGTCGAAGCGGATGCCGTGATCGCAGCCATGGGCCTGAAGCCAAACATCCTGCTTGCAAGTAATGCTGGCCTGGCTGTCAATCAGGGTATTCTCATTGACGATCAGCTTCGCACTTCCGGCCAGGATGTCTATGCCTTGGGAGACTGCGCCGAGTTTGACGGCAAAGTCAGAGCGTTCCTGCAACCGACAATGCTATCGGCGATAGCATTGGCCAAAACACTGTTGGGGACACCAACGCCGGTCAAGCTGCCAGCCAGTCTCATCAAAGCTAAAACGCCGTGGTTCCCGCTTAGCCTGTCCGGGCAAACAGCAGGCGTGCAAGCACGATGGGAAGTCACCCGGTATGATGATGAAGGCTATATCGCCAAAGCCTTTGACAGAGAAACAGAAACACTGATTGGATTTGTCGTCAGTCACGAACAGCAAAAATCTGCGTTTCCGCTGCTGCGTCAGCTACCGGCCGAATAGTTTCTTCCAGGCACGACTCCGAAGACGATATCTACACGACAAGGACTTCATTTGAGAGGCCACCTCAGCCTCTCTTTTTTTTTTCCTCTTGCTCACAACGACTTCCCCATCACTCTCATCGCTGAAATGCGCTATACTCGCGGCAAACGCCTAGCAATAGTGATCTTATGTACCAACTCAGCTTCGCCTTTGATGCCTTTCTGGCGCAATACTGGCAAAAACAACCGACCATCATTAAAGGTGGTTTCCAGAACTTCATTGACCCAATCAGCCCGGATGAGCTGGCTGGTTTGGCAATGGAGGAAGAAGTCGATTCCCGCTATATCGCCAGACACGGGGAGGATTGGGATGTCCGTCATGGGCCGCTCAGTTTTGACAACATGCCGGAGGACAACTGGTCTTTCACCGTGCAGGCCGCCAACCACTGGCATGAAGGTGCCGCACGTCTGGTCGCTCCGTTTCGCCAGATGCCCGGCTGGTTGTTTGATGATTTGATGATCAGCTATTCCACCCCGGGTGGCGGCGTCGGCCCGCATATTGATCAGTACGATGTCTTTATCGTCCAGGGCTCGGGCAAACGTCGCTGGCGGGTCGGTCCGAAGAAAGAGGACTACGAGGAGGAATTCCGTCACCCTGCCCTGCGTCATATCAAGAACTTTGATCCGATCATTGATGAGATCCTCGAGCCGGGCGATATCCTTTATATTCCGCCGGGCTTTCCGCATGACGGCTACGCCATCGAGACGGCGATGAGCTTTTCGGTCGGCTTCCGTTCGCCAAAAAAACAGGAGCTGCTGAGCAGTTTTGCTGATTATGTGATTGCCAATGAAATCGGGGATGTGCATTACCACAACCCGGATTTACCGGCCCGGAAAAACTATGGCGCGATCCCGGATGCTGAATTTCGTGATTTGGAAAACATGATGCGCAGCCTGCTGGATCACCCGCAGCTCTTGCGACAGTGGATGGGGGAGCACCTGAGTGCCAGCCGCCACGAGCTGGATGTCATCACGGCCGAGCCACCATGGCAGATCAGCGAGACTTACCAGTTTCTCGAAGATGGGGAAACGATCAACCGCTTGGGCGGCCTGCGGGCTTTCTATTACCCGGAGCATCCGCATATTCTCTACATCAATGGCGAACGGTTTGAGCTGCCGCCGGAGTGCAGCAATGCGGCCACCTATCTGTGCGATCAGGACACCATCAGCCGCGACAGCCTGGGCAAACAGCTCGACCATCCGGCCTTTATGGCGCTCCTCACCCAGCTGATTAATCTAGGGTACTGGTACCCGGCTGAATAACCGCGGACACCCTCAAAACATACGCGACGGCCGCTGCGTTGACTTCACAACGCAGCGGCCGTTCTCGTTTTGCCCGGAGCCCGCCCCTCGGAGACACTCAGCTATACCTTGAACTGTCCGGTCAGAGCCTGCTGGTGAGTCGACAAGCGGGTCAGTCGCTGGCCGATATCTGCCGAGCTTTCGGCCTGATTCAGGATCCCTTCACTCAAATTACGAATATTCACCACATTGCAATTCACTTCGCCTGACACCGCCTGCTGCTCCTGCGCTGCATGCATAATCTGCTCGTTCATCGCCTGAATCGACTTCACGGCATCCGTGATCTGATTCAGGCTTTCGACGGCCTGACTGACCTGCTGCGCGGTTTCTGTCGCCAGAGCACTCCCTTCTTCGATGGCCCCGACTACGTCCTGAGTCCCCCGCTGCAACACATCAATCACAGAGCGGATCTGGCCGACTGAGTCCTGAGTTCGACTGGCCAATTGACGTACTTCATCAGCCACCACCGCAAACCCCCGTCCCTGCTCACCGGCACGCGCCGCTTCAATGGCCGCGTTCAATGCCAGCAAATTCGTTTGCTCTGAAATCGCTGCAATGACTTGCAGGATCTGATTAATGTCTTCGCTGTTACTGGCCAGCGCCCGGGCTGCAGGCACAGCATCCGCCATCCGGGATACCAGTGCGGTCATCGCTTCAGCGGAGCGCTGCACCACCTGTTGGCCCTCTTCGGCAGATATCCCTGCCTGGCTGGCAGCCACCACCGCCGTTTCGGTATGGTGAACCACTTGCTCTGCGGTCTGGGCCATTTCTTCAGCCGCCGTTGCTACCATATCCACTTCTTTAAATTGTGCTTGGCTGCTGTCCCGGCTACTGCTGGCAACCTGGGCCGCTTCGTTAGCGGTGCCACCCACCTCATCGACGGCTTTAACGACCTGACTCATGGTGTGTTGCAGCTTGTCCAGAAAACGGTTGAACCACTGCGCCAGCTCACCAACTTCATCCTGCTGCACAACCTCCAGGCGCTGCGTTAAATCTCCTTCGCCGGAGGCGATATCTTTCAGTCGCTCAGCCACCTGCTTGATTGGGGCCACCAGCCGGACCGCTGAAAACAGCACCACCAACAAACCTACAACCGCAATCATGCCGCTGGCTGCGACCTGAACCCAGGTCGATTCCGCACGCTGCCGGGCGATCGCCGAATCCAGGGTAATCGCTTCAGCCAGCACCTGCTCCGCCGGTAACTGGATCACCACGCCCCACGAGGATTGTGCTAAAGATACCGGGGTGAAGGCTTGCAACCATTGTTGGTCACGACTCCAGCCGACGACAGTCTGCCCCTGCGCCAGCCAGTTTAAGATCGCTTCGGGTAAGCCATCACCGCGATTCAGTTCACTACCCCGCCGATTGCTGGCCTGATCCCACGCGACAATCGTGCCCTGTTCACTGAGCAGAGACACCTTTCCACTACCGCCAAACATGCTCTGGTCAACCTGACTGATCACCGAATGCAGCGTGTCGAGCCGGATATCGATCCCCATGACCCCCACCGCCGCTTCATCGACAATAAGCGGAATGGTAATGGTGCTGACCAACTGCCTTTCTCCCCCATGGGTGGCAAACTTCGGCTCCAGAACGCACGGACTCCGGCGGTCTAAGCTACAGCGATACCAGGGCGCATTCTGCGCAATCAGAGCCTCTTCAGAAAAAACGAACTGGGCCGCATCCTCGCTGCCCGGTTTTGCCCAGAACGAAGCAAACCGTCCTCGCTCATTGGCACCGACATAGGAAGCGCTGTGGTAATTGTTATCTTCGCCATCGAGCGCATCGGGTTCAAACACGGCAAAGGTGCCGTAAATATTAGGAAACTCATTGGCGGCACGACGGAGCAGCTCATTGATCGAGCCGCGCAGCGCCTCGCTGCCGGTAAAATTCTCTTCGGCATTGTATTTGAGAAACAGCACACTCTGCGCCAGCATTTCCGCGCGATAAGAGGCTTCATCCAGATACTGCTGCACGCGGATTGCCTGACGCTCAGCCTGCGCCTGAACGACGCTCTGCGACTTCCCCCGCAACGAGGCAAATGACTGCTCGCTGACCAACTGCTGGCTTTGCGCCGAAAAGTAAAAAGAAAGACTGGTTAACACCAGTACTGTCATCAATAGGCCGACCCCTGCCATCAGGGTAATTTTCCATTGCACCGATAATGACCGCATATCAACAATCCTTGTTTTTTCTGAATACGATGTGTGACTGAAACATGCTGTCGAACAACGTATGAGACGCCGCGACGTTGGTATTTTGACTCCTGGGTTTAATTTGTTGGCAAAGCCCTCAATAGAAAAAAAGCGCGGCTTTTACACCGCGCTTAAAGCCTGTCACAGGCTTGAATTAATGTACGTTTAAACAAGCAACCGCGTGGATGTCACCGCCTTCCAGTTGCGGTTTCTTCTCCGCGCAAGTTGCGGTCGCCTGCGGGCAACGGGTCCGGAACACACACCCGGAAGGCGGGTTCATTGGCGACGGTAGTTCCCCTTCCAGCAACTCGATCACTTTGTTGCGTTCAAGATCTGGGTCCGGAATGGGCACTGCTGACATTAACGCCTTGGTATACGGGTGTTTCGGCTCGGCAAATAATGCTTCACCTTCGCCCATTTCCACCGCGTTCCCCAGATACATCACCAGAACGCGATCTGAAATGTGCTTGACTACAGACAAGTCGTGGGCGATGAAAATCAGGCTCAGTCCCATTTCTTTTTGCAATGATTTCAGCAGATTCACCACCTGCGCCTGGATCGAAACATCCAGCGCCGAAACCGGCTCGTCACAGATAATCAGCTTCGGCTTGAGGATCAGGGCGCGGGCAATCCCGATCCGCTGACACTGGCCACCGGAGAATTCATGCGGATAGCGGTTAATCACGTTCGGCAGCAGGCCGACTTTCGCCATCATCGCCTTGACCTGCTGTTTGATATCATCAACACTCATGTTCGGATAGAAAGCTTTCAGCGGCTCAGCAATGATCTCGCCAACCGTCATCCGCGGGTTCAGCGATGCCAGCGGATCTTGGAAAATCATCTGGATCTCTTTACGCTTTTCACGCAGTGCGTTCCGATCTAGCTTGGTCAGGTCCTGACCCAGCCAAACGACATTGCCGTCTGTGGCTTCAACCAGACCAATCACCGCACGGGCAAAGGTAGACTTACCGCAACCGGACTCACCAACCACGCCCAGGGTCTCGCCTTCATACAAACGGATCCCGACACCATCCACCGCTTTCAGTTTGGTCGGCTTGGTCCACGGCCAGGCCGATTTGGCGGCAATGTCAAAATGAACTTTCAGATCCTGGATCTCTAACAACAGGTTTTTTTGTGCTTCCATTACCACGTCCCCACATCAGAAAAACACGCACGTAAACGACCTTCGGCATAGTCCAGCAACGCCGGCGCTTCCTGCTTACACTGGGGGGTTGCCCGGTGGCAACGCTCCTGGTAAGGACAGCCTGGCGGCAATCGCAGTAGGTTGGGCGGGTTCCCCGGGATCGTCGGCAGAATTTCACCTTCGGTATCCAGGCGAGGAATCGCTTTCAGCAAGCCTTCGGTATACGGGTGTGACGGATGATAGAAAATCTCATTGATCTTGCCGTACTCCATGGTACGACCGGCGTACATCACCAGAACCTTGTCGCAACTCCCGGCAACAACCCCCAGATCGTGGGTGATCATAATGATCGCGGTGTTGAAATCATTTTTCAGTTCGTTAAGCAGCTCCATGATCTGCGCCTGAACGGTCACGTCCAGCGCCGTGGTCGGCTCATCGGCAATCAGCAGTTTCGGACGGCACAACAACGCCATCGCGATCATCACCCGCTGGCGCATCCCGCCGGAAAATTCATGCGGGTACATGGTGATGCGCTTGCGTGCTTCCGGGATTTTGACCGCTTCCAGCATCCGGACACTTTCTTCGAAGGCTTCTGACTTACCCATGCCCTTGTGCAGCATCAGCACTTCCATCAGCTGATCGCTGACTTTCATGTACGGGTTCAGGGAGGTCATCGGATCCTGGAAAATCATCGCGATCTGCTCGGCGCGGATCTTATTCAGCTCCCGCTCCGGCAGGTTCAGAATTTCACGACCCTCAAATTTAGCGCTGCCGCTAATCACGCCGTTTTTGGCCAGCAAGCCCATGATTGAGAAGACAGTCTGGCTTTTCCCAGAACCGGATTCACCAACAATACCCAGGGTTTCTCCCTGCTCCAGAGAGAAGTTCAGATCATTAACCGCGGTGACGATCCCGTCTTGTGTTTTAAATTCTACGCGTAGATCTTTGACATCTAATAAGCTCATAAATACTTCCTTATAACGCTTGTCGCTGGCTGAGCCGGACGACAGCCCAGCCAGGGCAAAACTGATTCTTATCTGTCTTTTGGATCCAGTGCGTCACGCAAACCGTCACCCACATAGTTAAAGCAGAACAAAGTCACGACCATAAATGCTGCAGGGAACATCAACTGCCAGATGGCCACTTCCATCGTTTGAGAGCCTTCTTGCAGAAGTGCACCCCAGCTGGTCATCGGCTCCTGCACCCCAAGGCCCAGGAAGCTAAGGAAGGACTCAGTCAGAATCATTGACGGTACCAGTAGGGTTGAGTACACGGCAACAATACCTAAAACGTTTGGTACAATATGGCGGGTAATGATCCGCCAGCGGCTAACCCCGGACACGTACGCAGCTTCAATAAACTCTTTGCTGCGCAGCGACAGGGTTTGTCCCCGAACAATCCGGGCCATATCCAGCCAGGAAATCGCGCCAATCGCAACGAAGATCAGCATGATATTCCGGCCGAAGAAGGTCACCAGCACGATCACGAAGAACATGAACGGGATGGAGTACAGAATTTCCAGCACCCGCATCATCACACGGTCGGTCCGGCCGCCAATAAAGCCGGAAGTCGCGCCGTATAGCGTCCCGATCACCACGGCAACCAGCGCGCCCAGGATCCCCACCATCAGGGAGATCCGGCCACCAATCAGGGTCCGGGTATACAGATCACGGCCCAGGCTGTCGGTCCCGAAAAAGTGGCCTTCAGGACCAAAGCTTGGCCCCGCATGCATCGCATACCAGTCGGTATCATCAAAAGCATACTGGCTGAACATCGGGCCGAAAATCACAGCCAGGGTGATCAAAAACAGGATCGCCAGGCTCACCATCGCCGCTTTGTTGCGCATAAAACGAATACGGGCATCTTGCCACAGGCTACGGCCTTCAATTTCCAGCTGTTCAGAAAAGTTCTCAACGGCCTCTACATTTTCTTTCTTTGTAAGCATCATGGTGTTGGCCCCCTAGTAACGAATTTTCGGATCAATGTACGCCAGGGCAATATCGACAACCGCGTTGAAGATAATTGTCAGCGTACCGATAAGAATCGTGATACCAAGGACCAGTGAATAATCACGGTTAAAGGCAGCGTTCACGAACAATTTGCCAATACCAGGCAAGCCGAAGATCGTCTCGATAACCACCGAGCCGGTAATGATCCCGACGAAAGCCGGCCCCATATAGGACACGACAGGCAACAGAGCCGGTTTCAGCGCATGCTTGAGAATAATGTAGGTATAGCTCAGCCCCTTGGCACGGGCAGTGCGGATAAAGTTACTGTTGAGCGTTTCAATCATGCTGCCACGGGTGATCCGCGCAAACGTTGCCACGTACAGCAGCGACATCCCGATCATCGGCAGCATCATGTATTGCAGCGAGCCGTCATTCCAGCCGCCCGCCGGCAGCCAGCCGAGGTTAATCGAGAAGATATAAATCAGGACCGGCGCCAGAATAAAGGAGGGCATCACCACCCCGGCCATAGCGGTTGACATGATGGTGTAATCAAGCCAACTATTTTGCTTCAAGGCGGCAATCGTCCCGACGGTGACCCCCATGATTAATGCAAAGATAAATGCAAAGAAACCAATCTTGGCCGATACCGGCAACGCTTCAGCCACCAGCTCATTCACCGTAAAGTCTTTGTATTTGAATGACGGGCCAAAATCGCCGTGGAGAATATTTCCAAGGTAGGTCGTGTATTGCTCAAATACCGGCTTATCCAGGCCGTATTTCGCCTCGATATTTGCCATAACCTCCGGCGGCAACGGGCGGTCGCTGGAGAAAGGGTTGCCTGGCGCGAAACGCATCAAGAAAAACGAGATTGTAATCAGTACCAACAGGGTTGGTATTGCTTCAAAAATCCGTTTTGCGATGAATTTAATCATAAAATTCCACCGTGTCGTTCAGTCTGTGACAGTTAACGTTTGTTCGTAACAAATACGAATAAACAGCACTGCCCCATTCCTGGAGCAGCGCATATTAGATATCTTGCTGTTTATTTGTCAGCAATGATGTAGAGGTCTTTACTGAAGATGTTATCTTCAGGGTTGTGTTCCGGATAGCCACCCAGGTTAGGATTCACCAGACGCGCATTCACGTAGTGATAAATTGGCAGGATTGGCATGTCCTTCGCCAAGAGTGCTTCGGCTTGTTTGTAAGCCTGGGCACGATCGGCATCAGAAGCAGCCGTGAGCGCTTTATCCAACTGGCTGTCGTAAGACGCGCTCGTATAACGTGGGTAGTTCTGAGAGTGGCCGTCACGCATGATTGCCAGGAAGGTTGATGCTTCGTTGTAATCACCACACCAGCCGGCACGGGATACTTCGAAGTTACCCTGACGTTTGCTGTCTAGGTAACTCTTCCACTCTTGGTTTTCCAACACTGCGGTGACACCCAGTTGTTTTTTCCACATCGAGGCGATAGCAACCGCCACTTTCTTGTGGTTTTCACTGGTATTATACAGCAGGTCAAATTTCAACGGGTTGTTCGGGCCGTAACCCGCTTCTTCCAGCAACGCTTTTGCTTTCGCAACACGCTCTTTCTGGGTCAGCTTAGCGTACTCAGGCGTCTCCACTTCCAGGCCGTTTGTTGCCAGCGGCGTGAAGTTATATGCTGGCGTTTCCCCTTTACCCACGATGAACTTGGCAATGACATCACGATCGATTGCGTAAGACAGGGCCTTACGAACTTTCTCGTTATCAAATGGGGCTTTGGTGGTATTGAACTCGTAGTAGTAAGAACACAGGTATGGTGTGACCTTCACGTCTTCCGGATACTCTTTCACCAGACGCTTGAAGTGCTCGTTCGGCATTTCATAAGTCACATCAACCTCACCGGCCAGGAAGCGGTTCATTTCTGCAACCTGGTTCTCGATCGGCAGATAAGTGACCTGGTTCAGCACGGTTTTGTCATTGTCCCAGTACTTGGTGTTACGAGTCAGTACGATACGCTCGTTCACCACCCACTTGTCCAGAACAAATGCGCCGTTACCAACGTAGTTTTCCGGGCTGGTCCACTTGTCACCAAACTTCTCTACTACTTTTTGGTTTACTGGCTTCATGGAAGTGTGCACAGTCATCGCCACAAAGTACGGTACCGGCTTCTCCAGAGAAACTTTCAGCGTGTGCGCATCAACCGCTTCAACACCTAAAGAGTCCGTGCTCTTCTTGCCCGAAATGATATCCACGGCGTTTTTCATCGTGGTCATTTCCAGGTATGACGCATAAGGAGAACCGGTTTTCGGGTCGGCCAGACGCTGCCATGCATAAACAAAGTCAGCTGCTACGACTGGATCGCCGTTTGACCATTTCGCTTCCGGGCGAAGATGGAAGATCCAGGTTTTGTTGTCTTTGGTTTCCCAGGATTTTGCGACACCACCAACCAGGTTACCGTTGCCGTCCTGATTTACCAGGCCTTCCAGCAAGTCACGAATGACGTTGGATTCTGGAACACCAGAGACTTTTTGCGGATCAAGAGATTCAACTTCAGTACCGTTACCGCGAACCATTTCTTGCTTTGCGGCCAGCTTGACACCAGCTGGTACATCGGCTGCCAGAGTGGAAAAAGAGGTGGCAGCAACAGCCATACCCGCGCTTAGCATAAGCGCTTGAGTAATCTTGTTCTTATTCATGCATTAGCTCCAATACATTAATCAATACGTCCATGACGTTCTTCAGTTGGCTGAGTAGTCAGCAGTGTCTGTCCCGTTAATCCTAAACAACACAGAGCGAACCGAAGAATTGGTCAAAACCTTATCAGGCATTGAAGCAATTTGCCACAAATTGATAACAAAAAGCGATATTATCCTCGACAGCAATCCATTACATAGTTATATCCACCACCCTTCAAATACATGCTAGCGCTTTCTGTCATGAAACCGTCTCAATAGAGGGAAATCCGCCAAAGTCGCCAAAAAAACGTAAAATACGAATAAATAATCACAGATATGAATAAATAATCAGCATAAAACACCTGTGAAATTAACATTTCTCAGCACAGTCAATAACACAG
The DNA here is from genome assembly GCF_037389125.1 of Photobacterium sp. MCCC 1A19761. Lineage (NCBI taxonomy): Bacteria > Pseudomonadati > Pseudomonadota > Gammaproteobacteria > Vibrionales > Vibrionaceae > Photobacterium > Photobacterium sp. MCCC 1A19761. The sequence continues at coordinate 395,993 of NZ_JAZGTF010000002.1, forward strand.
TTGTAAAAACATGACCTAAGGACATAAAAAAGCGCCTTTAGTCAGGCGCTTCGGTCAAATTCGGCATTACTTATCTTTACTGCCTAAGTCGAAATTCGGCCGTTGTTGCCGATCCGAGGGTTGATTGTTATCGAGCAAATGATGCTCTCCGTCACTATCAATCGAGACGATATGCATCTCATCTGTATGGAGCTCTTCTAACATTTGCTTAACACGGCGGTTCGATACGCGTCTATGCTTCATGCTCTCCTCCCCTGTCAACATTGTCCAAGGACTCACTCGTCGGGATATCAGCCCCGAATCAACAGCCCTTGTCGCGCGACCTGTAAAGTTGAATTCACAGAATTTACAGAATTTACAGGATGAATGATAACTATGGCACAGAAGCATAATCCTTGCTTGAAGCACGGAATTAATAACGAAAGCGAATAAAAAAAAGGCTGATAGATTAACTTTTCACAAACCCATTTTTTATCATTTTTCAAGTATCTACCGATGCACAATGGCGCTAGTATGAACGTGTTGGAGGATGGATTCAGGTTCGCAGGATGAAGTCAGACTTCAACGTTTCCGTTCCGTTCTATTTGAGAGTTCATAATGAGACCCAGTGGTTGCAACTCGCGTCCAAGCCCTTCCCGTGTTCGCCACGGTTATGTGCCACCGGCACATAAACCCAAACGGTGATCACCGGTGTCATTAAAGCCACAAGCTTTCTACCACCAGCCTAGCCCCATCTCAGGGGCTATTTTATTGCCTGCAATCTGAACCCTTGCCGAAACGACGCTGAACGCCAGCCACAAAAAAGCCCGGCGGGTCAGCCGGGCAAAATAAATAAGACAATGAATGTTGAGTGGAATTACCAGTAAACGCGGGCGCCAATAGCGTACTGGCTTTCACCATCTGCTTTGCTACCAGAAATCGTGGTGTTCGCTGCAGTATTAGAGTAAGCCAGCGTTGTGCCGTCTTTATAACCGTACTCAACATAGATACGAGACCACTTGTTGAAGTGGTAATCGGTGCCGATGTAGATATTCTGGCTGTCGTCGCTCAGACCACCACCAGTTTGCTCCAGGTATTCATAACCTGCGTAAGCCGTCGCATTCTCTGCCCAGCTGAAGGTACCACCCAGGCTGTAGCCATCACTATCAATTGACAGAGCTGAAGTTTGTGATTCAAGCTCAGCATTGTAGTAAGTGAAGCCGATCAGTGCCGGACCGAAAGTATATTCAACTGTACCTTCGTAGTAAGTGTTTTCCAGATCTGCGTTTACATCAGCCTCTTTGGCTGGATTAGTGACTTTGTCCGTACCGACTTTATAAGATTTATCGCGGTTCACACCACCACCAACGTGGAAATTGAAGCCAGCAACACTTGTTGTCACATAAAGCTCAGACAGTTCCTGGTTGGTGTCATCTTCAGCCAAGCCGTAGTTCGCAGCCAGCAGAAAGTTTTCACCTTCAAAAACGTATTTGATCAGTGAGTCATGGCGTGCACCAGAAAGCGTTGCGTAAGGCATCGCTGAACCACCGAAGAAGTAAGAGTAGTCAGCGCCGTAGGTTTCATCCGAAACAATCCACTGGCGACCAAACGAAATCTTACCGAAATCTGTATCTACACCGGCAAAGTGCAGACGGTTTTTCATATTGTACTCGTCCTTCGATTCCTTGAAGGCGATGCCAAACTCAACCTTACCAAATACGTCCACTGTATCAGAAAGCGCATATTGAGCTTGAACACCAGCACGAGAAGAGCCAGCGTTTAGAGTCACGTCTTTGTCTTCGTATTTTTCAACTTGTGTACGCAGTTGACCGTAAAAATCAACCATCGCACCTTCGTCTTTCAGAAGTTCAACGGCACTGGCGGCATTGCTGAAAATAATTGCGGGAATTGCTACTGCTAATAGTGTTTTTTTCATTTTTACTTACCTGTAAATTTCTGTAATTTCGACTCATCCCAAGTCGAGATGAAACATATCAGCAACATAAACCCGCCGCAATACGATATAAAACCACAAAATCAGCATTCAACAGCATCATGAACCACATGCAGACCCGCAAACAATGAATAAAATACCCAAAGATTTATAAATTACGTGCAATTTATGACAATTTATTCATCAAGAACGCATAAACCAGAAACCACCATCGATAACCAAATGGAATACAAGATAACTAAAAATCACAAAAAAATATAAAAAAGACAAAAAACCACCCCTTCAAGGTTATCAATAAACCTAAAAAATGGGTCAATCATGATACGAAATAAATAAGGAATACCGAGCGGGAAATTAAATCAACCTAGTCGTACGACAAAGGAATAGATGTATTTTCAAATAGACAAATGACGCAGGGATTCAGTGTAAAATTCGAACTTAAACCAAGCATTCAAAATAAAACAATGAGCCCAGAGTAAATGCAATAATATAATTCATAATATACCTCATAATTCAGTCCATTCATCTATAAGCTAAGAAGCATTGAGACCAGCGGTCATCAGCGAGAGGCTTGCTCTATCGCCATTTCAGAGGGATCCCCTAAACGACAGATTTCTGACAGTAAATAATCGGGGGGTGAATCCATCCCTCGGTACATCAAAAAACATTGATGTGATGAAGAAAACAGCGGAACTGCAATGAGATAATGATGGTGTTCACGGTTGATTTCCCGTGAGTACATGCAGTGACGAGAGGATAAAAGCAGGGCAACCACCGACTTGTTACCCGATTCTGGCAACAAGTCGGTCAGCTTAGGTCACGAGGACTGCCAACGCTCAGCGGCCGTGGTGTCCGTTTCTCGGGCATCAACCCAGCGAGATTCAGCCGGGGTTTGCTCTTTTTTCCAGAACGGTGCCCGGGTCTTCAGGTAATCCATGATAAATTCACACGCCTGAAATGCAGCGCCGCGATGGGCACTGGTCACACCGACAAAGACAATTTGATCACCCAGCGCCAAATCGCCGACCCGGTGGATCACCCGGGTTTGCAACAACGGCCAACGCGATTGGGCTTGTTCAACAATTTCCGCCAGTGCTTTTTCGGTCATGCCGGGATAATGTTCCAGCGACAGTCCGGTGACGTGATCCCCCTGATTGAAATCACGCACTTTACCGACAAACGTAACGACCGCACCGGCATCGTTGCCCTCAGCCAGCCTGGCGTATTCTTCGGCAACAGAGAAATCTTCAACCTGTACTGAAATCATCATCAGCCTCCGGTCACCGGCGGGAAGAAGGCAACTTCATCACCATCGTTGAGCGCACTGTCGAGAGCACAAATGGTCTGATTCACTGCAACCAGCAATTTTCCCGGCTCCAGTGCCAGTTGCCATTTATCACCACGGGCTGCCAGGTGCGCCCGCAATGCCTCAGCTGTCGTGAATTCAGCGGTAACATCAAGTTGATCAACGCCCACCAGCTCTTTGACCTGAGCAAAGAAAAGTACCTTAATCATGCTTCCACCTTAAAATGTCCGGATTTGCCGCCCGTTTTTTCCAGCAAACGGACCTGGCCAATCACCATATCTTTCTGAACCGCTTTACACATGTCATAAATGGTTAATGCCGCCACAGAGGCAGCCGTCAGCGCTTCCATCTCCACCCCGGTTTTGCCGGCCAGTTTACAGCATGACTCAATCCGGACGGTATTCTCAGCCGGAATAGCTTCTAATTGAACTTCAACTTTCGACAATAGCAACGGATGGCACAGCGGGATCAAATCCCAGGTTTTCTTTGCGGCCTGGATCCCGGCAATCCGCGCGGTTGCGAAGACATCCCCTTTGTGATGTTGGCCCGAGACAATCAATGCCAGCGTCTCTGGCGCCATGTGGACAAATGCTTCAGCCCGCGCTTCACGTACCGTGTCTGCCTTCCCGGATACATCCACCATGTTGGCTTCGCCGGATGCATTAATGTGTGTCAATTGTGTCATTGTTTTTCCTTCAGATGGTCATGCAACCAAGCCCAGCCATTTCAACCCACAGCGAGCCAGCCGCCTTTCTCGAGATGAAGTAAGGCCCGGGGGTGTTAACCACCAATAGATGCAAGGTGAGGTGTCATGCCGGTATTGCCGTCATCCAGAAAATGACTGACCGCTTTTTCCTGCAATCCACGTTGAATCCGATCGATCAGCGCTGCCTCCTGGTGGTCATGGCTCAGCAAATCACGCAGATCGACCCCATGATCGCCAAACAGGCACAGGTGCAGTTTGCCAAGAGCTGAGATCCGCAGCCGGTTACAGCTCTGACAAAAATCTTTCTCATACGGCATAATCAGGCCCACTTCCCCCTGATAGTCTGGGTGGAAGAAAACCTGGGCGGGACCATCATTGTTGGCCCGGGGCTTGAGCAGCCAACCATTGGCAATCAGATGGTTTCGGAAACTCACGCCGGAGACATGGTGGCGCTGAAACAGACTGTCCATTTCACCGGTTTGCATCAGCTCGATAAACCGGAGTTGAATCGGCCGATCTTTAATCCAGTTCAGGAACTGCGGCAGCTGTTGCGAATTGAGGTCTTTGAGCAAAACCGTATTGATCTTGACCTGTTCAAAGCCGGCAGCAAAGGCCGCATCAATGCCATCCATCACCTGGTGGAACAGGTTCTCGCCAGTGATCTGGAAGAACATCTTCGGATCCAAGCTGTCAACACTCACATTCAAATGCGTTAAGCCGGCCTGACGCCACTCCCGGACATGCTTCGCCATGCGGTAACCATTGGTGGTGGTTGCCACTTTGCGGATCCCGGGCTGCTCGGCAACCGTCCGGATGATGTCGGTGAAGTCCCGTCGCAATGACGGCTCTCCCCCGGTGATCCGGACTTTGGTGGTTCCGCAAGCCGCGAACGCGCCAGTCACCCGGCGAATTTCATCCAGGGTTAGAAAAGAAGGTTTTTTTCTCTCTGCCGGCCGATAGCCGTCAGGGAGGCAGTAGGTACATTTGAAATTACAAACGTCCGTCACTGAAAGCCGCAAGTAGTAAAACTTGCGATGGTATTGGTCTTCAAATTGATTCGCCACGAAACACCTTTCCAAATACGGGAGGCCGATGCATTTCTTTATCGACCCTGGTGACATACTGTCACGGCTCACGCCACCTATTGCGTCTTTCACGAGGCAACTTAGTGAATAGAGCTCGGAGTTATGGCTACTTTGTTGTGAGTGCGATAATTCACCCGATCACCAACAACAAAGCGGCATAGTCTTTATAACTTATCAGAGAGTTTGGCCTAATGACAATTCTCTAAAAAAGATGTAGGGCATTCTACCGATCGCCAGAAATCGCGACAATACTACTAAAGAGAAGTTATGCAAATTTTCTTACTGTTTGTGGGGGAATTATGTCCAATATCATCGAATCTGCCACTGTAAACGATATTGCGCTCTACTTGCAGCGCGAAGAAGGGCTTGATGCCCGACATGCTCGTGAAGCCGCGGAAGAAGTTATCGCCGGATTTCATGACATGATGGCCAAAGGCATCATCAAAGGCTGGTACTTCAACGAACAAAGCCACCTGGAGTTACTCCCCAGCGACAGTGCGCTCAAAATTATTGCGAATCAAAAATGATTCGCAATTTGCAACAGCTCAACGGCTGAAGTTTGCAATATGAAAACAAACGCATCTATAAAATGAAGGAATCCGGCTTAAATCAGGCGATCTGACCATCAGATGAAATTCCGGCATCACTATTGCAACGTCTAGCATACCAGACATCAAGAACGACAGCCGGAGCCGATTATGAAACAGTCATTACCACTACTTTTTCAAAAACGCCATGTCCTGCCCGGTGGAAGAATGCCAATCCGCATTGCACCAGGTCCGCAAATGGAAGCATTTAAAGCGGCACTATTGTCCCCTGAAGGCTTTGGCATCTGTATGTTTGACGAAAATGAGCATGGCCACGAATTTTTCCATATCGGCACTCGGGTGACCGTCGAAGACTTCGATACCTCAGCCATTGACGGCTCATTGATTGTGACCGTGTCCGGCCACGAAAACTTTCGTATCCACGCGTTGGAGCAAAGCGAGTCCGGCGCCATCAGCGGTGAGTGTGAACTCATTCCGCAGTGGCCGGAAGTCAAAATCCGCAATGAGCAACGTATTTTAGCTGACAAGCTTAAGCAGATGTTCAAAAAACATCCTGAACTTAATCAGTTAAATCAGAAAAAACAATTTAATAATCTCAGCTGGCTTTGTCAGCGCTGGCTGGAGATTCTGCCGGTGCCTGCCAGCGAAAAACAGATGCTACTCAATACACCAAGCTGCATGGACACCTATGACTACCTGATGAGTATCATGCATAAGCCCCACTAAAACCGGACTGCGCCAACCAGACACTGTCGTTGTGATAACCTTCGCCTTCTGTAATTGCAGAAGGTTTTTTTGCCCTATACCGCGGTAAAGTGTGGGCGTCCTCGCATTTCGTGATACTTGTTGCATCCTCTAACCAGGGGCTTGGCTAGCCGCCCCCAAAATCGCTACACTTGCCGATCCGGAATCTTTACAACGGCCTTTATGGCGATGACACATACGACGACCAATACGAAAATAGTGGCCATTGGCGGCGGACATGGCCTGGGCCGTGTGCTCTCAGCCCTTTCCAGCTATGGCTCCCAGGTGACCGGCATCGTCACCACGACCGATAACGGCGGGTCAACCGGCCGCATTCGCGCCTGTCAGGGCGGTATTGCCTGGGGCGATACCCGAAACTGCATTAACCAGTTAATTACCGAGCCTTCTGTCGGCTCGATGATTTTTGAATACCGTTTTCGCGGTAATGGCGAACTGAACGGCCATAACCTGGGCAACCTGATGCTGACCGCACTGGATAACTTATCGATCCGACCGCTGGATGCCATCACCCTGATCCGCGATATGCTCAAAGTCGACACCCAGATTGTACCGATGTCTGAACATCCGGCCGATCTGACCGCCATGCTGAGAAACGGCGACATCATTTCCGGTGAAACCAGCGTGGATGAACTCAATGAAGTGCCATTGCGGCTCTATGTCGAACCGGCCGTGCCGGCCACCAAGGAAGCGGTTCAGGCCATTGAACAGGCTGACCTCGTCCTGCTGGGGCCCGGTAGTTTCCTGACCAGTGTGATGCCCCCGTTACTGTTGAAGGAAATCAAACAGGCGCTGAAACACTGCCGCGCAAAAATTATCTTTATCACCAACTTGGATAAAGAGAAAGGACCCGCCGGTGCGATGAATCTGGAAACGATGCTGCATTGGTGCGAACGCGCCATGGGGGGAAGAGCCGTCGATGGTGTCCTGACGGATCACCATCGAACGGAATTGGCACCACGTTATCAGCAGATTATCGAAGCGCTGGCTTCAAGTAATCACGAATGGCGCCATGACCGGGAAAAGCTAAAAGAGGCGATTGATAAGCTCATCATTGCTGGCTAACTGCTTATATTCCAGCGCCATGCCCTGCACCATCAGCCTGAATTCAGGCAGGTGGTCATGCATCCAGTCCGCCTGTCCTTGCTTCATCCGGGATTCACATTCCTGAGCCATTTCCGCCAGATCATCGGCACCAAAACTCGCCGCGCTACTTTTGATCGCGTGGCTGATCTCCCTGACCTGACTCACAGAAGGCTGATCGGAAAGCTGCCTCAGATACTGTTCTAACTCATCACTGAACACTTTAAGCAACAGTGAAACGGTATCCTGACCAACTTCTTCAGCTAAGCGCTTGATGGTTGATGCGTTAATACTTGTTGTCATTTATTTCGTCTCCCTGTTACTACCAGCCCCATCCTGCCAGGTCTGCAGTTTTCGATAAATCGTTGATGGACTTACTTCCAGTAAGCCCGCAGCTCGCGGAATGTTTCCATCACACGCATCAATTGCCGCTTGAATCGCGCGTTTTTCAACAACCCACAACGGTTCTACTTCCGCGCGATCCGGGAGCCGCTGAAATGCAGTTTCTGCTCGGGTCTCGGCGCCAGCATAGCCTTCAGGTTGCGTATTCCAACCAGAGGCCGGGTGCAACTCGGTAGGTTGTTGTGTTAAATATGCAAATTCAGCGCCAGTTCCCGAGTAGATCGGCGGTGGCACCATCTGTAAGGTCACTTCTTCACCGGAATTGAGTACCACGATATTGCGGATCACGTTCTGCAACTCGCGGACATTCCCCGGCCAGGCGTAACGCTGAAACAAATCAATCACTTCTGCGGAGAAGCGGGAGAACTGCTTATGCTCTTCAACTGACATTAAAGCCAGCAGCGCATGGGCAATTTCGATCACATCCTCGCCACGCTCACGCAACGGCGGCAAGGTGACCGGAATCACATGTAGCCGGTAATACAAATCTTCCCGGAACCGCCCTTCCTGAACTTCCACCCAGGGATTACGGTTGGTTGCACAGACAAACCGGACATCAACCTTGCTGGTTTTAGACGAGCCGACTTTCTGATACGTACCGGTTTGTATAAAGCGAAGCAATTTGCTTTGCAAATCCAAATCCATCTCACAAAGCTCATCCAAAAAGAGCGTCCCGAGATTCGCCAGCTCAACAGCGCCCTTACGCTCCGTCGACGCGCCGGTGAACGCACCTTTCACATGTCCGAACAATTCGCTTTCGATTAACTCTTTCGGGATGGCCGCACAGTTGAGCGCCACAAAAGGCTGACTGCTCCTCGGGCTCGCCGCATGAACCGCTTCAGCGCAGACTTCTTTCCCGGTCCCGCTTTCACCGGTAATAAACACGGTCGCCTTACTGGACGCCGCCGACTCAATCACCCGGTATACCGCCTGCATCGGCAGGCTGTTGCCGATAAAGCCTTGGTATTGCGCACTCCCCTGCCCCGGTTGCGCCGTATCCGTCGCATCGGATTCCCCAGCTCGCAAAGCGTTATTCACGGTGATCCGCAAGCGGTCCGCTTCACAAGGCTTGATCAGAAAATCCTGCGCCCCGTGCCGCATCGCCTCTACCGCAACATCAATCGAGCCATGCGCGGTCATGATCACAACCGGAATGTTACCGTAATCGCGACGCACGGACTCCAGAACCGCCATCCCGGTCATATCCGGCAAACGCAAATCAAGCAGGATCAAATCCGGCGTCTCAGCTTTCATCGCGTTGAGGGCTTCCGCCCCGGTCCCGACAATGTTGACCGACAAACCAAGAGGATTCAGGTAAGATTTGTACAAGGCCGCAACTGACGCGGTATCTTCGACCATTAAGACGTGTCGCTGTGTAGACTTGCTCTCCATTGCCCCTCCAACCCCTATTCCCTAAAGCAATTGTAATCAATAGGGAAAAAACGTGTTATTACAAATGCCAGTTTTTCTATTTTGCCACAGTGAATTGCATAATGATTTGCAAATTGCAAAAAAAACACACCAAATTCGCAACTGCTGTCCACAAAATGCTCCGTGAAAGCCATAAGAAAGTACAATGAGGCATGACAAAAAAGTTGGCACGCAGCCTGCATTATCTATTTCGACTCTTTCCTGAGAGTCAACCTAGCCAACTGACGTTGTTTGTGGAATTTTTTCACTTAAACAATGATGCCAACCGAAGTAATTGCGGTTGGCTTTTTTTTATCTAAAGTTCAGGGGCAAGCGTCACGCAAGTTAACTATTGACGATAAACTGCTCACGCATGGTCTGGATTTTATCCCGAACTTCCGCGGCCTTCTCAAACTCCAGGTTCTGCGCCAAATCATACATTTCAGACTCGAGCTTCTGAATTTCCAGCTCCAGTTGTTGCGGTGAAAGCGTGGTATAGACCCCTTTCTTCTCCGCGACCTGATGCAACTGCGCCGCTTTGTTGGTTCGACGCTTGCCCGGTTGACCCAGCTCCAGAATGTCCGCCACCGCTTTATTGAGTGCCTGCGGCACAATGCCGCGTTCTTCATTATACGCTCGCTGTTTTTCACGACGCCGATCGGTTTCATTGATCGCCCGCTCCATCGAGCCGGTGATCCGGTCTGCATAGAGGATTGCCTTCCCTTCCAGGTTTCGCGCCGCCCGGCCAATTGTCTGGATCAGCGACCGCTCCGAGCGCAGGAAGCCTTCTTTGTCGGCATCGAGAATGGCCACCAGGGATACTTCCGGCATATCCAACCCTTCTCGCAACAGGTTGATCCCCACCAGCACATCAAATTCACCCAAGCGCAAGTCCCGGATGATTTCGACCCGCTCGACCGTATCGATGTCCGAGTGCAGATATCGCACTTTCACCCCGTGTTCGTCGAGGTATTCCGTCAAATCCTCGGCCATGCGTTTGGTCAGGGTGGTCACCAACACCCGCTCTCCCTTGGCTTCACGAATGCGGATCTCCGAGAGCAAATCATCAACCTGCGTTGCCACCGGACGCACTTCAATTTCCGGATCCAGCAAGCCGGTTGGTCGCACCACCTGCTCGGCAATTTCCCCGCCGGATTTCTCGACTTCGTAATTGCCCGGTGTCGCTGAGACGTATAAGGTTTGCGGTGCCAGTGCTTCAAACTCTTCGAACTTCAGCGGCCGGTTATCCAGTGCCGACGGCAAACGAAATCCGTATTCCACCAAATTTTCTTTCCGCGAGCGATCGCCCCGGTACATGGCCCCGATCTGAGACACGGTGACGTGGGACTCGTCAATAATCAGCAGCCCGTCCGGCGGCAGGTAATCAAACAGGGTCGGTGGCGGCTCGCCTTCCGCCCGACCGCTGAGGTAACGGGAGTAGTTTTCAATCCCGGAGCAAAATCCGAGCTCATTCATCATTTCGATATCAAACTGCGTCCGCTGGGCAATCCGCTGCTCTTCCACCAGCTTGTTATTGTCCATCAGTTGTTTGCGGCGACTCGCCAGCTCGACTTTGATGTGATCCACCGCTTCGAGGATCCGCTCACGCGGAGTCACGTAGTGCGTTTTCGGATAAATGGTCGCCCGTGGGATATCTTTTTGCAAAATCGCCCCGGTGAGCGGGTCGAACATACTGATACAATCAACTTCCTCGTCGAACAGCTCAATCCGAACCGCATCTTTTTCCGATTCCGCCGGGAAGATATCAATGACTTCCCCACGAACCCGGAAGGTGCCGCGCTCAAACGCCAAATCATTGCGGGTATATTGCAGTTCCGCCAACCGTCGCAGAATATCGCGTTGATCCAGCAGATCACCACGGCGGACGTGCAACATCATTTTCAGGTAAGAATCCGGATCCCCCAGGCCGTAAATCGCCGACACCGACGCAATGATAATCACGTCCCGACGCTCCATCAGCGCTTTGGTGGCAGACAGGCGCATTTGCTCGATATGGGCGTTCACCGAGGCATCTTTCTCGATGAAGGTGTCTGTGGTTGGTACGTAAGCTTCCGGCTGGTAATAGTCATAGTAAGAAACGAAGTACTCAACCGCATTGTTCGGAAAGAACTCTTTCATCTCCCCGTAAAGCTGCGCCGCCAACGTTTTATTCGGCGCCAATATCAAGGTCGGGCGGTTCGCCTGCGCAATGACGTTGGCGACGGTAAAGGTTTTACCTGAGCCGGTCACACCCAGCAGGGTCTGATGCGCCAAGCCGGCATCCAGTCCTTCCAGCAACTGATTGATTGCCGTCGGCTGATCGCCGGAAGGCGAAAAGCGGGAAGACAGTTCGAACACTTTGTCCATGCGTAATTTCCGTCAATATTCAGAAGGGAACACTCTGTGATCCTTCATTGTGCTACCCTCTCGACACATGTCAATAAGCGCTCCGATTTCTTCTCTCACCCCGGCGCACCCACTCGGGCATCTTCCCTGTCCACAGAGGGCATCTGAAAAAAAGCCAAAAAACGCCAGACCAGGGATTGATCCAATCTTGTGATAAGCGTATTATCACCGCCCACGAACACGATCATCCGGTTCGGCTATACTTCAAAGCTGTTTTTCAGCACTCAAAATATCCCTTTTCCCAATTTTTTGTATCCGGGATCATCCACAGCTTTTCCATACCTTGATGAAAATCAATTCACAATGACTCAGGTCCATACCAAAAATTAAAGCATTTACTCTAACTGATTCATATCCATTGCGAAATTGCTGCTTATCTCACCAGATAACAACCGTTTAGTCACCCAACCCCATATAGAGCAATTATTCACCATATCGGAACATTCCTGCCCGCGTTGTAGTTTTCCAAGCAGACATCAACATAGTTATCCACAGTTTTCGTGGATAACTTCATAGAAGCCTTGCAATCACAGGCCTCGATAAAATCAAGAAATTTTTTCCAGCAATTTCGAAATTCTGTTTTGCACCGCAAAATTCGCAACGACACGAGAACACTGCTAAGTGGTTCCTGCTGACTTGAAACATGCACAACACCAGACACATCACCAGCAAGCTCATTGTCAGCGAATCACCTGCCAATGAGCTTGCTGCCCATCTTGTTTCCATGACGTTTCACTGCCGAATTACACAAATGAGAATCATTATCATAAAATGTATCCCTTTCGCAGCGCAAAAGTCCTTGCATTGATTGGTGAAAAGCACATCAAACTTAAAAAACCCTGCTTCAGAGGAGTTGTTATAGGGTACACAAAGGAAGATAATATACGGATCTCTAGCATTGATAATTAAGACGGTATGACTGAATACCTACTACTCCTCATAGGGACAGTGTTGGTCAACAACTTCGTCCTGGTGAAGTTTTTAGGCCTCTGCCCGTTTATGGGTGTGTCTAAAAAACTGGAAACTGCAATCGGCATGGGTCTGGCAACCACGTTTGTCCTGACCCTGGCTTCTGTCTGCGCCTACCTGGTTGAAGCCTATATTCTTGAACCGCTGGGTATTCAGTACCTGCGTACCCTCAGCTTTATTCTGGTCATCGCAGTGGTCGTGCAATTTACCGAAATGGTCGTCCATAAGACCAGCCCGACCCTGTACCGCCTGCTGGGGATCTTCCTGCCGCTGATTACCACCAACTGTGCGGTATTGGGGGTTGCGCTATTGAATATAAATGAGCGCCATAATTTCATTGAATCCGTAATTTACGGATTTGGTGCGGCCGTTGGTTTCTCCCTGGTTCTGGTCCTCTTCGCATCGATGCGCGAGCGAATCGCCGCTGCTGATGTCCCAACCCCTTTTAAAGGCGCCTCCATCGCGATGATCACCGCTGGCCTGATGTCTCTGGCCTTCCTCGGCTTTACTGGATTGGTGAAATTGTAAGATGAGTGGAATTTTAATTGCTGTCATTGCGATCGCAGTGCTTGCTGCGATTTTTGGGTTAGTTCTGGGCTTTGCCTCCATTCGCTTCAAGGTCGAAGCCGATCCGATCGTCGAGCAGATTGATGCCATTTTGCCGCAAACCCAGTGTGGCCAATGCGGCTACCCGGGTTGCCGCCCTTACGCCGAAGCCATCGCCAATGGCGACGACATCAACAAGTGTCCGCCGGGCGGTCAGCAGACCATAGAAAAACTGGCCGACCTAATGGGCGTTGACGTTCAGGAGTCTGCTCACGATGAAGAGAAAGGCCTGAAGAAAGTTGCCTTTATTCACGAAGATATGTGTATCGGCTGTACCAAGTGTATTCAGGCCTGTCCGGTCGACGCCATTGTCGGCGGCACCAAGGCACTGCATACCGTCATTAAAGACGAATGTACCGGCTGTGATCTGTGTGTTGCACCTTGCCCAACCGACTGTATCGAGATGGTGCCGGTTGAATCGACGCCCGAAAGCTGGAAGTGGGATCTCGACCAAATCCCAGTGGTCAATATTCCAACGGATGCAACAGTCAACAAGGTAAGGTAACCATGCTGTCAATTATCGAACAAATTAAACAAGGCCAGCTATGGGACTTTCCGGGGGGCATTCATCCGCCGGAGCAGAAAACCCTGTCGAATCGCACCCCAATTGCTAAAGCCGAGCTGCCGCCCAAACTGATCCTGCCTTTGAAGCAGCATCTGGGCGCAATCGGTGATGTCCTGGTCTCGGTCGGCGACACCGTCAAAAAAGGTCAAATGCTGACCCATACCGATGTCGCGTTGAGCGTGCCGATCCACGCCCCGACCTCGGGTACCGTGATCGCCATCGAACAACATACCATCGCCCACCCTTCCGGCCTCTCCGATCGCTGTATCGTGATTGAGCCCGATGGGCAAGAGACCTGGATTGCCAAAACACCCGTCGCGAATTACCACGATGCCACACCGGCTGATCTGATTGATCATATCCGCCTTCATGGCATTGCCGGGATGGGCGGCGCTGGCTTCCCGGCCGGCCGCAAACTCCAGAGCGGGCTGGGTAAAACCGATATTCTGATTATCAATGCGGCCGAGTGTGAGCCTTATATTACCGCCGATGATCGCCTGATGCAGGACTGTGCCCAGGAAGTGATCGAGGGGATCCGGATCCTGCAGCATATCCTGCAACCTAAGCTTACCGTGATTGGGATTGAAGATAACAAGCCGGAAGCCATCACAGCGCTGCAACACCAGCTCGCCGAGCATGATCAGATCGTGATCCGGGTGATCCCGACCAAGTATCCCTCTGGTGGCGAAAAGCAGTTGATCAAAGTGCTGACCGGGAAAGAAGTACCGTCCAAGGGCATCCCGGCAGACATTGGCATTATGATGCATAACGTGGGGACCACCCATGCGATCAAGCGCGCCGTCATTGATGGCGAGCCCTTAATCCAACGCGTCGTCACTGTGACCGGGCAAACCGTCAAGCAACCGGGCAATACCTGGGCACTCCTGGGAACCCCGGTGCAATTTCTGCTTGAACGCTTCGGTTTTCAGGCCGATAAAAAACTATCGCGTGTGATCATGGGCGGCCCGATGATGGGCTTCACCCTGCCACACACCGCCGTGCCGGTGACCAAAATCTCCAACTGTATCTTGGCGCCGACACGCAAAGAAATCTCGCCGGCAAATCATGAAATGGCTTGTATTCGCTGCACGGCTTGTGCAGAAGCCTGCCCGGTTTCCCTGCTACCGCAGCAACTGCAGTGGTATGCCAAGGATGAAGATTTCGAAAAATGTGAAGAATACAACCTGTTTGACTGCATTGAGTGCGGGGCGTGTGCTTACGTCTGCCCGAGTGAAATTCCGCTGGTGCACTATTACCGCCAGGCCAAAGCTGAAATTCGTCACCGCAAACAGGATGAAATCAATGCCGAACGCGCGAAACTGCGCTTTGAAGCAAAGAACGCCCGTTTAGAGCGTGATAAGCAAGAGCGCGAGAATCGCTTTAAGAAAGCGGCCGACGACCGACGCAAAGAGATGAAATCTACGGGCGGTGATGATGCCGTCGCAGCGGCCATTGCCCGAGTGAAGGCCAAGCAAGAAGCTGCTGCGACCGACGCAACCGCAGAGAAAAAGCCGGCGGTTGCCGCGGCGATTGCTCGTGCCAAAGCCAAGCAGGCCGAAGCCCAGGCCGCGCAATCCGACAACACCGAAGCATTACCGGATAACACCGAAATGGCCAAATTGCGCGAAGAGCGCAAACGTCAGGCCCGTGAGCGAAAAGCCGAGAAACAAGCTGCTGAAACAACCAAGCCAGATTCAGAAGCGCCAGTCAACTCAGGCGATGCCAAGAAAGACGCCGTCGCTGCTGCGATTGCCCGTGCCAAAGCCCGTAAAGCGGCGCAGCAAAACAATGTAGACCAGACTGAAACGTCTGAAGCGGATCCGAAGAAAGCCGCCGTTGCCGCAGCCATTGCCCGTGCCAAAGCCCGCAAGGCAACCCAGCAGGCTGAATCTGCAACGCCTGAAAAAGCTGAAATTGAACAGGCGGATACCGAGCCAGCCGACGCGCCTGCAGAGGATCCGAAAAAAGCCGCCGTTGCTGCTGCCATTGCCCGCGCCAAAGCCCGCAAAGCAGCTCAGCAGGCTGAATCTGCTGCGCCTGAAAAAGCTGATACGGAGCAGGCGGATACCGAGCCAGCCGACGCGCCTGCAGCAGATCCGAAGAAAGCCGCTGTTGCTGCTGCCATTGCCCGCGCCAAAGCCCGTAAAGCTGCCCAACAGGCCGAATCTGCAGCGTCAGAAAAACCTGACACGGAGCAGGCGGATGCTGAGCCAGCCGACGCGCCTGCAGAAGATCCGAAGAAAGCCGCGGTTGCTGCTGCCATTGCGCGCGCCAAAGCCCGCAAAGCTGCCCAACAGGCTGAATCTGCAACGCCTGAAAAAGCTGACACGGAACAGGCAGATGCTGAGCAAGCCGACACGCCTGCAGAGGATCCGAAAAAAGCCGCTGTTGCCGCTGCCATTGCCCGCGCCAAAGCCCGCAAGGCAGCCAAAGAAGCCGAACAGGCCGGAAAAGATGCACCACAGAATCATGAGGAAAACTAATCGTGGCTTTTAACATTGCCAGTTCACCGCATACCCATAGTCGCCGCAGTACCCGTGACATTATGCGGACAGTCATTCTTTGCACGGCTTTGGGTGTTGCCGCCCAATGGTTTTTCTTTGGCTGGGGTGTCCTGCTCCAGGTCTTGCTCGCGTCACTGGTCGCGGTTGGCGCTGAAACGGCCATCCTCAAGCTACGCCGCCGTCCCATCATGCCTTACCTGCGAGACAACAGTGCCCTGCTGACCGGGGTATTGCTCGGCATTTCGATTCCGCCGTTGTCTCCCTGGTGGCTGACCGTGATTGGTGTAGTCTTTGCGATTGTGATCGCCAAGCATTTATACGGTGGGCTGGGACAAAACCTGTTTAACCCGGCGATGGTGGCCTATGTCGTGCTGCTGATCTCCTTCCCGGTCCAGATGACAACCTGGTTACCGCCATCTTCGTTGATCGCGCACCCCGTCACACTGCCCGACAGTGTTCTCGCGATTTTCACCGGCTTCACCCAGGATGGATTCAGCATTCACCAACTGCGGATGTCGATTGATGGTGTGACGATGGCCACCCCACTGGATACACTGAAAACGTCCCTGACCACAGGTCACACGACCACGGAAATTCTGACCGGCCCGGAGTTCGGCACCATTGCAGGTGTAGGCTGGGAGTGGGTTAATCTGGGTTTCCTGATCGGCGGGTTGGTGATGCTCAAAATGCGCATCATCCAATGGCACATTCCGGCCGGCATGCTGGGCGCACTGTTTGTCGCCAGTACCCTGGCCTTTATCGTTCACCCGGACGGGACAGCATCTCCGATCATGCACTTGTTCTCAGGCGCGACGATGCTGGGGGCATTTTTCATCGCCACCGATCCAGTCTCTGCTTCCACCACTCCCAAGGGGCGGATCATCTTCGGTGCGCTGATTGGTCTGCTGGTGTTTTTCATCCGTACCTGGGGCGGCTATCCGGATGGCGTCGCGTTTGCGGTCCTGTTGGCTAATATGTGCGTTCCCCTGATCGACTACTACACCCGTCCCCGGACTTACGGCCACTCATAGGAGTCAGCATGCTCAAGGCAATGAAAAAAAACAGCGGCGTGCTGGCCACGTTCGCTTTACTCTCTACCCTTCTGGTCTCGCTGACTTACTTGCTCACGGCGGACCGGATTCAGGCCCAGCAACAAAAAGATTTGTTGAAAGTACTGAACCAGGTGATCCCGGCCGACAGCCATGATAACGAGTTGTCCCAAAGCTGTACGCTGATCTCCAGCGCGCAATATTTAGGCACTGCCGAGCCGATGCCAGCTTACCTAGCGACAAAGGACGGTGAAATTTCCGGCGTGGCCATCGAAGCCATCGCACCCGACGGTTACAATGGTGCGATTAAACTGATTGTCGGCCTCGACAAGGCAGGGGCGGTCACGGGTGTCCGGGTGCTGAACCATAATGAAACACCGGGACTGGGCGATAAAATTGATACCCAAATCTCGGACTGGATTGATAGTTTTACCGGCAAAAAACTGCAAGGTGAGAAGGATCCGAACTGGGCTGTGCGCAAAGATGGCGGCAACTTCGATCAGTTTACCGGGGCGACCATTACTCCCCGAGCTGTTGTCGGCGCGGTGAAGCACGTTTCCCTGTATTACCAACGCCACCAGCAGCAACTGTTTAATCAACCGCTGAACTGCCAGGATAAAGCATGAGTACGAATAAAGAACTGATGAAAAATGGCCTGTGGCACAATAACCCGGCCATCGTTCAACTGCTGGGCCTTTGTCCCTTGCTGGCCGTCTCGGCGACCGTGACCAATGCGCTGGGCCTGGGGCTGGCCTCGACCATGGTGCTGATCGGCTCGAACCTGATCGTCTCACTGGTCCGGCAGTGGATCCCATCCGAAGTCCGGATCCCGGTGTTTGTAATGATCATCGCCGCACTGGTAACGTGTGTACAATTACTGATGAACGCCTTCACCTATGGCCTGTACCAGTCACTCGGGATCTTCATCCCGCTGATTGTGACCAACTGTATCATCATCGGCCGGGCCGAGTCGTTTGCCTCTAAAAATGCCCCGCTGCCGGCGGTACTGGATGGATTGTGGATGGGCATGGGCCTGACCTCGGCGCTGGTCGTCCTGGGGGCAATGCGTGAAGTTCTGGGGAACGGAACCCTGTTTGATGGCGCGGATCGCCTGCTGGGAGATTGGGCTGCGGTGCTGCGCATCGAAATCTTCAGCTTTGACAGCAACTTCCTGCTGGCGATGTTACCACCCGGCGCCTTTATCGGGGTCGGTTTTATCATCGCGCTGAAAAATGTCATCGATAAACAACGCGAGAAGAAATCCGCCGCAGCGGAAACGAAGCCACAAATCGAGCGAGTGCGGATCACTTCGGCAAATTAAAACCGATACACGTTCAACCATCATATGAAAGTAACCCGTTGCTTGCTGTTTCAGCCGTCCGGAACGGCCCTGGCCCTACACCAGGACAAAACAGGCAGCGGGTATCCGCCGCGAGGCGTCAGGAAGTTAACATGAACAATGAAAAACGCGTTCAAATCCTTGAACGCCTGAGAGCAGAGAACCCGCATCCGGAAACGGAACTGAACTGGAGCACACCTTTTGAGTTGCTCATCGCCGTCTTGTTGTCCGCGCAGGCCACCGATGTCAGCGTCAACAAAGCCACAGACAAGCTCTACCCGGTGGCCAATACCCCGCAAGCCATGTACGACTTAGGCGTTGACGGCATTAAGGAATATATCAAGACCATCGGTCTGTTTAACTCCAAAGCCGAAAATGTCATCAAGACCTGTAAAATTTTGCTGGAGCAGCATGGCGGTGAAGTACCGGAGAACCGCGAAGCGCTGGAAGCCCTTCCGGGCGTCGGCCGGAAAACTGCCAATGTCGTCCTCAATACGGCCTTTGGCTGGCCGACCATTGCCGTCGATACGCATATTTTCCGGGTCTCCAACCGCACCAAGTTTGCCATGGGTAAAAATGTGGATCAGGTGGAGCAAAAACTGCTGAAGGTCGTCCCGAAAGAATTCAAGGTCGATGTCCATCACTGGCTGATCCTACACGGCCGCTATACCTGCGTTGCCCGCAAACCACGCTGCGGCAGCTGCATTATTGAAGATCTTTGTGAGTACAAAGACAAAGTCTATCCGGACGAGTGATCGCAGATCGCTCGCCAAACACAACAAATCACTACCCGATTGGAGGGACTATGGCTAACGGACGCATTCTTCACACCATGTTACGTGTCGGCGATCTGGATCGTGCAATTGAGTTCTACACCGACGTCATGGGCATGAAGCTGCTTCGCAAACACGATAACGAAGCCTACAAATACACCCTGGCCTTTGTCGGCTACAGTGATGAATCAGAAGGGGCGGTCATCGAACTGACCTACAACTGGGGAACCACCGAGTACGAGATGGGAACGGCTTTTGGCCACATCGCCATCGGTGTGGAAGACATCTACGCCACTTGTGATGCGATTAAAGCTGCCGGCGGAAATATCACGCGTGAACCGGGCCCGGTCAAAGGCGGCACAACCCACATCGCCTTTGTGAAGGATCCGGATGGCTATCAAATTGAGCTGATCCAACGCGGGTAATCCCCCCGCCCGATAACGTCAGTCAAGAAAAAGCCGGACGGTGAATCCAGTCCGCCTTTTTCATGAATCCAGCTTGTTCGTGAGCACAGCTAGGCGCACGAGACCGATCCATACAGTGCGTTATTCATCATTCACTGGACTGAAGTATTCCGTCACCGTCGCCCGAAACTCGTTGTCCTGGGTCGGATCATTAAATTCAATGGAATAGTACGGCATCTCACGCTCTTTCAACTTTTCGGCAATCAGTAATTCCAGATTCTCAACACTCACCGTGCTGGACACTTCATAGGTATCGGCGCGATTCAGCCCCATCTCTTCTGCCTGTTCTTCGGTGATCAACTGTGATGACACTTGCTCCGACAACTTCGCTTCAACCTGCGCCGCATCACTGCTGACAATTGTATCTTCATCCGCGAACGCAACCCCGGCACCGAGCGTCAGTACCCACAGAAAATTTACCCACAGAAGCTTTTTCATAACCACCGCCTTGTTATTATTGGCTATGCCCAACAGTCTTAGCTATACCCACCGACTTCGCATGGAAACCGTCTTCACGTAAAAGCCTTGGTGAGGCATAACTTACTTTAGCTCGTTTCAGCGTGACCTCTGCTCCAGAAATAAGAATTCAAATTAGTCGTACAAAACTCATGGTTGATAATGATATTGATTCTCATTAATATCATTAAAAAACCAAGAGAGAACGATCATGTCATTTACATTTCCGGACCTTCCATACGCGTACACCGCGCTGGAACCCTATATCGATGCAAAAACGATGGAGATCCACCACAGTCGCCACCATAAAACTTATTATGATAAGTTCATGACGGCGATTGCCGGGACCGAGCTGGAGCAATGCTCCCTGCATGATATTTTTGCCCGGGTCTCCCACTTACCCCCTGCCGTGCGCAACCACGGTGGCGGCTATTTCAACCACAATCTGTACTGGCAATGCATGTCACCCGATGGCGGCGGCCAGCCCGGCGGCTTGCTTGCCGAAGCAATCAACTGCCATTTCGGCAGTTTTGACGACTTCAAAGAAGCATTTTCCGAATTAGCAGCCACCCATTTCGGCTCGGGCTTTATCTGGCTGTCCGTCAATGAAGGTCGGCTGGAGATTTCATCGACCAGCAACCAGGACAATCCACTGATGGATGTTGTCGCACAACGTGGCGAGCCGATTCTCGCATTGGATGTCTGGGAGCATGCTTATTACATCAGCTACCAGAACAAGCGTCCGGAATATATTGATGCCTGGTGGCATGTGGTCGACTGGCAGCAGATTGAATTGCATTATCTTGAGGCATTGCAAGGGTAATCAGGAAGGAAAAGAGGCATATGGACGTATCACGCTGGGAGCGACATACCTTACTGGCAACGGAGGCGGAAAGAGATCAACGGCCTATGATGTCCGTGATCCACTATCAACTGGCCCTGGCTGAGTCTCAGCAACTTGAGCCGATCCACGGCACCCGTGACGAGTTGGAAGATTTACTGACAATTAAAGTGATTTCCTGCCACAACCTTGCCGGGTTCTGGCGCCGGGCCGGAGACAACGAGTATGAGCTCAAATATCTCCAGTTGGCTTCCGAGCAAGTGATGGCACTGATCCCCCAGTGCCCGCGCAAGACGTGTGATGCGTTTATCGACAGCCTAGGCTGCTGCCGTTCGGCACTGATTGAGTTTTTGAAACGTCACCCGAATCCGGCAGTGGCCAAGCAAGTCGAGCATATCAACCTCAGCAACCAGTGTGAGCTCATCGCCAAATTCCGGTTACACTAGGCCAAGAGTCCGTCACAGAAACAACACAGCGAGCCGCTGACATGGCTCGCTGTGATCTTCGGTTTAACACCAGGCCGCATTGTCGATATCAGCTATTTCTGCCTGGCCCCATATTCAGTTACCAGCGCCTGATAGATGTCCCGGTCGCGTTGGGGCATAAAATAGACCACAGCGAAGTGCGAACTACTCCCCTGTGCGAGGCGGTGTCGAATGCGCGCATCCAACGCCTCCAGCCCCGAAGTGTCTTCAACGAAGTAAAAACCCTGTGGCTGCAAACCCATTGATGCCGCTTGAGCACGGCTGACTTGCTGTGCTATACCTTGTTGTGCTATGCCTTGCTGTATATGTATCACGCCTTGCTGTGCCGCGCCTTGCGAAAGCTGGCCATTGTTACCCAGCGCCATCGCTGACCCACTACAGCACAAAACCAGCGCAACCGCATAATACCACGCCCACCCTTTCATCATCGCCTATCCTCTTGCCACATCCGCTTCCTTTGAATGTAGCGTGGTAACAGATAAGCAATGCCCCAGTCCTGAGACATTCGAGGGACTGATGCCGTGACGTTAGATAATGGTACGCCCCAAAGAGATCACCACCCGGCGGTTTTTATTGCGGCCAATCGGCGTTTCATTATCAGCAATCGGACGCCGCTTACCGTAAGCCTCCACCTGAATCCTGTTTTTCGGCAGTCCCATTTCCATAAAATAGGTTTCCAGCTTCTTAGCCCGGCGCTCAGACAACGCCTGATTCACATTTTTACCGCCTTGGGAGTCGGTGTAAGTCGCCACCAGCACCAGATCAACATCATCGCTGTAGCGGACAAAATCAGCAATCTGCGCCAGACGCTGCCGCGAGGCTTTATTTAGCTCATCGCTGTCTTTGTCGTAATGCAGCACGGTAAATGCAATGTCTTCAAAGCTGTAAGGTAACAGGTTGTCCAGGCACTGACTGAACTGCTGATAGGTCGTCTGAAAAGACACCGCAGACAAGCCCACTTCAATACGCTTATCCCGATGCTGCCAGTCCGGATAGCTCAGGGTTGGATAACGCCCGCTTTCCAGCTCGGCCAACATCGCCCAGGCCATCTGGCCGCCGATGTAGCCATCAAACTGCTTGAAAAACGTAATCTTGGTGATGGGCTCAGCAGCATCGCCCGGCATCCAACGCGGAGGCATCGACACTAAGCTGACATTCCGGGTTTCCCCCATCGGTCGACGCATTTTCAGCTCAAAATCGAGGTTGATTTTCTTGCTCGCCCTGGAAATGAACTGCGCCTCACCGTAATTGGGGATCGCGTGCAGCATCCGGCACTCCAGCGGCGTATCCACAGCCACCTTCCAACTGGACTGAGCCGGCGTGGCCACATATTGTTTGACGGCCCAGGCCGGGGCGCACCACAGCGCGCCCAAAAGGGCAGCCAGACAGAAGGACGTTGTGTTGTTAACCATGTTTCCGTTATCCGCTCAATCACAGTGCTGACTATTGTATCGGATCCTTGCGAAAAATCTTTATCCTGCCGGTGAAAATCCCCATAGGTGGCCATACTCCGGCGGACACGCCAAGCCATTCAATTGTTTAGACAAAGCCGCAGAGACACCGGAATTAGGTTTAGCTCCGAACCTGAATCTGACATAATGCCCCCTTTATTTTTCGAGCCGACTACAGACCAACCGCCCTGTTATGAGCCAAGACAACGAATTGAACACCCTGAAAAGTCGCTTTCGCGGCTACTTCCCTGTCGTCATTGACGTCGAAACCGCAGGCTTTAATGCCCAAACAGACGCATTGCTTGAGATCTGCGCGGTCACTTTGCAGATGGATGAAGACGGTTGGTTAAAACCAGCAACAACCCTGCATTATCATGTCGCTCCTTTTGAAGGTGCCGTGATCCACAAAGAAGCGCTGGAGTTTAACGGGATCCGTGATCCGTTCAGCCCGCTCCGGGGCGCCGTCTCTGAAGCAGAAGCGCTGAAAGAGATCTACAAGCAAATTCGCAAAGAGCAGAAAGCAACCGGTTGTTCCCGTGCCATTATGGTGGCGCACAACGCCAACTTTGATCACAGCTTCGTAATGGCCGCGTCTGAGCGGGCTAAATTAAAGCGAAATCCGTTCCATCCGTTTGCGACCTTCGACACGGCCGCACTCAGTGGCGTAGCCCTCGGCCAGACCGTTCTGGCCAAAGCCTGTGCGACGGCCGGTATTCCATTTGATAACCGAGAAGCGCACTCCGCCCTCTACGATACCGAGCGGACCGCTGAGTTATTTTGTGAGATTGTTAACAAATGGAAGAAATTAGGCGGCTGGCCGATTATGGCCTCTCAAACAGAAGAAAATAGCACGTCTTAAAAATCAAACATCCGCAAACTCATCAGACCTCTTACAAGCCCAGTGCTACTGGGCTTTTAGAGTTCACTTTTCAAACAATCGACCAATTTAAAACACGCGTTTTAAACACAATCCAATTGAATATTCATTAATTAGCCATTTTTAACAAAAACAACGTGTTACAATGGGTTAACATTTCACCTTTTCCTCCTTATACTGCCAAGTACTGTTTCATACTCTGTCAGATTGATTCGGTCACGGGTGCAAAAAGCAGCTTAACAGGTCAATGTTACCTCTATATCACATCCTGATTTCAGGTTGACCTGCCTGCAATATCGCCTTCGGCACACCCGCGCTGAATTCACTGAGGTTCGATGAAACCGTCACTCATCAAGTTTTTTATCCTTCACGGAATGAAGAACAAGAAGCAAAGCATCAGAGAGGCAAAAATTATAATGTCCAAAAAAATCTCATTGACAGCCGTTGCCGTCACCGCTGCACTATTCTCCCTGAATACTCAGGCAGCCGGTTTCCAGGTCAACGAACACTCCGCATCTGGTCTCGGTCGGGCCTTTGCCGGTGAAACTGCGATTGCCGATAATGCGTCCGTATTGGCCCGCAACCCTGCTGCCATGGCGCGTTTTGAGCGCGCCGAAGTATCCGGCAGCTTGTCATTCATCGACCCATCCATCGACATTGCTTCTAAAGGCAGCCACGACGCCCCGGTTCAAACCTATGAAGATGTCGCACCGTTTGCCATCGTTCCGGCAGGTTTCTTTATTCAGCCAATTAACGACCAGTTCGCCTGGGGTGTCGGCGTATTCGCGAACTACGGCTTTGCAACCGAATATCCCGATGGTGCTTTTTTCGGGGCGCTCGCCGGGAAAACCGATCTGATCACCGTCAACTTTAACCCGAACGTCTCCTGGCGCATTAACGACAACTTCAGCATCGGCGCTGGTGTCTCTCTGGTCTATGCTGATGCCGTCCTCACGCGTCATCAAGGTAGTCTGAATATGGCGAACCCAGGTCAAGATCTCCTGAAACTTGAAGGCGATACCTGGGAGTGGGGCTGGAATGTCGGTGCCCTGTGGGAACTCAACGATAATCACCGCTTTGGCCTGAGCTACCGCTCCCAGGTGGATCTTGAGTTTGCCGGTGACTTTACCGATTACAGCGGCAAAGTAGTCGCCGGTTCCAGCATTGCCAGTCCGAAGAAAGTGGGCGGTGACTTGACGGTTGTCCTGCCGGCCATTGCCGAGTTTGGCGGCTTCCACCAGCTGAACAACCAGTGGGCCCTTCACTACGGCGTGCAATGGACCCAGTGGAGCAAGTTCGAAGAGCTGAAGGCAACCAGCAATGACTGTAAAAACGGCGTCTGCCTGCTGAAAGAAGAAGAGTTCGACGATAACTTCCGCTACTCCATCGGTGCAACCTATACCCTCAGCCAGGCCTGGATCCTGCGCGCCGGTTTTGCCTTTGATGAACAAGCAGGCAAATCCACCCTGAGTATTCCGGATACCGACCGTTACTGGTATTCCGCTGGTTTAACTTACAACTACAGCAACGATATGACCTTTGATTTCGGCCTGACCTACCTCTACGGCCAGAGTAGCGATTTCAACGAGAAATACGTCGACGACCGTGAATATGCGTTCAGTGGTGAGAATGATGCGATTCTGAGTGCCGCTCAGATAAATTACCGTTTCTAAGCCCAATCAAGCCAGTAAGAACAAGAATTTAACAAGGAATACCTCATGAATAAGAAACTCCTGGCGCTCCTGATCGGTGCCAACCTCGCGCTTTACGGCTGTGATGACACCAAAATTTCCGGTGAGCCGACGGTTAATCCTGCGATTGAACGCAGCCTGCAGGCAGAAACGAAGATTGCATTTGATTTGTTGGCCGAAGAGCCTGCACTCATCCTGCCGACCTTTATCGTCATGGACAGCACCGACGGTACTCTGGGTTTAGAAAGCAGCAGTGAAACCGGCTCGTTAATGGATCCGAAAGTGGCCATGGGTAAAACCGATGGCTGGAGCACCACACAACCGATCTCTATCTCTTTTACCGGGGCAGAGCTTAACCCGAACACCGCCGCCAGCGCATTTTTCCTGATTAAGTCCGACAGTCCGACGACAACTAAGTCTATTTCTGCCAAGCAAGTTCTCTCCCAAGCTGATGGCGATTTCGTCGTCAGTGTTCAGGGCGATACCCTGAATGTCATTCTGATCAAACCGCTGGATCCGAAATCAGACTACATGTTTGCCTTAACGGACGATTTGAAAGATAAAAACGGCAACAGCGTCGGGATGTCGCAGTCTTACGCTTATCTGAAGGCAGATACCCCACCGCCAAGCCAGAAGCTGGACAAAGCGCAAGCCTACACTCATCAAATCGAAGCTGCCTTTGCTGCCCAGGGCATTGATAAAGACAAGATCATCTACTCCAGCTGGTTTACCACCGCATCCGTCGGGGATGTCCTGTTTGCAACCAAAGGTGCGATAGCATCAGCACTTGATGCTATCAGCAAAGGTGGTAGCGCCAATGCCGTGTGGCAAGGCAGTGCCAACCCGAACAATGTTGATACCACCGATCTGTTTACCCTGAACATCACTCCTACGCCTCTTATCGATAACCTCGGTGGCAAAGGTCTGACAGCATACGAAGGTACCGTCAAGCTCCCATATTTTCTGGAAACTTCGGTGACCGGTGAGGCATGGAAAAAGACCCCCTGGCAAAGCGGCATGCCAAGCCTGGCCAAGATCTCAAATGTCCTGAATAACGGTACTGATGCTGATAAAGCTGCGGTAATGACCAAGCTGACCGAGTGGGGAATCACTTCGGAAGATCTGGCGAAAGTCAGCTCCGATCAGGCAACCCAGCTGAAGGTGATGACCGCTCTCATCGGCAAAACCTTGTACCTGGCCGACGGCACCCAGTTAGATCCTGCGCGTGAGATCACCCGCTACAGCCCGATCCCACAGCTGAAATCTGTAGAAGAGATCAACTACCTGCTGGTGATGCCGAATCTGACCAAGTGTGCCGATGTTCTAACCGGCGTGCCAGTGAGTATTTATCAGCATGGCATCACCAGCTATAAAGAGACGCTGCTGGCCCTGGCGCCTGAGGCCATCAATGACCAATGTCAGGCAATGATTGCTATTGACCATCCGCTGCATGGTGAGCGAGCCCTGTCTGACGGGACCGTTACCGACGGCTTACATCCAGATGTGTTCATGAACCTCTCCTACCTGACCGTCGGCCGTGACAACTTCCGCCAATCCGTCGCTGATGCCATGGGCCTGCGTGCTGCGCTGGGATTGATTTTTGCACGTAACAAGGCTGGCGATCCAACGGTAGGTGAACAACTCGATAAGCTCTCGCCTGTGAATGGCACCAGTGTCGGCGTGGGTTATGTGGGCCATTCGCTCGGCGCCATGACAGGCATCGGTTATACCGCGACCATCAACAAGCCAATCGCGGATGAAACTACTGAACAGGCGATGTTTAAAGTCAACCGCGCTCAATTCGCTAACCCAGGCGCCGGTATTCCGTATCTGCTGATGAACTCCGAACGCTTTGGTGGCGTAGTCAAAGACAAGCTGCTTACTGCTGCCAGCGAGAAGTACGTTGCATATAAAGCCAAAGCCTGTCCAGAGGGTAATGTCGATGGCCCGACCTGCTTCAGTAATTTCTACGCCATGCTGGGCGAGTCAGATAAAGCGAAAGTGAACAGTGACTTGAGTTCCTTTGCCTATGCCGCGCAAACGGTGCTGGATACCGTCGATCCAATGAACCACATCGGCAGCGTGCTGACAACAACACCGTCTTACCTGACCATGGTTCTGGGTGATAAGGTGATTCCAAACGGACTGGATGCCACGCAAAATTCGCCATACTCACCATTTGGCGGCACTCTGCCACTCATCTATAGCGGTTATAACCAGACCACCACGACAGTCAATGATGCTCAACGTGATGCAGTGATCTTTAACAGCGGCTCACATAGTTCTTTGCTTCTCGAAACTGCCAGCAAAGAAGTCAATGACGAAATGCAATTACAAACCCACAGCTTTATTTCTGCTGGCAATGTTGAGGTTACTGATAATTCAGTGCTAACCACACTACCAACGCCATAAGGCAAGATAACCAAACCATAAGGCTAGCCACCCGGCTAGCCTTTCTTTTATCGCTGAACGGGTCGAACTACTCACGGACCCGGCTTTCAAGCTGGCTTTACAGATCGTTGGTATGCTCAGACAGGTAACGCGCCACACCCAGCGGTGAGGCTTCCATCCCCTGCTTGCCTTTTTCCCACTGCGCCGGACACACGTCGCCGTGTTCTTCGTGATGCTGCAGAGCATCAACCATGCGCAGCATTTCATCAATATTACGGCCCAGCGGCAGGTCGTTAACGATCTGGTGGCGGACCACGCCATCGTTATCAATCAAGAATGAGCCTCGGAAGGCAACCCCTGCTTCTGGGTGCTCAACATCATAGGCCCGGCAAATCTCGTGCTTAGTATCCGCCACCAGCGGATACTGGAC
Organism: Photobacterium sp. MCCC 1A19761; assembly: GCF_037389125.1. Classification (NCBI taxonomy): domain Bacteria; kingdom Pseudomonadati; phylum Pseudomonadota; class Gammaproteobacteria; order Vibrionales; family Vibrionaceae; genus Photobacterium; species Photobacterium sp. MCCC 1A19761. Next base: position 424,525 of record NZ_JAZGTF010000002.1, read on the forward strand.
CTGACCAATGCCGCCATCTTCGACCGGCGTATTGCGCCAGGCATGATGGGTGAACTGAGAATCAATCGACACCCCGATCACTTCGACCCCTTTGGCCTGGAAATCGGCAAAGCGTTTGTCAAACGCGATCAGCTCAGACGGGCAGACGAAGGTAAAATCCAGCGGATAAAAAAACAGCACGGCCGCTTTGCCCTGAATATGCTGCTTAAGGTTAAACTGCTCGACGATTTCGCCATTGCCCAACACAGCAGCAGCGGTAAAGTCCGGGGCGGGACGTCCTACAAGTACGCTCATGATCATCTCCACGTAGACATCCCCGCTGACTGTAAGTGACGGGTATGCCGTTAATCGACGCCGACCGAGGGCAGGCGCTCACCTTGATCTTCACCGCTCAGTATAGACAGGGCTCGATGGCAAGGGGACGACATGGCCTGAGAAAATAAAAAAACTGATCGAGCTCAAATTTTTCTCGACATACAGGAAAAATTCAGCAAACTGGAACGTTTCGGGAAAAACCGCTAAAAATAACAAAATACAGTTTTCCCCATGACATAAACACAACGATGGATCTAAGTTTTATGAACCCAGTAGTCATCTCCGTGTGCGTCATGCTTGTCCTTGCATTAATGCGGGTCAACGTTGTCGTCGCACTTACCTTCAGCGCCATTTTAGGCGGCCTTTTAGGCGGCCTGTCGCTCGCCGATACCGTGTCTGCTTTTGAAAGCGGTTTGGGCGGCGGCGCAACTACAGCCCTCAGCTACGCCATGCTCGGGACCTTTGCCGTTGCGATTTCCCGCTCCGGGATCACCGATGTCCTGGCCCAAAAAGTCATTAAACGGATTAGCGGTCATGAAAATGCTGCCGCTGCCACCGGCGTAAAGTATTCTGTTCTCACCATTTTAGTGCTGCTAGCCATCTCTTCTCAGAATGCCATTCCGGTCCATATCGCCTTTATTCCGATCGTGATCCCGCCGCTGCTCCATGTGTTCGCCAAGCTGAAGCTGGACCGACGCCTGATTGCCTGCGTGCTGACCTTTGGCCTGGTCACCCCATATATGGTACTGCCGGTTGGCTTTGGCGGGATTTTCCTCAACAACATTCTGCTCAAGAACCTGCATGACAACGGACTGGATGTCAGTGCCGGCCAAGTGCCTTATGCCATGATCCTGCCGGCGCTGGGCATGGTCTTCGGTCTGCTGCTGGCGGTCTTTTTCAGCTACCGCAAGCCACGCGAATACTCGGAAGATAAAATTCTGGCGACAGAGCCGGAACATACCCAAATCAATATGCAGCATGTTTATATCGCCGTGGCCGCGATTATCGCCGCCTTGGGCGCCCAGCTCTACAGCGGCTCGATGATCATCGGCGGTCTGATCGGCTTTATGGTGTTTACCTTTGGCGGCGTGATCAAATGGAAAGAGACCCACGATGTCTTCACCAAAGGGGTTCACATGATGGCGATGATCGGCTTCATCATGATTGCCGCTGCCGGATTTGCCTCGGTGATGAAATCGACTGGCGGGGTTGAAACGTTAGTCAGTTCTCTGGCCGATGCTATTGGCGATAACAAGCCGCTGGCCGCCCTGTTGATGCTGGTGGTCGGCCTGCTGGTGACCATGGGGATCGGTTCATCCTTCTCGACCATTCCAATCCTGGCCACCATCTATGTCCCACTCTGCCTGACCTTTGGCTTCTCGCCGCTGGCTACCGTCGCACTAGTGGGTACAGCAGCAGCACTGGGAGATGCTGGTTCACCTGCATCTGACTCAACCCTAGGCCCGACAGCCGGCCTGAATGCCGATGGTCAGCACGAGCACATGTGGGAAACTGTCGTCCCGACCTTCATTCACTATAACCTGCCGTTAATCGGTTTCGGCTGGCTGGCAGCCATGGTTCTGTAATACCAATCAAAGTAAGTAAATGATCAGAAATAGCGCAGGGAAAATGTTTGAGAACAAGGCAGATTTTTTTGATAAGTAGCTATTCTACAACCAAAAATTCTAACGCAGTTATCGAGCATTTTAACAAGCTAGGATGACCAGATATTTACTGCGATTGGTATAACGCCACTCGCGAGACAAAAAAAGACCGCAAATGCGGTCTTTTTTTATGGTGAAGCAGTAACAGTCGGCTTATTCAGCAGCCGCACCGTCACGGCGCTCAGCCGCTTCTTTGATCAACGGTTGCAGTTCACCTTTCTGGAACATTTCCAGAATGATGTCACAGCCGCCAATCAGCTCACCTTCCACCCACAGTTGCGGGAATGTCGGCCATTGCGCGTAGGCAGGAAGTTCTGCACGGATATCCGGGTTTTGCAGAATATCGACATAAGCAAACTTCTCACCGCATGCCATCAGCGCCTGAGATGCCTGAGATGAAAAACCACAGCTTGGCAGTTTTGGTGAACCTTTCATGTACAACAGGATTGGGTTTTCAGCGATCTGTTGTTTAATCTTGTCGATGGTTTCCATAGCTTCCTCTTACGACACTTCATTAAGTTTCAAACCAGTCATTCTACTTGGTCATGCTCAGGAAAAAAACGCCTAATATCTATATGGATATTATAAATACATCTTTGCAGCCGGTCGAATGCGCCTGCGAGCTAGCCACTTTTGCAGAATATTTCCCTGATACCCGAGGCAGAACTCAACCAGAGCTGCTATTTTTAGAGATAGGGCTTTTAATAAAGTAAAAACTTGCTAAAATACTTTTCACCAACACATGAGCCAACGCTCTGAGACGCAATGTTCTTGAGAAGCTGTGTTCTTGAGAAGCTGTGTTCTTGAGAAAACAACGTTCTTGGGAAGCAGTCAGCCTGAACGATTGGCTTCATGTGGTTGAGAAAAATTAGTTTCAAACAGTAATAGTTTCAAACAATAAAGGTAGGCATGAAGTCTACTGGAAGCAATGTCGGCGGGGCCTGGCCCCACAACCCAAAATGGAGAACCGAGCAATGGCATTTGAACTACCAGCGCTACCCTACGCAATCAACGCACTTGAGCCACACATCTCTCAGGAAACTCTGGAATACCACCACGGTAAGCACCACAACACTTACGTTGTAAAGCTGAACGGCCTGATTGAAGGGACTGAGCTAGAAAGCAAGTCTCTGGAAGAGATCATCAAGACTTCAACTGGCGGCGTATTCAACAATGCTGCTCAAATCTGGAACCACACGTTCTACTGGCACTGCCTGAGCCCGAACGGCGGCGGCGAGCCAACAGGTGAAGTTGCTGACGCGATTGTGAAAGCTTTCGGCTCTTTCGAAGATTTCAAAGCGAAGTTCACTGACGCTGCAATCAACAACTTCGGTTCTTCTTGGACTTGGCTGGTGAAGAAAGCTGACGGCTCTCTGGACATCGTCAACACGTCTAACGCAGGTACGCCACTGACAGAAGCAGGTGTAACACCACTGCTGACAGTTGACCTGTGGGAACACGCTTACTACATCGATTACCGCAACCTGCGCCCAGACTACATGAACGCATTCTGGGCCCTGGTGAACTGGGAATTTGTTGCCAAGAACCTGGCAGCCTAATTCCTCGTTATCCTGACGGATACAAAAAACGCCTGCATCTGTGCAGGCGTTTTTTTATGGCCCGTATTCCAGGGCCATCGAATCGGGGTAATTACTCCGATAAATTCGGTCTCATCAGTGCTTTTCAGCCAAGATGATCCGCAGCGTCCGGCGCAGCGGCTCGGCAGCACCCCACAACAGCTGATCACCCACCGTAAAGGCATTCAGGAAGTCATCCCCCATCGCCAGTTTACGCAGGCGACCAACCGGTACAGACAGCGTCCCGGTCACTTTTGTTGGGGTCAGCTCCTGCATGGTGATGTCACGCTCATTCGGAATCACTTTCACCCAGTCGTTATGTGCGGCCAGCATTTCTTCAATTTCATCCAGCGGAACAGCTTTCTTCAGCTTCAGCGTCAGTGCCTGGCTGTGACAGCGCATCGCGCCGATCCGCACGCACGTGCCGTCAATGGCGATTGGCTGACTTTCCAGACCCAGGATCTTGTTGGTCTCAACCCCGCCTTTCCACTCTTCCTTGCTTTGGCCATTGTCACGCTTCACATCAATCCAAGGGATCAATGAGCCTGCCAGCGGCACGCCAAATTCTTGCGCCGGGAAGTCCGCAGAACGCATCACATCCGCCACTTTCCGATCAATATCCAGAATAGAGGTTGCCGGATTAGCCAGCTCACTGGAAACCGCATCGTTGATCACACCCATCTGGCTGATCAGCTCACGCATATTTTTCGCCCCGGCACCGGATGCAGCCTGGTACGTTTGCGAAGTCATCCACTCTACCAGGCCTTCCTGAAACAGGCCGCCCATTGCCATCAGCATCAGGCTGACCGTACAGTTACCGCCGGTGAAGGTGTTCGTTCCGCGATGGATCCCTTGTTGAATTTGCTCAAGGTTAACCGGATCCAGAGTAATGATGGAATCCTGATGCATACGCAAAGTCGACGCCGCATCAATCCAGTAACCTTTCCAGCCAGCCTGGCGCAGTGCCGGATAGACTTTCTCGGTGTAACTGCCACCCTGACAGGTAATCACCGCATCGAGCTTTTTCAGGCTGTCGATGTCAAAGGCATCTTGCAGCATGCCGGCATCTTTGCCGAAGTTTGGTGCAGGGATCCCCACTTGCGAGGTAGAAAAGAAGACCGGCTCAATGACATCGAAATCACGCTCTTCAACCATACGCTGCATCAGCACGGAACCAACCATGCCACGCCAGCCAACTAAACCTACTTTCATCATTTCACTCCACTCCGTCCATGTTCTAAATGGTGTCGCCTCGCGACCATAATTATCTGCCCACTTCGCCAAGCTCAGATAGTTATACCCACAGGCGTAACCCTCATCTATAGAGGTTTCAGTCATGAAATACAAGAGGAACCCGTCTGGATGATATAAAAATCCACCCGACTCTCGCGTCCGAAGGCTGGCCTGATTTGCCTGATGGCTCCCGGTCAAACCGAGGCCACAATAACATGTTTCGCGGGCCAGAACCCACGTAAACTTTCATGCAGCCCACCGTGAACGATAAAAATATACCCATACCGGCCAATTTTCATTAAAACAAACCCAAACACCAAAAATAATAACTATTAACGGTTACCAGCATAAATCGACAAGTTTAAAACACCATGACCACAATATCATTCAGGTCTATTCACCCATAAATGCGAGTTTACCCTGAAGACATAGAAACTTTATGTCAAAAAAGCAAAACCAACCACACTCCCAAAAAACAATAGGCGAACACAAAAAAAAACATAATACAAACCTAAAATTAACCAAAAAATAAAAAGTTTATCTGTTTTTTTCCTTAAAAATTCGCACTGGTTGGATGAGGTCACATAAAAGTGCAATATTTATCGCACCACATCATTCATTCAGATAGAGTAGCGCGACTTCATGACACGTTCCCTCATGGAAGGCTCCATCGTTATAACAATGATTTCCCATTGTCATCGTGGATGCGAACTCAGGGTCTTTTCAGGCTCACTGACTCGAACGAACAAGGTTAGAACTATGAACAAACAGAGTGTGAAACTACCTTCGCTAATGCAGGTCGTTGTCGCGTTGGGTATCTTTCTTGCGCTGGCATTTTCTTTCACGGCAAAACTCGATTTACCGATCCAACTTGCCCTCTACATCGGCTGGTTTGTGATTATGGCACTCGGCATCAAGCTGGGACATGACTACAAATCTTTGGAGCAGGCTGCGACCAAGGGGATCTCTAACGGCTTGGGAGCCGTCCTGATCCTGCTGGCTGTCGGTGCCCTGGTCGGTACCTGGATTGCAGGCGGTATTGTCCCAACCATCATTTACTACGGCCTCAAAGCCATTCACCCTTCAATCTTCCTGCTGGCAACCATGATCATCTGTTCACTAACAGCGCTGGCAACCGGGACTTCCTGGGGCGCTGCGGGTACAGCCGGGATCGCGATGATGGGCATTGGTCAGGGGTTAGGTATCCCGGCACCGATGACGGCCGGTGCCGTGCTGTCGGGCTGTTACTTCGGGGATAAGATGTCGCCGCTCTCTGATTCGGTGATCCTGGCTTCTTCCATGTCGAATGTGGAAATCATGGAGCACATCAAAGGCATGCTGCCAATTGCCCTGATCAGTTATGTGATCACCGGGATCATGTTCACCGCTGTGGGCTTCCACTATGCCGGCAATGTTGATATGTCCCAGGTGGAAAGCGTAATCGCCGCCATGGATCAGCAATTTGTCATTTCGCCGTTCTCTTTCGCACCTGTGGTCATTGTGCTGGCACTGCTGGCCATGCGTCTGCCGTCTTTCCCGGTGATTTCTCTCGGCTCGCTGCTGGGGATCGTCTGGGCAGTCATGATCCAGGATATGGACCCGCTGATGGCATTCAACACCGCCTGGGCACCGTTCTCCATCAGCTCCGGAGTCGACTTCATTGACGCGATCCTCAACCGTGGCGGCATGTCATCGATGCTGGGCTCCGTGGCTGTGATCGTGTTCGGTTTGGGCTTTGGCGGCCTGCTGGATAAAGTAGGTGTGCTGCAAACCATCGCCAAGTTGTTCGAAAAACGAGTCAACTCCGCAGGTAGCTTGTCGGTCTCAACCATTGCGACGGCGTTCCTGGGCAACGTGTTCGGCTCTGCGATGTATGTATCCCTGATCCTGACGCCGAAAATCTGTGCCAAGAACTATGACCGCCTGGGATTCCAGCGCAAGAACCTGTCGCGTAACGCCGAGTTTGGCGGCACTCTGACGTCTGGTATGGTGCCGTGGAGCGATAACGGAATCTACATGGCCAGTATCCTGGGTGTGGCGACGTTCTCCTACGCCCCGTTCATGTGGCTAAGCTTCGTCTGTATCCTAGTCACGGTGATTTCATCTTACATGGGCTGGTTCGTCGACCGCTGCCCGCCGTCCGTGACTGAGGCTTCTGAGGAATCTGACCAGGCGCAACCAAGTCCGGTACAGCAGACAGCGTAAGCAACTGGATCTCGCCCTTTTATCGGAACGAGGCGGGTTAACAACATATACGCTGACAAAAAAAGCGCCTTCGGGCGCTTTTTTATTAATCGTTTGGGGGCGCGTTGATGGGCGACAGGCAGGTAAACCAAAGACAACAGCCCGACCGAAATCTGAACGGTATTCCGTTTATCGGTATTCGCGCTCTACAAGATCGATCATCTGAGAGGTCAGCGCCTGTTGAGCAGACTTGTTCAGTTCGCCCTGATACTGTTTCAGGAATTTCGCCCGCACCGAATCCAGATGCCGTTGTGTTTCGTGGTTTACAATTTTTCTGTACAGCCTTTCTGTTTTACACGCACTCATAGCCAACCTTGAACGATATTCTTTTTCGTGCGGTCAACGCCTGTCGCGCGCCGCTTTCTCAAACTGCCTGCTGTTGCTGAATCTAACTGCATGGTCGCACCTGCCGATTGCTAAACGGCAATGCGAAAACGAGAGAAAGCATATCTTTGCCCTCATGGTGACTCAACTACTTTGGTGAAATTCTGACAATCCAAAGGCATACCTTATAAAGGTCGTCGCAGCCGGAAGCGATGTATTCTTTAAACCGAACCGCCGGGAGCAGTATCCTTTGACGCCTTAACGGCTCGTTTTCAATGGATTATCGCCCGAACGGGCCATCGAGGACAAAGGGTGAAGCCGGTAACGCAAGGCCCGAAAGGGATGACGCCAGAAAAAACGCGGAATGGACCAGCGCAGCACATGACTGAACTGCAAGCGTCTGGCCGGTGAGAAACACTGCCGTTGACAGTGCAAACAATGTGGCTTGCCTGATGCTGAGGGGCAACGAGCCATACGCGCCGTGACATACGCAGCAAGTTCCTGACACGCCGGACAGGTCACTGCACCACGGTGCAGGATCTGGCAATACCAGCGGATCAGGACGTTCACGGTATTCAGTTCACGCTGCTTTTGAACTGCGCCGGGTTTTGAAACGTTCATAGGGGCGGTATTATCCTGATCCGCCCCGGTAAACAATTGATAAAGATCAAACCGGGCTCATCAAATGCCGCTGCTTGCCCTGCCTAACCCGTCAGTCACATCAGTCGTTATCGGTCGATAACCGGCGCTGCAGCTGATCTTTCAGGTTTGGCGGCGTGCCTTTGATGGTCAGGGTATCGGTTTCTGCATCATAGAAAATCCGCTCCCCCAGCAACATACTGTCGAAGTTAATTGTCAGGCCGCCACCTGAACCGACGAACTTGGTCAGTTTTCGCATGGTGGTTCGATCCGCCGGAAAACTCTCTTCCAACGCATACCCCTGATTTGAAGCAAACTGATAGAAGTCCGTGCCATCCTCGGCCGCAGGCAGCTCTCCGGAAAGCTCTTTCACCATCACTTCGTCCCCAGCCTGAAGCTGGCTGTTGCAGTAATCGTACACTTGCTTCCGATATTGCTGCTTTTCTTCTTTATCGAGTCGCGAGTCGGCGCAGAAATCTTCCACCGCCTGCATCAGTACCTGGTTCTGGACTTTTGCATCCATTCCCACTTCGGCCTGCAGGAAATCCAGGAAGAAATCCGCAATTTTTCGACCAACCCGGCCTTTAATAAAAGTCAGATAACGGTTCGATTCGGCATCCGTCTCCCAGGAAGACAGGTCAATCCGCGCCACAATATCCATCTTGCCGACATCAAGATAATCCGTAGCACTGATATCCAGCTGCTCGGTCACTTTCATGCTATGGCAAGTCGGCAGCATACCAATCAGCAGATAGTCCGTCGCCAACGACTGATACTCCGCCAGCACCAGGGTTCCGGCTTCGGCAAACGGGTATTTGCTCAGCTCTGCCTGCAATTTGATAGCCGACTGGTTCGAAAACGCCAGGAAATCCAGCTCGCCGCTGCGTACTTGTTTCAGCCAGTGACAGAATTCACTGTCTTCGGCGAAGTGGGCAAAGCCCTTCGCACCCTTACTGCTGTACACCCGGTGCAGCTCAGCGACCAACTCTTCCGTAGAAGCGTCGTTCTCAAGCGGTTGTTTTCTGAGATGAACTTCAAGCTCATCCTGCTCATTTTTTGTCAACTGGTGAAGAATGACATTGGAAAGCGTTAGGCTCATAATGGAAATATTTCAGTAAATCTAAAGTGTAGGTTATTATAAGTCGCTTTCTTTATAACTTTAAACAAGACTTCCTATGCCAATTACTTCAAAATACTCGAATAAAAAAGTTGAACAAATCATTGATGACGTGTTCGATGTACTAGAGAAGCATGAAGCTTCTGCCGAGCTGGCACTGATGATCATGGGCAACATTTCGACCAACATCATCAATGCCGACGTGCCGGCTGCCCAACGGAAAGCCATTGCTGAGAAATTCTCACAAGCGCTGCTTTCCTCCATCAAGGAAGATTAAGCTTGTTGTTCGGCATTGCACATCAGACTGGGAATTTCTGACATCTATGGTCACCAGCGGTAACAATTATAAAGACAAAGTGTCCCAGCTGATTAGCTGGGGTCATTGGTTCAGCTTTTTCAATATCATCGCCGCCATGCTGCTCGGCACCCGATATATTGAACACTCTGAATGGCCGGAAACCCTTCTCGGACAACTGTATCTCGGACTGAGCTGGGTTGGACATTTCGGGTTCCTGGTCTTTGGCTTTTACATTCTGATCCTGTTTCCAGCCAGTTTTCTGATCCCGTCTCAGCGCCTGATGCGGTTGTTTGCCGTGTTGGTCGGCACCATTGGCCTAACAGCCCTGCTGCTTGACACCCATGCCTACGAGACACTCGAGCTGCACTTAAGTCCGCTCGTTTGGGATCTACTACTCAGCGGTGAAAAAACGGAGTTGAATGCCCGTTGGCAATACCTGTTTATTGCTGTGCCAGCCATCTTCCTGATGCAGTTGGTACTGGCAGAGTGGATTTGGCGCAAACTCAGAAAACTGACCCGAAAGCATGTCGGCGTACCGATTGCCATGGTCTTCGGTCTGTGCTTCCTGAGTAGCCACCTGATTTATATCTGGGCCGATGCCAAGTTGTATCGCCCGGTGACGGCGCAGCGCTCCAACTTCCCGCTCTCCTATCCGATGACTGCCAAAAGCTTCATGGAAAAACATGGCTGGCTAGATCGCCAGGAATACACCCGCCGTCAGGCAGCACAGGGCATAGAAGAAAGTGAACATATTCGCTATCCGATGAGCGTGCTTAAATTTGATGATCTGGGAACCCGACAAAATGTTCTGTTGATCATGGTCGATAGCCTGCGTAGCGACATGGTTGCTCCGGAAACCATGCCGTATCTGTCGGCATTTGCCCGACAAAATCTGAATTTCGGCAATCACTATAGTGCCGACAACACCAATGACGGCGGCGTCTTCGGCCTGTTCTACGGGCTGCCGGGCGGTTACATCAACAGCATTCGCTCAGAGCAAACCTCACCGGTCCTGCTCGATACCTTGCAAAAACGGGGCTATCAGTTTGGCCTGTTCAGCGGCAACGGCTTTGAAGAAACCATCTACACGGATGCCATATTCAGTAACCGGCTCATGCCCAACGATGCAGCGACGATTCACAGTGACGCACAGGCGATTGCAGCGTGGAAAGACTGGCTTGCACAGCAACAACGCAAAACGCCCTGGTTCAGTTACCTTGAGCTGACTTCGGTGGAAAGTTTTGAAGAGGGGGGCGACTACGTTCCGAAGTTTACCCCGTCACTCGGCAATATGCAGATAAACCCGGCGGAAGCCGATACCAATGTGCTGCTGAAAAACAGCTATCGCAATGCGGCCTACCATATCGATGAGCTGCTGATGGATATTTTCAGCCAGTTGGTTGAGCAGAATGTGCTGGACGATACCATCGTGATCGTGACCGCCAACCATGGCAGTGAGTTCAACGAAACCGGTAGCAACACCTGGGGTGCCGGCAGCAACTACAGCCAATTCCAGTTGAAAGTACCGATGATCATTCATTGGCCGGGGATGGTTCCTGAGAGCGTGCCCCGTGCAACCAGCCATCTGGATCTGGTGCCGACCCTGATGGAATCGCTGCTGAATACGACCACACCTTCGGCCCAGTACAGCAGCGGCATCAGCCTGTTTGATCAGGATACCAGCCGACGCTGGGTGCTGGCCGGGGATGACCGCAGCATTGTGGTCCTGCAAAAAAATACCACTACCGTGGTCGATAAATACGGGAATTACCGGGTTTATAATCAGGACTACCAACTGCAAAGCGAAGGCAAACCGAAGCTGTCGACCCTGATGCAGGTCATGCATGAGCTCAAACGCTTCTATCAGCCGGAGCCTTAAGCAATCCTCTCAAGGCAACCCTCGGGTTGCCTTTATTTTTCCGACGCTTACTTACCGCTCAAAAATACGACGTGTTGTCAGCGTAGCACTGCTCAAAACCATCCTGCCAGCCATGGGCATATTTAGGATCGGCAGCCAGCCGTTCCGGATCCTGCCGGAACCCGTCGAGATAGGTTTTCGCCGCCAGTTTCCGGCTGCTGCACCCATCCTGATACCCATCCAGGTAGTTACGGGTGAATCCGAGCTCCACTAAACGTTCATGCCGCGTTTCTGCACAACCGACCAGTAAAATCACCAGGAGCAGCCCCCCGCAGTCGCGCACAAGCCTCCCCATTCCAGCCTCCGACAATCACAAAATCCCACCACATAAAATTAGCCTTCCCTGCCCGGGCCCCCTGTCTTACTTGTGAAACTTTAGCGCCAATCATCCCGTGTCCTCCGCCAGGCTCCCAGCCCGGAGACTTGCTATACTGAGAGCCCCGACAAACAGACAATCGATCGCTTTATGGCCAATGAGAGCTTTATGACAAAACATATCCTCATCACCGGTGCCAACCGCGGCGTCGGACTGGCGCTGGTCGATGCCTACCTGGCCGATGGCTGGCAAGTGTACGCCTGCTGTCGTCAGCCGGAACAGGCGACCGCCCTGCAACAACGCCGACAAGCCCATCCGACCCTGACCCTGCTGGCGCTGGATGTAACCGATCACACAGCAATCACAGCGCTGAGCCGCCAACTGGCCGACGTATCGCTGGACTTACTGATTAACAATGCCGGTTACTACGGACCGAAGGGATACGGGTTCGGCAACACGGATGCGGATGAATGGCGTGAGGTACTGGAGGTCAACACTATCGCGCCGCTAAAGCTGGCCGAAGCTTTCTATCCTCAGCTCAGCCGCCCGCAACCCGGGATCATCGCCTGTCTCTCGTCGAAAGTCGGCAGTATGACGGAAAACACCAGCGGCGGCGGTTATATCTACCGCTCGTCAAAAGCGGCACTAAACTCCGTGGTCAAGAGCCTGTCCAACGACTTGCTGCCACAGGGGATTAAGACAGTTGCGCTGCACCCCGGCTGGGTTCAAACCGAGATGGGCGGGCCGAATGCCTTGATTTCGACATCGACCGCCGCAACCGGTCTCAAGCAAGTGCTTGATTCTCTAGAGGCGCACCAATCGGGAAGCTTTCTCGACTACCAGGGCAATCTGATTCCCTGGTAAATCCGCCCCCCCGTCAGCTGGCACTTTACGTGCCTGCATTTGACGCAACTGATTGAAAATTCAGTTATCTGGTGTGTATTGAGTCGCAAATCGACGAACCCGGCCGATCTGATCCCCAGATTCACCGGCGAACATCTGGCTTTCTGTCATCAAATGACAACAATAGGAGCTGAATGTTTTTTAACCGGACCACTAGCATTGACCACCCGAACGCAGCTCGACAGTTTTTACCAGCGGATCCTGACCCAGTGGGGCAAAGCCCACGGGTTACGTCCGCTCTGTGAGCTGACCTGTCGTAACCTCTGTGACAGCTTTGGAGCGATCCGGGCCCGGCTGAAGATTACAGCCCCCTCAGGCTGGCAACTGCTGCTGGAAATGGTTGAAGGCGATATTCAGTACCATTTTCCCCCGACGCCACTGAGCGATGATCCATCAGGGTCTGAGGGAGAGCCCCCCGATCTCGCGCCCTACACATCTGGTCCCTTTCCGATCACACTCACCGAACATGGGCAGTTATTTCGCCTGATGTTACCGCTGGAGCGGCAAGGACGCCTGATCGGGATCTTGACTATCGATTTCCCCGAACGGCCCCAAACGGACGGCCAGGCATTTTTGGTGCTTGCCACACTGCTGGCTGCGGAAGTCGATTCAGGGCTGCTCAGTGAAGATGTTCAGCATGAACACGATGGTCGAAAAACCGCGGAAAAAGAGCTGGAAATCAGCCAGCAAGAAACCTTACAACTGCAAGCGCAGTTACAGGCGCTGCATGATATCTCCTTTAAGCTCTGGCGGGCGAAATCCAGCGACGACTTGCTGTTTACCGCGGTCGATGAAGCCAAGAAACACCTGCATGTTGATCGCATGGCTGTCTTTCTGTTCCGGGAGCACAACCGCATGCAAGGGACTTACGGCACCGACCTTCACGGCCGAACCGTGAATGAGGGTTACTTCGAGTGCGAAATTCCGGATCTGTGGTTTACCAACATGACCCAGGATCGCACCAAAAGCGAATACCTGGCCTTTGAAAACAACACCCCGCTGTTCCATGACTTGAAGCAGGTCGGATTCGGCTGGAGCGGCTTTATTTCCCTGTGGGACGGTGATACACCCATCGGCTGGATTGCCTGTGATAACCTGCTCACCGGGATGCCGCTGCGCAGCTACCACCAGCAAATTTTAAAACAGTTCGGTTTTATTGTGTCCCAGCATCTGGTCCGACGTCAGGCCGAAGAAAAACTCACCACACTGAATAAAGAACTCGAGCGCCGGGTCTCAGAACGTACGGCCGAGCTGGAGCGGGTCAATCAGAAACTCAAAACCATGTCCCGGCTGGACCCGCTTACCTCGGTCTACAACCGGCGGGTCTTTGACGAAAGGTTCCATGAAGAATGGCGCCGGGCCGAACGCCATCAACTCCCACTGTCCCTATTGATCGTCGATGTGGATCATTTTAAAGCTTACAACGACAGCTACGGCCATGCCGCCGGGGATCAATGCCTGAAAATCATTGCCAATACTCTGGCCGGACTGGAAAAGCGCGCCGGGGCCCTGTTCGCCCGGTTCGGCGGTGAGGAGTTTGTCCTCCTGTTACCCGGCCAGGATTGTGCAGCAGCCCGGTTCGCAGCCAACCGGGCGATCAAGGCCATTCAACAACTCCAATTGCCCCGGACCGACCTGGACACTGAAAAAATGGGGATTGTCACTGTCAGTATCGGGGGCAGTACACTCGTACCCACCCGAGACAGCTCACCGGAAACCCTGTTTAAACAGGCAGATGTCGCGCTCTATGAAGCCAAATCCTGTGGCCGGAACCAATATATGGCGTACACCTCAAGCTGAACCGCTTTGCTGCTAGCCCGGGCTATGACGATTTCGGCTTACGCGCACGTCCCCTGCCAGCAGAAGGCGCGCTGGCTTTGCGACGACCGCCACTTTTACCGAATCCTTTTCTCTTTCCGCCTTTGACCGGTTCAGGCGATTGCAACGCGCGCAAGCTCGGTGGAACATCACTATCACGCACTTGCGCCATCATGTGCAGCAGCCGATCCTGAAGCGCAATCATAAAAGGCTGATAGGCACATTTCTTGTCAGCCATATCCTGCAACTGGTGCTCCCAGTGGGCGGTCATATCCGGATAAGTTGCTTCATCCGGCAAAGCATAAATCAGCCCCCGTCCTGCTTCGGTGGCATGAATACTCTTTCCCTGACGGACCAGAAGCTGGCGCTTAAACAGAATATCTAAGATCCCGGCCCGGGTTGCTTCCGTCCCCAACCCGTCTGTGTCGCGCAAGATTTTCTTCAGTGACGGGTCCGACACAAACCGCGCGATCCCGGTCATGGCCTGCAGCAGCGTGGCCTCGGTAAATGGCTTCGGCGGCTCGGTCATCTTATCTTTGATCTCCCCCTCCCGACAGGTCAGAACCGTCCCTTGTTCTAATGGCGGCACTTTATCCGCTAATGCCTGCTCATCCTCAACATCCTCACGGCCCAGCAATGCCCGCCATCCGGCACTTTTCAGCTGCCGCCCCTTGGCAATAAAAAACCCACCGGCAATCGCAAACACCAGCTTGGCTTCGCTGTAGACCGCCGCCGGATAGAACTGCATCAGGTACTGGCGGGCGATCAATTGATAGATATCTTGCTCACGGCCACTAAGCGCCGTGCTGTTAACTGATTTCGGCGTCGGAATAATCGCGTGGTGCGCGTCGACTTTTTTATCATTCCACGCCTTGGATTTCAGGGACAAATCCGCACCAGCGACCGCATCCGCCAGCTTGGGTGCGCTGTTGCTGATCGCCCGGCAGACCTCCCCGGCCTGGGCAAAATGCTCTTGAGGCAAATAACGACAGTCAGAGCGGGGATACGTGATCGCTTTGTGTTTTTCATACAACGACTGACAAGTGGCGAGCACGTCTGCGGCGCTCATCCCAAACCGTTTGGCCGCGTCAATTTGCAACGCCGACAACGAATATGGCAGAGGTGCCAACTGGCGGGACTCTTTGCGCTCCGCCTCCGTCACCTGGGCAGGCTGGCCCTGGATCCGATTCACCACGTTCTCACATAACTTGCGGTTCAGGACCCGTCCGTCTTCATCCTGCCAGGGCTTGCAGGCTTCGCTAGGCTGCCATCGTGCCCGAATATCACTACCCTGATACGGGATCAGCGCCGTCACTTCGTAATAAGGTTTCGGGACAAAATTAGCAATTTCGTCATCACGCCGGGTTACCAGGCCAAGCACCGGGGTCTGCACGCGCCCGACCGACAGCACGCCGCGATAACCTCCTTGTTGACCCAACAGCGTATACGCCCGGGTCATGTTCATCCCGTACAACCAATCGGCACGAGAGCGTGCCAGGGCCGAAACCGACAGCGGAATAAAGTCCCGATTATCGCGCATTTTTCCCAGCGCCCGCTTGACTGCGGCTGGGTTCAGGTCGGAGATCAACAGCCGCTTCATCCCGGCTTTTTTCGCCGCCGACAGTTTGACATGATCGATCACTTCATCCACCAGCAACTGACCTTCCCGATCCGGGTCTCCGGCGTGCACGACTTCACTGGCTTGCTTGACTAACTTCCTGACCACACTGAGTTGCTGCCGGGCAGATTTCCGTGGGGTCAGTTGCCATTGCTGGGGAATAATCGGCAAATCGGCCAGATTCCACTTTTTGTATTTTTCATCGTAGGCGTCCGGTTCGACCTGCTCAAGAAGATGGCCGATACACCAAGTCACGATGTCACCGTTGCCGACTTCAATATAACCGTTATTGTTTTTATGGGGACGAGGTAAAACAGCCGCGATAGCGCGACCCAGGCTTGGTTTTTCAGCAATATAAAGGCGAGTCATGGAAATCGTAAGTTGGTTTGCTCTGACACCGCACTATAGAGAAAACCGGATTTCATCACAAGAAAATACTGGATATAAACACAGATATCGGGAGCCTACCGCAGGGGGACATGGCATCCACCGCAGCATCCGAACTTTACACGTCCCCCAAAAACAAAAGAAGCCGCATAGTGCGGCTTCCCTGAATCTGTATTGAGGCTGATTGCTTTAAAGCTGAACGACGCTGTCGTTTACAGATACTCAATGAAATCGTTCAGCTCACGCTCGACCATTTTGGCTTCACGGCAACCCGGGGTACCGAGATACAGGAACCCGACAATCAAGTCGTCGCCCGTCACCCCCAGTGCTTCACGAACCACTGCGTGATAAGCCCATTTTCCGGTACGCCAGAAGCCGGAGAAACCTTGCGCCACTGCAGCCATCTGCATCGCCTGTACCGCACATCCGGCTGACAAATGCTGCTCCACCACCGGTACTTTTTCATGTTCGGTCACTTTTGCAACCACAGTGATCACCATCGGCGCCCGGAACGGGGCTTTACTGGCTTTTTCAATCACCGCGTCATCGGCACCGTCTGCTTTGGCCGCCTCAACCAGAATATCAGCCAGCTTTTGCAAGCCTTCGCCTTCAGAAACGATAAAACGCCAGGGTGTTAGTGCCGCGTGATCCGGCGCACGCAAACCGGCACGGAAAATATTCTCCAGCGCTTCGCCCTGCGGTGCCGGCTCCATCAGCTTTGGCAGTGAACGACGGTTTAACAGTAACGAGAGAGCATCCATAACAATACCTTGTTAAAAATATCTTGATGAAAATAGTTATTGTTCTAACAGTACCATAAAACCGTGCCGAGAAAACCACAGGGGCGCCTGAAACAGCGCCCCTGCGTCCCCAAATTGTCACTTTGTTCGTTACAACTGAGCGACCAGCTCAACGCCCTGACGGATCACCCGCTTGGCGTCCACTTCACCAGCCACATCCGCACCGCCGATCACATGGACCGGGATCGCCATCGCTTTGAGTTGCACCGACAATTCCTCGACCGAGTGCTGTCCGGCACAAATCACAATGTGATCGACATCCAGCACCCGTTGCTGGCCTTCGACCGTAATGTGCAACCCCTGATCATCAATCTTGTCATAGCTGACCCCGGCCAGCAGCTCCACGCCCCGTTTCTCCAGTACCCGGCGATGGATCCACCCCGTAGTTCTGCCCGGCCCTTTGCCGACTTTCCCCGGACGGCGCTGCATCAGCCACACCTGGCGCTGACTGACGTACGCATCATGAGGATACAACCCACCGGCGTGATCTATCGACTTATCGACCCCCCAGTCTTTCAGCCAGCTATCGAGATCCTGATGCTCCGGCTCGGTCAGCATGGTCGATACATCGACGCCGATCCCCCCGGCCCCAATCACGGCCACCTTCTGCCCCAGCGGCACCTGCTCTCGGATCAGGGTCTGGTAATCAATCACTTTTTCATGCTCGATGCCCGGAATATCCGGTAGCCGCGGCGCCACCCCGGTGGCGACAATCACTTCGTCATAGCCTTTCAGTTCTTCCGCCGTAATGCGGTGACCCAGTTTCACGTTGACTCCGGTTTGCTCCAGACGCCGGGAGAAATAACGGATTGTTTCCTTAAATTCTTCTTTACCCGGGATCTGCATCGCCAGATTAAACTGACCGCCGACATGATCGTTTTTCTCGAACAAATCCACCTGGAACCCCCGCTCTGCCGCCGCGACGGCACTGGCCATACCGGCCGGACCGGCTCCGACAATTGCCAACCGGCGGGATGTCGCAGCCGGCGTCAGGACCAGTTCGGTCTCATAACACGCCTGAGGGTTCACCAGACAACTGGCCCGTTTATTGATAAACACATGATCCAGGCACGCCTGGTTACAGCCGATACAGGTATTGATATCCGCGGCCCGGTTCTGCTGCGCTTTGACGACAAATTCCGGGTCAGCCAGAAACGGCCGCGCCATCGATACCATATCAGCCTGGTTGGACGCCAGGATCCCTTCCGCCACATCCGGAGTGTTGATCCGGTTACAGGTCACCAGCGGAATGTTCACTTCGTTTTTCAGCTTTTCAGTCACCCAGGCAAACGCGGCGCGTGGCACTTGGGTTGCAATGGTCGGGATCCGGGCTTCATGCCAGCCAATCCCGGTATTGAGAATGGTCACCCCAGCCGCTTCTAAAGCTTTGGCCAACTGCACCACTTCTTCGTGGGTGCTACCCTGCTCAACCAAATCCAGCATCGACAGGCGGAAAATGATGATGAAATCCCGCCCGACCCGCTGACGCACGGCTTTGGTCAGTTCAATCGGAAACCGGATCCGATTCTCATAGCTGCCGCCCCACTCATCATAGCGGTGGTTGCTGCGCTTACAGATGAACTGGTTGATCAGATAGCCTTCCGAGCCCATGAGCTCCACGCCGTCATAGCCGGCTTCCCGTGCCAGCTCGGCACTGCGGGCAAACGCGTCGATCGTCTTGTGGATCTGACGGGGGCTCATTTTACTGGGCGTGAATTTGGAAATCGGTGCTCGAATTGCCGAGGCGCTCACGGCAAAGGGGTGCATGGCATAGCGACCGGCGTGCAATAGTTGCAGGGCAATTTTACCGCCTTCATTATGCACGGCATCGGTAATGACTCGGTGCGCCCGAGCGGCACGTCCCGAGCTGAATTCAGCGCTGAATGGATGTAAACGACCCCGGAAGTTCGGTGAGAAGCCACCGGTGACAATCAGCCCGACACCGCCCTTGGCACGTGCGGCGTAGAATGCGGAAAGTTTCTTGAAGCCGTCACGTGACTCTTCAAGGCCAGTGTGCATTGACCCCATCAATACACGGTTACGCAGCTGAGTGAATCCCAGATCCAGCGGCGCCAACAAATGCGGGTAAGATTTATCGTCCATGGCTTCCATTCTTTTGTTGTTATGGTCTGACCAGTATATTCAGCGATTGAACGATTTTCAAACACTTGTTTTACAAATTCTCAACATGTCACACTTTCGATGTTGTCTCGACTGCACAATTGGTTGCCACCGCTTTTTCTTCCGCCCGGCTTGCTCGATCCTTATACACTTATGAGAGGCGCCTATCTCAGGGATAATTACTGTAATTCCTTGTTTACTAAGTTAGGATAGACAGATCATCGTTTGCATCATCAGGAATCTTCATGAAAGTGATATTCAAAGGAATCGGAAAACTGTTCCGCGCCCTGTGGCGGCTGATCAGTTTTACCCGCCAACTGATCCTCAACCTGCTGTTTTTGGCCTTTGCCGGCCTGCTGATCTTCGCGTTCTACCCAAGCGAAGAAAAACCGGCGCTGCCTGAAAAAGCAGCCCTGGTGCTGGATCTCTCCGGGCCGATCGTCGAGCACCGGGCTCACACCAATCCAATCGACGAATTTGCCGGCAGCGCACTGGGTCAGCCGCCGGTTCAGGAAAACGTACTGTTTGATATTGTCGATAGCATCCGGGCGGCCTCGACCGACAACCACATTACCGGCCTGGTCCTTAATCTTCAGGACATGTCAGAGACCAACCTGACGAAACTGCGTTACATTGCCAAGGCGATCCAGGAGTTCAAACAGGCCGGGAAACCGGTGTATGCCGTGGGTGACAGCTATAAACAGAGCCAGTATTACCTGTCTAGCTATGCCGACAAGGTGTTTATGTCTCCCGATGGCGCCGTGTTGCTGACCGGTTACGGCAGTTACTCGCTGTACTACAAAAGCCTGCTGGAAAAACTGGACGTGAATACCCATGTGTTCCGGGTCGGCACCTACAAATCCTTTGTTGAACCCTATACCCGCGACAGCATGTCTGATGAAGCCCGGGAAGCCAATACCGCCTGGCTCAACCAGCTCTGGGATGCTTACACCCGCGATGTGGCCAACAACCGTAAAATCGACCCGGCGATGCTCACCCCTGAGTTGGATGACCTAATCACCCGCCTGGAAGCCCTCGGCGGCGACTTTGCCAAACTGAGCCTGGAGATGGGCTTGGTTGATGAGCTGGTCAACCGTCCGGTGCTGAACCAGAAACTAATCGATCAGTTCGGCAAGGATGAGGACGATCACTTTAACCAGATCAGCTATTACGACTATCTGAGCACCGTCGATAACCGCGATCTGCCGAGTGAGAACAAAGTAGCCGTGGTGGTCGCCAGTGGCGCCATTGTAGACGGCCAGCAGCACCAGGGTACCATCGGGGGGGATTCCACCGCCGCCTTGCTCCGGGAAGCACGCCTGGATGACGATATTAAAGCAGTGATCCTGCGGGTGGACAGCCCGGGCGGCAGCGCCTTTGCCTCGGAAGTGATCCGCAACGAAGTCGATGCACTCAAACTGGCCGGTAAGCCGGTCGTGGCCTCAATGTCCAGCCTAGCCGCCTCGGGCGGATACTGGATTTCCGCCAGCGCCAGCAAAATCCTGGCCCAGCCGACCACGATCACCGGCTCAATCGGCATTTTTGCCATCCTGACCACCTTTGAAGACGGCCTCAAGAATATGGGGATCCGCAGCGACGGTGTCGGCACCACCCCATTTTCCGGAGTCGGGATCACCCGCGAGCTGCCGGAAGGCGTGTCCAAGATTTTCCAACTGGGCATTGAGCACGGCTATCAGCGCTTCATTGGTCTGGTCAGCAAGTACCGTGATATGTCATTGGCCGAAGCCGATCACATTGCCCAGGGCCGGGTCTGGACCGGACAGGACGCCCTTCGCCTGGGGCTGGTCGATCAGCTCGGGGATTTTGATGACGCCGTACTCACGGCTGCAGAGCTGGCTAAACTCGACAGCTATGAGCTGCGCTGGATGGAAGAGCCGCTGAGCCCGGCCGAGCAACTGCTGAAGGAGTTCACTTCGGAAGCGAAGGCGCACATGGTTCAGGCCGTATTCGGTCAGTTACCGGCCGCACTGCAACCGGTCACCCGACAGGTGGTTTCGGACTTTACCGCCCTGAACAACTTTAACGACCCGAAAGGTCACTATGCCTTCTGTCTGAACTGCACCAATATTCAGGAATAAACACAGCCCGGCACCCGCCGGGCTTTTTTCTTTATGTTCAAGGCCTATAACCATATATAATGCTGCTACCAATACGCTATGTCTGTACCTGAATTATGGAAAGAAAACACATTTACATTGCTTACACCGGCGGCACTATCGGTATGCAGAAGTCTGATCACGGTTACATCCCGGTCGCAGGCTTTATGCAAAAGCAACTGGAAAGCATGCCAGAGTTCCATCGTCCGGAAATGCCGAAGTTCACGATCCACGAGTACGCGCCTCTGATTGACTCGTCGGACATGACGCCATCGGACTGGCAGCGCATCGCAGACGATATCAAAGCAAACTACGACGACTATGACGGTTTCGTCATTCTTCATGGTACGGACACCATGGCGTATACCGCATCAGCGCTGTCGTTTATGTTTGAGAACCTGGATAAGCCCGTTATCGTGACCGGCTCGCAGATCCCACTGGCCGAGCTACGCTCAGATGGTCAGAGCAATCTGCTGAATGCCCTGCATATCGCGGCCAACTACCCGATCAATGAAGTGACGGTCTTTTTCAACAACCAGCTGATCCGCGGCAACCGCAGCACCAAAGCACATGCAGACGGTTTCGGCGCGTTCATTTCCCCGAACTTGCCGCCGCTGCTGGAAGCCGGGATCAACATTCAGCTCAACAATGTTGAACTGAACAAACAACCGGAAGGACCGTTTAAAGTCCACAACATCACGCCACAACCGATTGGGGTGATCACCATGTACCCGGGGATCTCCCCGGAAGTGATCCGCAACACCCTGCGTCAGCCGGTCAATGCGATGATCCTGCTGACCTTCGGCGTCGGAAACGCGCCGCAAAATGCGGATTTGCTGGCTCAGTTGAAAGAAGCCAGCGACCGGGGCGTGGTTGTGGTCAACCTGACCCAATGCCTGTCCGGCAAGGTCAATATGGGCGGTTATGCCACCGGTTGTGCCCTGGCAGATGCCGGTGTGCTCAGCGGCTACGATATGACCCCGGAAGCGGCACTGGCCAAACTGCACTTCCTGCTGAGCCAGGATCTGCCGAATGAAACCGTTCGCAACCTGATGCAAGAGGATCTGCGCGGTGAGCTGAGCCACTAAGCGACTAAGCAACTAAGCGAACACGCCAGGCAAACACGCCGGTCGGCAGATAAGAAAAAAGCAGCGAGAGCCAATCCCGCTGCTTTTTTTATTCTTGATTTCGGCATGGTGGCCCGGGATTAGTCCCGAATTTGTCGCACCCGGAATGTCCGGCCTTTCATTTTCCCTTTTTCCAGTTTTTTCAGGGCCCGGCGGGCAACATCCCGCTGCACAGCAACATAAGCGCACTGGTCAAAGACATTAATTTTTCCAACCTGGCTGCCCTCAATACCCTGCTCGCCGGTCAACGCCCCCAGAATATCGCCCGGACGAACTTTCTGCTTCTTCCCGCCTGAGATTTGCAGGGTGATCATCGCCGGCTGCGCACTCGGCTCCGCCAACCACTGAGATGATGGCAACGCCTCACCTTCAATCGGCTGCTCCAGGTAGTCTTCCAGCAAAGCGACTTTGTAGTGCTCTTTATCGCTGAACAGCGAACAGGCAATGCCTTTACTGCCCGCACGGCCGGTCCGGCCAATGCGGTGGACATGGACCTCAACATCCCGTGCCAGGTGATAGTTAATCACCGCATCCAGCGCATCGATATCCAGCCCACGGGCTGCAACGTCAGTTGCCACCAGCACCGAGGCACTCTTGTTGGCAAACCGTACCAGGGTCTGATCACGCTCACGCTGCTCCAGATCCCCGTGCAACGCCAGTGCGCTGAAGCCATAAGCATTCAGCTCATCGGCCACGTCCTGTACTTCGCGCTTGGTATTACAGAATATCACCGCCGAATCGGGGCAATGGTAAGCCAGCAACAACCGAACAGCCATCATCCGGTCGTCATTACTGTCGACCTTGAAAAAGTGTTGTCGGATGCTTTGCTGATCATGGGTCGAAGCCACCTTGACCGTCACCGGCTTCTCAAGAATCCGGCTGGCAATGGCCTGGATCTGAGTCGGATAAGTCGCGCTAAACAACAGGCCCTGACGACGCGCAGGAGCCGCATCGATAATCGCATCCAGGCTGTCCTGGAATCCCATTTCCAGCATCCGGTCCGCCTCATCCAGCACCAGCAGATTCAGATGATCCAGATTCAGATAGCCTTTGCGGACATGCTCTTCCACCCGGCCCGGTGTTCCGACAATAATATGCGCGCCATGCTCCAGAGAGCCAATCTGCGGGCCAAACGGCATCCCGCCGCACAACGTCAGCACCTTGATATTATGAATCGCCCGCGCTAACCGGCGGATTTCCTTGGCCACCTGATCAGCCAGCTCACGGGTCGGACACAGCACCAGCGATTGCACCCGAAAGCGTTTGACATCCAGGTGTTCCAGCACGCCTAATCCAAACGCCGCAGTTTTACCGGAGCCGGTTTTCCCCTGAGCAATCACATCTTTCCCCGCCAGGATATGCGGCAGGCTTTGCGCCTGAATCGGGGTCATGGTGTCATACCCCAACGAAGCGAGGTTGTTCAGCAGATCCGGTTTCAGATCCAAGGTGGAAAAATCAGTCTGGCTCACAGGTCGTATCCTTTATGGCGCCGCGTTCGATGGCGGAAAACAAACTTTGCGCTTTTCACGCAAATTGAAGGGCAGCGACACTACCAGCCTTTGGTGAAAAAAGATACTTCTTCGAAGTGGCCAACCCTATTTTTATTCACACGTGAAAAGATAAAGACAGCGACAGCTGCACCCGTGACGCCCAACAGCACCCGGCGACCCCTCCTTCCCGACCGAGCCCCCTCAACACATCGCTCTATGGGCGCTTACATCGCGAAGCGGCACCCAATGTTGTCAGAGCCAACTACACTTTCACTATTCATGGTCACAACAGGCGCGCAAGCTTTATGATTCTTCACGGCTCTTCCATTTCTCCCTTTGTCCGAAAAATTATGCTCGCGCTCGCCTATAAAGGGCTCCCATATGAGCTCCAACCCCTGAATCCGTATCTGGAGAAAGAACTAGCGCTCAAACGCCACCCCCTCGGGAAGGTCCCGGTACTGGAGCATGACGGGATTTCCGTCATCGACTCCACCGTGATTGCCCACTATCTGGATGATATCTGCCCGGTGCCGCCCCTCTACCCCGGCTCTGCCCAAGCCCGGGCGAAAATACGCTGGCTCGAAGAATATGCCGACACCCGGCTGACCTCATTGATTGGCGGCGTACTGTTTTACCAAAAAATCATGCGGGGAAAGATGCTGAATAAAGAAGTCGATGAGGACGCCATCGAGCAATGTCTGACCCACCACCTGCCGCAGGCACTGCGCTATCTGGAAGAGCAACTGCCCGAATCCGGCTATGTGACCCCGCAGCTCTCCATGGCGGAGATCAGTTTATGGAGTGTTTGTCGCAGTGGTTGGATGGCGGGGCTGAGACTGAGCCACTACCCGCGGTTGCAGGCATACCTGGCAGCCATTGAACAAGAGCCATGGGTTGCAAACTTGATGAGCGAGGAAGACCATGAGCTTCGCAGCTTTTACTGCGAGCCCATGATTTATCACAATAACTTCAGCTGATCAGAGCTGATCGTGTTCGAAGCGGGCAATGTCATTTGGTGCCGGGGTCTCATCGATCCCGAAATCACGCTTCAGCTCCGCCTTCGACTTAAACATAATGTCACCACCGGCAGCGACTGACATATGTTCCGCCTCGGTGTTATGACGGGACTGATAAATCATCATCGCCTGCATCGCCGCATCCCGTTGCTCCGGGGTCAGCGGCGTACCATCAGGCCATTTACCAATTTCGACCGCGGTCGAAATCCGTTGAAATACTTCCGGGGTCATTGCTTGTAGTAATTGTTCGAGTTCCATTTGCAGGCTTCCTGTCCAATGGCTAAAATGCCACCAGACTCTTGCTGATTCGATAATACAGGCAGGCAGTAATACCAATTTCGCCCCTTGGCGCCAACTAACAATCGCGAATTTGTTTCTTCGATCACAATGTAGACGCCCAAACGGCGGGCAAGACGCGCGAAGGCACGCGTGCGATCAGGGAAGATTAATCACAACCCGGATCCGGTCGCCTTTTGATAAAGCATTGTGCACCTGGTGATACGCGCCGGATGCCAAAGAAACCGAAATCGTATGCTCTTCACCGAGCGATATGGAACCCTGACGCAATCAATTTCTTATGATAAAAAACCGAGTCTTGACGACAACGAACCGACTATTCCTTTCAGTCGCCTGCCTGACCCTACTGGGCGGGTGTTTTGATCGACATCGCTCAACTGAAAGCTTGTGTCTGGATCATCCTGAAATTTGCGCCAATACCAATCTCAATGATGGCCAGTGCCGGCTGCAACGGACCCAGTTAATCTGGCAGCGCTATGATGTGCTGCAAAATCCGATCGATGAAGAGCAATTTAAAGAGCTGAAATTTACTTACGCCTATCAGAAATGTCTGGAATACGCCGCTCGAATTGAACCAACCGAGCTCAAAGAACGCAAGACAGTGCGGACCCAAGCCCTGATCCACAGCTATGAGGAAATTCGCCGGCTGTCAGAAGCCCTGGCTGATTCTACCGATCCGCAAATCATTTATTTCCGCTGGAGCCAGGGCGACAAGCGTGCCCTGCGTCAATTCCTGCAACTGGAAGGAACCCCGGCACTTGAAACGCCTGAGTTACAACTGGCCCTAGCCACCTTCTATACCGAAGTCGATAAAGAGAAAACCATTCAGTTACTGAAGCACGCCCTGGAACTCCATACCGGTGAGCAGCCGATTCAACCGGAGATCATCCAATCGCTTGCGACATTATCCCACCAGACCGAGTCCGCCACGGAAGCCTATTTATGGGCCAAAATCGGCACCGATCTCGGCGCATCGGTCGCCAGCCAGGAAAAGCTGAACAGCTTCTACCCGATGACTGACGAAGAGCGCCAACGTCTGGACGAGAAAGCACTGAAAGTGGCCAAATCGATTCGTCGCGGCGAGTTCCGCGCCGAGCAGGTCCAATAAGCCAAACAGGCCCAATCAACGGGCTCTGCCTGGCCCGGCTCCCAATCGGGAGGATTATTCCCCCTCAGATGCTTCTCCATTAAAGATGAGGGACACGGAGTTCACACAGTAGCGTTCGCCCGTTGTCGGCGGCCCGTCAGGAAAAACATGCCCGAGGTGACTGTCGCACTCAGCACAACGAATTTCAATCCGGTGCATGCCATGACTGTGATCTTCCAGATAACGGATCGCCTCGGGGCGGATCGGCGCATCAAAACTCGGCCAGCCGCAGCCTGAATCAAATTTATGCGCTGAACTGAACAAGGCCGCTTCACAACAGGTGCAGTGGTATACCCCGGTTTCACGGTTATGGAGCAATGTTCCGGAGAACGGTGGTTCGGTCCCGCGCTCCCGACAAATATGGTACTGCTCAGCCGTTAACTTATCACGCCAATAAGTATCTGATTTATCTGACATCTAACATCTTACCTTTTCATTCCTGTCTGCCATCCAAGCAATTGAAGTTGCCAATGTCCGAAACTGTGGCACATACTTTTTGCTCGAAAGGTTTTTACATTTATTCACCTCATTTAAGCATATTTTCATGCGTGGAGGTGGTGATATTAAAAGTTAGCAACGGCAATGGTGGATCTTTATACATACCTTGTATGAATATTCATCGTTGTAGAAGGAATGTAAAAAAAATCCGAACTTTTTTTTGACCTCACGCAATTTAAGTTCGTTTTTGGCTTGCAGGGTCTCTCAAGATTCTGTAATTTTACTACCAGTTATCTTTCATTAGAAATTAAGTTGTGGAGCAACTGTAATGACTATCAAAGTAGGTATTAACGGTTTTGGCCGTATTGGACGTTTCGTATTCCGCGCTGCTCAAGAGCGTAACGACATCGAAGTAGTAGGCATCAACGACCTGATCGACGTTGAATACATGGCTTACATGCTGAAATACGATTCAACTCACGGTCGCTTCAACGGTACTGTTGAAGTTGAAGGTGGAAACCTGATCGTCAACGGTAAAACTGTACGTGTAACCGCTGAGCGTAACCCAACTGAACTGAAGTGGGACGAAATCGGTGTTGACGTTGTCGCTGAAGCAACTGGTATCTTCCTGACTGACGAGACTGCACGTCAGCACATCACTGCTGGTGCGAAGAAAGTTGTTCTGACTGGCCCATCTAAAGACGCAACGCCAATGTTCGTTATGGGTGTGAACCACAAGTCTTACGCTGGCCAAGACATCGTTTCTAACGCGTCTTGTACCACTAACTGTCTGGCGCCAATCGCTAAAGTACTGAACGACAAGTTCGGCATTGAATCTGGTCTGATGACAACTGTTCACGCAACGACTGCAACTCAGAAAACTGTTGACGGTCCTTCTGCAAAAGACTGGCGTGGTGGCCGTGGTGCTTCTCAGAACATCATCCCATCTTCAACTGGTGCTGCTAAAGCTGTAGGCGTTGTGCTTCCAGAACTGAACGGCAAGCTGACTGGTATGGCTTTCCGCGTACCAACTGCGAACGTTTCTGTCGTTGACCTGACTGTAAACCTGAAAGAAGGCGCATCTTACGAAGCTATCTGTGCAGCAATGAAAGAAGCTTCTGAAGGCGAGCTGAAAGGCGTTCTGGGTTACACTGAAGATGCAGTTGTTTCTCAAGACTTCATCGGTGAAGTTCAAACTTCTGTATTCGATGCCAAAGCGGGTATCGCCCTGACTGACAAATTCGTTAAAGTTGTATCTTGGTACGACAACGAAATCGGTTACTCAAACAAGGTCCTAGACCTGATTGCACACATCTCTAAGTAATTCTGATTGAGATAGTGAATAAAAGGCAGCGTAAAGCTGCCTTTTTTGTATCTGATTTCGCCCATTCGGTGACCAATCCAAACTAAAATTTGCGTCCAAGACGTCAAACACAACAACAAAATTAACAAATATTTTTGAAATATTACTGATATTTTTTAATTAAAATTAAGTTTGTCATTTATTGGTGCTAACTTTCAAAACGTTCAATAACCCGTCAATGAGCTGCGACTTTGCTTCTGATCACGAGTAAGGAAGAATTCGATGGATTTACGTAACCTTTCAACAATTTCAGTATTATCCGATGCAATCACCGTGTGCGACTACCAAGGCATAAAGCTCCTGCGAATCCAACATCCGCAGGCTGAAGCCGGCATTTCCCTGCACGGTGGCCATCTGGTTTGGTACAAACCGGCTGGGGAGTCCGCCGTGATCTGGCTGAGCGAGAAAGCGGAATTTGCCCCTCAAAAAGCCATTCGCGGGGGGATCCCGGTGTGCTGGCCCTGGTTCGGCAAAGCGGGCACGCCATCCCATGGCTTTGCCCGGCTCAGCGAATGGGCTCTCAAAGAACATCGCGAAAACGACCATGGGGTGATCATCAGCCTGACCCTTGAAGCCAGCGAAGCCACCCAGGCGCTCTGGCCACACCAGTTCTGCACTGAACTGACGTTTGAAATCGGCCGTGAACTACGCGTCAGCCTGACATCGACCAATACCGACACCCATGCCTGGTCGTTCAGCGGCGCCCTGCATACCTATTTCACGGTGGGTGATATCCAGGAAACGACCATCACCGGCATGGGCCGGACGTACCTCGACAGCACCCAGGGCGACATTGCTTGTGAAGGTGAAGCCGTCTTGCAGTTCCGCGGTGAGACCGATCGCGTCTATACCTCATCAGAGAACCCGGTGGTGATCCATGACGCCCGCAACCAGCGCCAGATCCAGGTCAGCAATCAGGGGCATGATTGCGCCGTGATTTGGAACCCATGGCAGGATCTCTCCGCCAGCATGGCTGACATGGCGGATAACAGTTTCGAAACCATGGTCTGCGTCGAATCCACGATCCATGAATCTCCGATTGAACTAGCACCGGGGACCTCCCATACCCTCAGTACGCATATCAAGGTTCACCACGATTAACCCCGGCGCAGTAGCTGGCCATTATCGTCCATGGCCAGCTACTGCGCATCCGTCTGCGATGCGGCTCAGCGGCTGGCTGTCAACTGGGCCGTAGTCCGGGCAATCATCCGTTCAAGCCTGCATCTGCACGTTGGCTTCAATCAGTACCCAACCATTCCCATCGGGATCATTGAAGGTTGCAAACCGCCCCCCGACAAGGGTGACAATATCAGAAAGTGTCACCCCCCGACGGCTCAGCTCCTGATGTGTTTTCTGAATGTCATCGGTCTGAACCACTAATCCCTGGACCGAGCCTGCCGCCATACCGGCGAAGGGTTTGACCAGGCTGATCGTCGTTTCTGCCCCTTTCGGCGCCAGTTGGATCCAACGCTGATGGTTTTCGCCGTGGTGATCACGGATCAGCTCAAATCCCAAAGCATCCCGATAAAACCACAGGGCCTGCCGCTGATCCGAAACCGGAATCGATACCGTATCCACCCGTGAAATCGCCATTGAATTCGCTCCCCCAGTACTGCATACAGATCTAGCTTAATCCAGCACAGCTGAGTTGCGCCCGAAATCATCTAGGGATCGCATTTTTTTGACATCCTGTCACCATGTCACCACGCACGATTTATTTGACACACTTGGCAAAATACCCGGCAATTCGGGGAGATATCACCCTATTCGCCACTAGTTCCGGAAAAAAGAGATCTCCAACTAAAGAAAATCCAAGAGATGAGATTTTTACACGATGCAACCCATTACACTTAGCGAATCAGCCTGCCATCTCAGGTTTCAAACTGATCATGCGCTAATAATTCCACCCCTGCCAAACGGTTACATTTTTGCAACAATACCGCTCCTTTTTTTTCAAGAATTCCCCTTGCGCATCCCGATTTATAGGAGGATAGTAGAAGTATGTTCAATATTTAACCACCGCATCAGCTCAACATGAAAGGGAAATTTAGTTTATAAACCAACAACTCAGTGAAGCAATTTGATCAGTTAGGACTAGTCTTAACATTGAGGGATGTGAAAGTTATTTGTTTTCGTCCTTTCTAATTGATTGAAGAACGATTCAGGGGGCATACCATGAGTATTTTTGACCACTATCGTCAACGCTATGAAGAAGCCAAGGATGAAGAGCTTTCATTGCAGGAATTCCTTGAAATCTGTCGGAACGACCGCAGTGCCTATGTCAATGCTGCAGAACGTTTGCTGATGGCTATCGGCGAACCCGAAATGATTGACACCGCTCAGGACCCACGCTTGAGCCGAATTTTCTCTAACCGCGTGATTTCCCGTTATGAAACCTTTGAAGATTTCTATGGTATGGAAGATGCCATTGAGCAAATCGTCTCCTACCTGAAACACGCCGCACAAGGTCTGGAAGAACGGAAACAGATCCTTTACCTGTTAGGTCCAGTCGGGGGTGGTAAATCCTCTCTGGCAGAAAAACTAAAAAGCCTGATGCAGAAAGTACCGGTCTATGTCCTTACCGCGAATGGTGTGCGCAGCCCGGTGAACGACCACCCGTTCTGCCTGTTCGACAAACACGAAGATGGGGAGCTGCTGAGTAAAGAATACGGCATCCCTGAGCGCTATCTGAACAACATTATGTCACCTTGGGCAGCCAAACGCCTGCATGAATACGGCGGTGACATTACCAAATTCAAAGTGGTCAAAGTCCGCCCGTCCATTCTTGACCAGGTCGGGATTGCCAAAACTGAACCCGGGGATGAAAACAACCAGGATATCTCTTCACTGGTCGGTAAAGTCGACATCCGCCAGCTGGAGCATTTTGCCCAGGATGACCCGGATGCCTACAGCTACTCCGGTGCCTTGTGTAAAGCCAACCAGGGCCTGATGGAGTTCGTCGAAATGTTCAAGGCCCCCCTGAAAGTGCTGCATCCGTTGCTGACCGCGACTCAGGAAGGGAACTATAACGGGACCGAAGGTCTGTCTGCCCTGCCCTTTGACGGCATCATCCTGGCGCACTCCAACGAATCGGAATGGCAGACTTTCCGCAACAATAAAAACAACGAGGCCTTCCTCGACCGGGTTTATATTGTCAAAGTTCCTTACTGCCTGCGCGTCTCAGAAGAAATCAAAATCTACGAGAAACTCTTGCAGAACAGTGAGCTGTCTGCCGCGCCATGCTCACCCAGCACCTTAGACATCCTGGCTCGATTCTCGGTGCTATCGCGCCTGAAAGAGCCGGAAAACTCAAGTATTTACTCAAAAATGCGGGTTTATGACGGCGAAACCCTGAAAGATACCGATCCGAAAGCCAAGTCATATCAGGAATACCGCGATTACGCCGGTGTGGATGAAGGGATGGCCGGTCTGTCGACCCGTTTCGCCTTCAAGATCCTGTCCCGAGTCTTCAACTTCGATCACTCCGAAGTCGCCGCGAACCCGGTTCACCTGTTCTACGTTCTGGAACAGCAAATCGAGCGTGAGCAGTTCCAGCAGGATCTGGCCGAGAAATACCTGGAGCACCTGAAAGGTTATCTGATCCCGAAATATGTTGAG
This sequence comes from Photobacterium sp. MCCC 1A19761, assembly GCF_037389125.1. Taxonomy (NCBI): domain Bacteria; kingdom Pseudomonadati; phylum Pseudomonadota; class Gammaproteobacteria; order Vibrionales; family Vibrionaceae; genus Photobacterium; species Photobacterium sp. MCCC 1A19761. Next base: position 456,430 of record NZ_JAZGTF010000002.1, read on the forward strand.
TTTATCGGCAAAGAGATCCAAACCGCTTATCTCGAGTCTTACTCTGAGTACGGTCAGAATATCTTTGACCGCTACGTCAGCTATGCGGACTTCTGGATCCAGGATCAGGAATACCGTGATCCGGAAACCGGACAGCTGTTCGACCGGTCCGCCCTGAACAACGAGCTGGAAAAAATCGAGAAACCAGCCGGGATCAGCAACCCGAAAGATTTCCGAAACGAGATTGTCAACTTCGTGCTGCGTGCCCGTGCCAGTAATGCAGGTAAAAATCCGAACTGGACCAGCTACGAGAAACTGCGCACTGTGATCGAGAAGAAAATGTTCTCCAACACAGAAGAGCTGCTGCCTGTGATCTCCTTTAATGCCAAAACGTCCACCGAAGAGCAGAAAAAACATGACGACTTCGTGGCTCGGATGATGGAAAAAGGCTACACCCGCAAGCAGGTTCGTCTGCTGTCCGAATGGTATCTGCGTGTCCGTAAATCATCTTAACGGCCAATGCAGAATAGGATGAAGAAGGGGGAGCTTATGGGGCACTTTATCGACCGAAGGCTCAACGGTAAGAATAAAAGTACAGTGAACCGCCAGCGTTTTCTGCGCCGCCATAAACAGCAAATCAAGGAATCGATTGCTGATGCGGTCAACAAGCGCTCGATCACTGATGTGGAAAGCGGGGAAGATATTACCATTCCTTCCCGGGATATCCGCGAGCCTAGCTTTCACCAAGGCCGAGGTGGACAACGGGAAGTTGTCCACCCGGGGAATGACCAGTTCAGTCCCGGCGATCGTATTGAACGCCCCCAAGGCGGGGCGGGTCAAGGCGGGGCTGGTGAAGGGCAGGCCAGTCCCGACGGTGAAGGGCAGGATGAGTTTGTGTTTCAAATCTCTAAAGACGAATACCTGGATCTGCTGTTTGAAGATCTGGAGTTGCCGAATTTGGAGAAAAACCAGCTCAATAAAATTGTGGAATGGAAAACCTTCCGTTCAGGGTTCAAATCGACCGGTGTTCCGGCCAATATTGCCATTATCAAGTCACTTCAGAACTCGCTGGCCCGGCGAACGGCAATGACCGCTGCCAAGCGACGCCAGTTACGGGAGCTGGAGCAGACGCTTGACCACCTGATGACCACCGAACCGGCGCAGCCGCTTGAAGAAGATCGGGTGAAAAAAGAAATCCTGGCGTTGCGCGAGAAAATCAGTCGCGTGCCGTTCATCGATACCTTCGATTTACGGTACAAAAACTACGAGCGCCGGCCTCAGCCAACCAGCCAGGCGGTGATGTTCTGCCTGATGGACGTCTCCGGCTCGATGGACCAGGCCACCAAAGATATGGCCAAGCGCTTTTATATTTTGTTGTACCTGTTCCTCAACCGGACCTACAAAAATGTGGACGTGGTGTTTATTCGCCACCACACCCAGGCCAAAGAGGTTGATGAACATGAGTTCTTCTACTCGCAGGAAACCGGGGGCACCATTGTCTCCAGCGCCTTGCGAATGATGGACGAAATCATCAAGAAACGCTATTCACCGGCCGAATGGAACATCTATGCCGCGCAGGCCTCGGACGGCGATAACTGGGCTGATGATTCTCCGGGCTGCCGTGAGCTGCTGGACAAGCACATTCTGCCGCTCAGCCGCTACTACGCCTACATCGAGATCACCCGCCGGGCGCATCAGACCCTGTGGCGAGAGTATGAAGCCTTGCAGGCCAGCCATGGCAACTTTGCGATGCAGAACATAAGGAGTGTGGAAGACATCTTCCCGGTGTTCCGGGAGCTATTTAAAAAGCAAGTTCATTAGATGTCAGCAAGCGCTATAGGGGAGTGTGTTATGGTAACAACCACTAAGTCAAAAACACTCAGTGACGGTCCGGATTGGACGTTTGACCTGCTTGAGCAGTATCACACGGAAATTAAACGTGTCGCCGATTCTTATCGTCTCGACGCTTATCCAAACCAAATTGAGATCATCACTGCCGAGCAAATGATGGATGCCTATTCCAGCATCGGGATGCCTATCAACTACCACCACTGGTCTTTCGGTAAACGCTTTATTGAAACCGAGCGCGGATACAAGCACGGCCAAATGGGTCTGGCCTATGAGATTGTGATCAACTCCGACCCCTGTATCGCTTACCTGATGGAAGAAAATACCATCACCATGCAGGCATTGGTCATGGCCCATGCCTGCTATGGCCATAACTCGTTTTTCAAAGGCAATTACCTGTTTAAAGCCTGGACCGATGCCAGCTCCATCATTGATTACCTGCTGTTTGCCCGTAAATATATCACCGAGTGCGAGGAAAAGTACGGGGTAAATGATGTCGAGAAGCTGCTGGACTCCTGCCACGCCCTGATGAACTACGGAGTCGACCGCTACAAACGGCCGCAAAAAATCTCACTGGTTGAGGAGAAAGCCCGCCAGAAAGCCCGGGAAGATTATTTGCAGACCCAGGTGAATGCGCTATGGCGCACGATTCCGGTTCATGAAGAGAAAGAAAACAAAGCAGAAGAGTACCGCTTCCCGGAAGAGCCGCAGGAAAATATCCTGTACTTTATTGAAAAGCATGCCCCGTTACTGGAGCCCTGGCAACGAGAGCTGGTAAGGATCGTGCGGAAAATCAGCCAGTACTTCTATCCACAGAAACAAACCCAGGTGATGAACGAAGGCTGGGCCACCTTCTGGCACTACACCATTCTCAATCACCTGTACGATGAGGGCCTGGTCACCGATCGCTTCATCATTGAGTTTTTACACAGCCACACCAATGTGGTGGCACAACCGGATTACAACAGTCCCTACTACAACGGCATTAACCCGTATGCGCTGGGCTTTGCCATGTTCCAGGATATTCGCCGGATCTGTGAAAACCCAACGGAGGAAGATAAATACTGGTTCCCAGATATTGCCGGCTCCGACTGGCTGGAGACAGTTCACTTTGCGATGGAAAACTTCAAAGACGAGAGCTTTATCAGCCAATACCTGTCACCGAAAGTGATGCGGGACTTTAAATTCTTCGCGGTCGAAGATGATGATCGGCACAACTATGTCGAAGTCAGCGCGATCCATAACGAGGAAGGCTACCGGGCGATTCGGGAGAAATTGTCATCTCAGTACAACCTGAGCAACAACGAACCCAATATCCAGGTCTGGAATGTGGCGCTGAAGGGGGATCGCTCCCTGACCTTACGCTATGTACCGCACAATCGGATCCCGCTGGCCGACAGCCATTCGGAAGTGCTCAAGCATTTATACCGTTTGTGGGGATTTGATGTGGTCCTGGAGGAAGAGTTGCCGGACGGCAGAACCCAGATCCTCAGTACCTGTCCGAATCGCAGCAGCCAGTACAGCGCCGATATCTGATCCCGGACCATCTGATGCCGGATAAACTAAAGGAGATGCCGAGGCATCTCCTTTCTTCTACACGTCCTATCAGGTTATCTGCGGCAATTATTGCTCTTCTTCGACCAGATAGCGGGCAATCTCAAGGCGGTTGCTGTACCAAATCGCCCCACTATCACGACCGTACTTCTTGATCCGCTCGCCCACCAGCTCAGGCTGGTTGTTATCGCACAGCGCCTTCATATCCCGATAGAAAGCCAAAGCCAACTCGCAGGCTTCTTTCGACATGAAGTAGTAACCACCAACGCGCGTATAGATTTTACGCAGGCCGTTAATCGTCAACACGTACAGGGTGTTGCCGGACTTCGCCGCCATCCCCTGGAACATCCGGTAATCGTAATAGTTAAACGCCCGGGCACGGCAAATCGCTTCGCACAGCTCCGGCTGTTCTTTGCCGTACTTGTCGGTGATTTTTTTCACTTCCTGCATCAGCTGCTCTTGCTCTTCGCTTGCTTCAGCGAACGCGGCAAAGCTGTCGGCCGCCAACAAAGATTCACAAGCGTTGATCACTTTGTCCAACAGCTGGCTGGCTTCTTCCCGGTTCCCTTTCACAGCGTAACGCATATAAACGCTGCTGATGTCGGTTCGGGCTGACAGCAGATCTTCCAGAACGCCCTGCACATCCTGACCATCCAACGTGATCAGGGTATCCAGAATACTCAGGCCCGAAGTATCCATATAGTTATTCACACGGGTTGGTTTCCCGTGCTGGATCGTCAGCCAACCATCACGGGCGAGGCGTTGCAGCACCTCACGCAGCGTGGTCCGCGTGACACCGATCAACTCCGATAACTCACGCTCTGCCGGTAAAATGGAACCTTGCGGGAAGTGATTATTCCAGATACTTTCAATGATATATTTCTCAGCAAACGTTGCTGGGCTATCCGCCTTTATAACCATCTGATTATTTATCCAATTGCTTCTTGCTTAATATTTATTAACTCATCATACCACTAGTTAAGCCAATGAAGAAACTTTGAGGCACTTGTAAACGCGATGTTTGACGTTGCTCTGATAAATTTGATTATGCTCAATGTTTCCTTTGAATTGTAAGAAAATATTTCAGTTCATGGTAATCTAGCCCCGTTTTGCTGTCGTTTAGTGACGAGTTTTCAATTAATACAAGATGCCCACTTTTCGCCCCTTGACTGATCTAGATCAAAAGGTAGAGTGAGCACGATTTTAACGGGAGCTGAACGGATGCTGCTGCCTGCTTTAAGTAAAACACTCTGATCGCCAAGGTTTTTCACTTAAAGGGTCTCTAAAGAACAATCGCCGATGATGTGGCCGACTTTCAGACAGCAAGGGCAAGATAGCGTCCGGTTCAATCTAATGTCGCACATATTTATGCATTTATAATAAGAGACCGACCACCATGGCTATTTCGTTAGGGAACGCCTTTATCAAGAATTTCTTGGGTAAGGCCCCCGACTGGTACAAACTGGCAATCGTTGCCTTTCTGATCATCAACCCGATCGTCTTTTTCCTCATCGATCCCTTTGTCGCCGGATGGCTGTTGGTGGTCGAGTTTATCTTTACCCTGGCCATGGCTCTCAAGTGCTATCCCCTGCAACCCGGTGGATTGCTGGCCATTGAAGCCGTTGCCATCGGGATGACCAGCCCGGAGCAGGTCAAACACGAACTGGTGGCGAACATTGAAGTGCTGTTGCTGCTGATCTTCATGGTCGCGGGCATCTACTTCATGAAGCAGCTTCTGCTGTTCATCTTCACCAAGATCCTGATCAGCATTCGTTCGAAAACCTTGCTCTCGCTGTCCTTTGTGGTCATGGCTGCGTTTCTGTCCGCCTTCCTGGACGCCCTGACCGTCATCGCAGTGGTGATCAGCGTGACGATTGGTTTCTACAGCATTTATCACAAAGTCGCCTCTGGCCGCGAACCCCATGCCAGCCACGACCACACAACCGACCTGCATATCCGCGAAGTCAGCCGGAACGACCTGGAAAACTACCGGGCCTTCCTGCGCAGCCTGCTGATGCATGCCGGGATCGGGACCGCGCTGGGTGGCGTGATGACCATGGTCGGTGAACCACAGAACCTGATCATTGCCGATCAGGCCGGCTGGCTGTTCGGCGAATTTATTCTCCGTATGGCTCCCATCACCGTACCGGTCTTTATCTGTGGTGTGATCACGACAGTACTGGTCGAGAAATTCCAAATCTGCGGCTATGGTGCCAAGCTGCCGGAAAACGTCCGTAAAATCCTGGTTGATTTCGATAACGAAGAGCGTAAGAACCGCACGAACCTGGATTACGCCAAGCTGGCGATTCAGGTCGTAATTGCAGTCTGGCTGATTGTCGGACTGGCCATGCACCTGGCCGCGGTTGGCCTGATCGGCCTGACGGTCATCATCCTGGCGACCTCATTTACCGGGATCACCGAAGAGCATGCCCTGGGCAAGGCATTCGAAGAAGCCCTACCGTTTACAGCCCTGTTGGCGGTGTTTTTCTCCATCGTCGCAGTAATCATTGACCAGAAGCTGTTTGCGCCAATCATCCATATGGTACTGAGCCTGGAAGGCAACGCGCAGATGACCATGTTCTACATTGCCAATGGCCTGTTGTCGATGGTGTCTGACAACGTGTTTGTCGGCACGGTTTACATCAACGAAGTGAAATCAGCCCTGCTCGAAGGCGCCATCACCCGCGATCAGTTCGATATGCTGGCAGTTGCCATCAATACCGGCACCAACCTGCCGTCGGTTGCGACCCCGAATGGTCAGGCAGCGTTCCTGTTCGCCTTAACCTCGGCACTGGCACCGTTGATCCGTCTTTCTTACGGTCGCATGGTTTACATGGCGCTGCCGTATACGCTGGTCCTGTCCATGGTCGGCCTGGCCGGGATTGAGTTTATGCTGGTGCCAATGACCAACTGGTTCTATGACATGGGCTGGCTGACGCAACATGCCGCGGAAGTTGTATCACATATTGCCCCGGTCTCTGGACATTAAGGGAATCTTTCGTAAAGATAAGTGTCGGATTAAACGATTCAAGGCCCTGATTCATCAGGGCCTTCTTTTGGTACCTTGACGTGAATCAGGCCACCCGCCAAACGGTGCGCAACACTCGGGTATAACCTTGAGCGAGAACATTCGATGCAATTTCTGAATTCATTTTCCAAAAGTCGCCTCTCCTGGGGGCTACTACTGTTGTTTGTCATCTTCTTTGAAGGCTGTGCTCTGTTCTTCCAGCATGTCATGAAGCTTGACCCATGCGTCATGTGCATCTATGAACGGGTTGCCATGCTGGGGATCGGCCTCGCCGCCCTGGTCGGTTTGATCGCGCCACAAAACTTCGTCTTCCGTTGGCTAGGACTCGCCGGCTGGGGCGCCAGTGCCTACTGGGGGTTAAAGCTGGCCAATGAACATGTCGGTTATCAATTCAACCCGTCGCCGTTTGCCACCTGCGATCTGTTCGTCCGCTTTCCGGAATGGGCGCCATTGAATCAATGGATGCCGTGGATGTTTGAGGCCACCGGGGATTGCAGTAAGGTTGTCTGGACGTTTCTGGGTCAGTCGATGCCGCAATGGCTGGTGATTATTTTTGCCGCCAACCTGATCGCCCTGGCGGTGATTGCGCTTGCCCGGTTTTTCAACAAAAAGACAGCTTAACCATCCTAACGAATCCGGTCGACGAGATATTGTCGCGCCCCAAGATCAAAACGGCGTCCCTGAGCTCAGGGGCGCCGTTTTTCATCATCAAGGGATCCATCACAACAAACATCAGCGCTTAGCGGTGCCGCAGCGCTTCAACAATCGGTAAATCAGCCGGACATAAGGCATATTCGGCCATCTCACCGGCCTGAACCCAAACCACATCCTGATGGCTGTGCAGCTTCAGCTCTCCTGCCTGCCAGTGGCTTAAATAGCCTTTCAGGTGGATGACCTTGTCGCCATAATCGAACACGCTGTCAGCCAGCCAACACCCCGTCCGGGTGGTAATAGCCAGCTCTTCAAACAACTCCCGCTCCAAGGCCTGCTCCGGCGTCTCACCCTGTTCGACTTTCCCACCCGGAAACTCCCACAGATTCGCCTGGCTGGCATCAACCGGGCGCTGAGCCAGCAGGTACTGCCCGGCTTTTTCAATCACCCCGGCCACAACCAGGATCTCGGTTTTTCCGTCCGCTCGGCTCATGCTTGACCGCAGCACTGTTTGAATTTTTTACCGCTCCCGCACGGACAAGCATCATTCCGACCGACGGTTTTATACGGGTTGACGGCCTGTGTACCGCCGCCTTGCTGCAATTCATCCGCGGCCATCACGACCTCATTAAGCATCAAGTCGAGTTGCGGGTACAGGGCTTGCGGTGCCGGCACTCCTTCGACGCCCGCTTCCTGCATTTGTGCCAGGGTCGCTTCCTCGTCGACCAGCAGCATGCAGGTGGTCAGTAAGGCCGACAACATCCGCATCGTCCCGTCAGAAACCGGCTGCTCGGCCCAGTTTGGTTCAATAGAGGGCCACACCGCCAGAAAACCTTCCGCAAAATAGCGCAGTTCGTCCGTCACCCCGGTGTCTGCCTGCCATTGCACGGCGTACGGCAACTGATACTCACCCGCTTTCATCCGGCAGTACTGTAATTCGAAATGGGCCAGCAGAGCTTTCTTCTGAGCTTCCGGCAGCAACACCGGCGCCTCTTCAACCACTCCACCGGTGATCAGCGCCGGCAGCCAAACCTCGGGCTCCATCGGCTTCGGGTTCGCGTTCGCGGCAAGTAATGCGCCTTCAATAAAGGAAGCCGGCATGCCTTCCCAGTCCGCTGGTAGTGTCACTAATTCTGTCATCATCATCCGATTCATTCGGCTATCTTGAGTAATCGCAAATTATACACGGAAGCGCCACCAGCAACAGCCTTGCTCCCTTTCGCGGCGCTTTGGCAGCAAGAGGCAAAAACGTGAGGCAGCGCGGCATATTCACTGTTGAATTTTCATGCAGTTATCGGCAAGAATGAAGCTGTTAACCGCACCAGGACGGAGCTATGCCATACAGAGCTATGCCATACAGAGCTATGCCAGACCAAGCGATACCATACGAACAAGCCAACGCGATGATTGCCGGTGCCAGCGGACTCGTTGGCGATGAACTGTTGCATCAACTGCTGGCCAACGACCATTTCGGAAAAATCTACGCCCTTTCCCGGCGTCAGCTACCATTTCACAGTAAGAAACTGACCCAGATTATCCACCCCGAACTTCGGGTCACCGAATGGGACGATACCGATCCGGTACCAACCATCGGGTTTATCTGTCTCGGGACGACCAAAAAACAAGCCGGCAGTCGCCAGGCCCTGGAGGCTGTCGATGTTGATCTGGTGAAAGCCGTCGCGTCTACGATGCAAATGCTCGGGGTCAAGCACCTGGTGGTGATCTCCAGCTTATTTGCCTGCCCATGGTCGCCGTCGCACTATTTACGCTGCAAAGGAAAGATGGAAAAAGCCCTGCGACGTATGGGCTTCCAGCATTGTGTATTTGTCCGTCCCGGCCCGCTACAAGGCGAGCGGCCTGTACCACGCCAAGACGAACAGCTGGTGCAATGGCTCTTCAACGCGATTCAACCGCTCGCTATCGGACCACTCGCCCATCTGCGCCCGATCCCCGCAGAGCTGGTCGCCAAAGCCATGATGAATTTATCCTTGCTGGTGCTGGAAAACCGGACCCTGCCCCCCGTCACAATTACGGGAGGTAAACACCTGACAACTGCGGCTCGGCCTCTCCGTGCGGACTAGGTGACAAGCCAGAGTTTACGCACTACAATCTCGCCCCTTATCCCAGACGATACGGTGCGACAAGCAATGCGAGTAATTTTAGGCCCGATGGAAGGTGTACTGGATCACCTGATGCGGGAGATGCTGACGGAAATCAATGACTACGACCTCTGCGTCACCGAATTCGTCCGGGTAATTGATCAACTGTTACCGGATCGGGTCTTTTACCGTTTGTGCCCCGAGCTGAAGCAAGGCGGGAAGACTGCGTCCGGGACCCCGGTGCGCGTCCAGCTACTCGGTCAGGATCCGCACTGGATGGCAGAAAACGCCCGCCGTGCGGTTGAACTGGGCTCACCTGGGATTGATATCAATTTCGGCTGCCCGGCAAAATCCGTTAACAAAAGCCGTGGTGGTGCTGTATTGCTGCAGGATCCGGAGCTGATGCATCAGATCGTCAAAGCCGTACGCGAGGCCGTCGATCCTCGCTTTCCGGTAACCGCTAAGGTGCGTCTTGGCTGGGACTGCCCGAGCCATTGCTTTGAAATTGCCGATGCCGTAGTCCAGGCCCGCGCTGATGAACTGACTGTTCATGCCCGCACCAAAACGGATGGCTACAAAGCCGATGCCATCAAATGGGATTACATCCGCCAGCTCAAAGCGAAAACCCCGATCTCCATCGTTGCCAACGGCGAAGTCTGGAATCATCAAAATGGTCTGGATTGCATGGCCGTCACTCAGGCCGATGCCCTGATGCTCTGTCGCGGCGCCCTGAACCTACCGAACTTGTGCAACGTCGTAAAACACAATGCCCCGCATATGCCTTGGGACGAAGTGCTCACGCTGCTGCTGCGCTACTCAGAATACGAAATCAAAGGGGACAAGGGTCTGTATTACCCGAACCGGGTCAAACAATGGTTCGCCTATCTGCGCCACGAGTACCCGCAAGCTAAAGCGCTGTTTGCCGATATCCGCCGCCATAATAAAGCTGCGCCGATCATTGAGGTACTGCAAACCGCTCACCACGGCCTTGCCGCTTAAGCCTTCCTGCGCATCTATCGCGCCTCCTGCGACGCAGGCAACACAGTAGAAAAAACCGACATCCAGGATTTCCGGATGTCGGTTTTTTTATTTCAAGTTGTTATTTCACACGGTTTGGATCGCGCTCCGGAGATGATTTATAAGGTTTTGGCACCTCCACGATTTCACTATCGGTAAATGTTTTCAGGTAAGCGACCAGTGCCGCTTCTTGTTGCTCATCTAAGCCTAGCTTTCCTGGCAGGCCAACCGGTACTGGAATACTTCCTGATAATTGGATCAGTGAGCCTTCGAAGAACTCTGGTTCCGGCCAGCAATCCATCTCCAGGGCTTCTTTCTCGGTCACCTTATTGGTTGGGCAACGCTCTTTAATCGCACCGGTATTATAAAAATGCACCAAGCCTTCCAGCGTTTTGAAGAAGCCGTTGTGGGTGTAGGCTTTGACAAAATTTTTACTTAGACGTTGGTCAACATTCCGTAACGTTGGGGTTTTGTGCATCCCCATGTGAGAACGCAGCGGGTTTTCCTCGTTGATGAATCCGGTGACAGCAAACAGACCTTGATCCGACTCAGCACTGCCCGGATTATCATAGTTCACCGGGAACCCAACCTTGTGGTAACTATCATCCGTATACCGTTCAAGGAGATTTTGTTTCGCAACTTCAGCACTTTCGCTACTCCGGTGGCAGATCGCACACCCTGCCGCGCCATAGAACAAGTCCTGCCCTTGCTGTTCCAAGTCGGTAAATTCTGCAGTTTTGCGCATCACATCATCACGCTTGGAAGTGAAATTATTGTTTTCGCCCGACAACTGCCAGGCACCTAATGCCGTTGCGAACCGGGCAAACACAATATCAATGTCTTTGTTACAATCCAGCTTCACGCCCCAGGCATATTCGTATAATTCCGCCCCCCACTTCGTTTTTTGGACCAACTGGCAGGTTTCTGTTTTATTAGCCAACCCTTGTTCGACCGGATTAATAAAAGGACTGGCATGGGCTTGGTGAGTCACAGGGTTATTCACATATTTGTTGTACATCTTGTGATAATCAAAGTCGTTCTTAAGCCCGAAGAAAACATTAATCGCTCTATTTTGGCTATCCATGAGATCACCACCAAGGGCGCGACCATCCCAGAAAGCACCGCCACACACACCGGCGATTGATCGACACGGACCAAACGTCGATAACCCCATGACGTCATCACCCTTGAGAAAAGCCGCATATTTGTTCGTCGGTGGTTTACGATTCCCCACTGTATGCGGATCGGCCCCCGTCACAGCCACCTGGGTTAAATTGGTATGAGATTGGCCGTTGGTGCCCCCTGCGCCGGGGTTATGACAACTGGCACAAGCCTGACGTTTGGGGGAGGAAATATTGGCGAAGAACAACCGTTTCCCCATCTCTTCCAGGTACGTCAGCTCATATCCCTCTTTATCAGACTTTGCTTGAACGACACCGGGAGCGACAGATACACCCAGCGCAAACCCGATTGACACAATCAAAATGGCCGATTTTCTTTTATTTCCAATGCTTATTCTGATAGCTGTTTTTGTACTTTTTGAGCGAGTCATTATTGTGCGCCTCTGCATGTAATGATTCATTTTAACCAAGCGGCATCGCTTAGATAATGAACAGCTTGAAGCTCTAACCAACTGTAAGCTGTAGTCTTAAACAAAATAGAGGACATACCCTTGGAAAGTTTTCTCAAAAATTGTAATTCACCAAACTTCAGCATTGGTAAACAAGGAGAAAGTCTGGACGAAGTTGTGACGATATCGCACACAATTTTGTGATGGCTGAAGTTGAATGACGTGAATTTCATATTCTGATCAAAAGCCACAAGAAATACTAAAGCCATCAGAATAAAAAATAGACCCTATTTATCAGTTTGTCAGCACGATTCAGGACAAACGTGAAGGAGAGACGACGGTAAGAATTTAACCGTAAAAAAAGCCAATCAGACAGTCCTGTTCAGAGATAAATACTGACACTGGTATTTCCAGATGTTTTTTATCAACCTGAAGGTGCCATTTCTTCAATGTAGACTCGCCTGAATCAACCAAAGCGCATATGGGCATTCCCCCTTAACGCGGGGTGAAAGATTCTGAACCAGAGCGAGGGACAGTGCGGGATAAGGTAGGGGTAAACTAGATTTTATAGCACAGGCTGAATCACAAAGACTGTAGGTGCTCTTGAGGCAACGTACAGCCTTCGCTTTCAGGGGGTAGAAGTATTATCGATTCGGGTGATTAAGAATATGATCTTCCCAGTCGATGACATCAATCTCGTACACCACTTTATTACGCACAGACGCATCAGCTTTGTGCATCGCTTGTTTCGAGCCAGTCAGCAACGGATGCCACTCAGGCAGGGGCTTACCTTCTGCCAGCAGACGATAGGCGCAGGTTTCCGGCAGCCAGACAAACTCATCAATTCGCTCACGCGTCAGTTTCAGGCATTCTTCACCGGACGCAAAACGGTTCGGGTAATCTTTACAAGAGCAGGTTTGATCATCGAGCAGACTGCAGGCCACATTAGTGTAGTAGATTTCATCCGTCTCATCATCGATCAACTTATGCAGGCAGCACTTACCGCAGCCGTCGCACAAGGACTCCCATTCCTGATCCGTCATTTCTTTCAGATCTTTCTCTTGCCAAAAACCTACCATATCACCCGCCTTGTCTTGATTGCCTCCCTGGCCAGATTCACCAAGGAGGCGGTTTTATAGCCGCCAGCCCGGCAAAGTGCAAGCCTTTCCTTGGGATCCCACCAGATAAATCAATGGAATAAGAGTCATTATTATTTACCAGACCCATCGGGAATAATTTTTGATCCCAAAGTGGAAAAGTGATAGCGTTCGCCCCCGTTTCATCGAGGTTGCTATAGAGTATAGGTGGGTTATGGAGTGTCGATTAGGTTGTGGGGCTTGTTGTATCGCGCCGAGCATCTCAACGCCAATTCCGGGGATGCCAAAAGGCAAGCCTGCCGGTGTCCGTTGTATTCAGCTCAATGAACAAAACCTCTGTAAACTCTTCGGCCGGCCGGAACGCCCTGCGGTTTGCCATCAGTTCAAACCGTGTCCGGATTTGTGTGGCGAGACCAATCAGCAAGCGCTGACCAATATTACCGAGTTGGAAAACATGACCTGAGGGCCATGTTTTCCGTTTGTGTTCAATGACCCGGTTCAGTGACTGGCCTTAAGCAACTTCGACTTTCCCGGTCAGGATCCGCAACGCCGATTTCGCATGCTCGACCGCCTGATGGCCGGAATACGTCAGATAGCCACCGTCTTCATCCGTCACCAACCCTTTTTCAAACAATCGCCTAGCCGCTGCAATCACCGTCGGCGTCGCGTCATGATGGACCTTCAACCCTTCCCGATCGCTATGCATCGGAAACTTCACAAGCAGGTTCATTTCATCAACCAATTCTGGGGTATATGGCATAGTCACCTCATTCATTATTGCGTATGACTTAATACTAGCGGCTTCGGGCAGGAAAAGTAGGAAAGCAGATCATCTCCGGTGCACTTAACGACGCAAAAAAGCGATCTAATTCAAAGAACTGAAAATAAAAGAAAACCGCTCCTGAGAGCGGTTTTCTATTCGTAGATCATGCTCGCCGTCAGGACAAGTGTTAAGCCTGGATCCCGACAATCAGCCAAGGCGCATTCGGGGCACGCAGATCGCGCTCCAGGTGCCAGACATCCGTGATATCCTCCTCAACATCCTCGTGGCGGTCTTTGTAGCGACCAGAGAACTTCACACTCAGTTGCGCCACATTGGCGTCATAGTCGGCACGAACCAGCTCCGCATCAACATACATCACTTCCGTATGTTGCTCACCGGTCAGCTTGGCACGCTCAGCGGCGAGATCTTCCATCAGCGCCGGGCTGACGTACTCGCGGATTGTTTCCAGCTCATTGTGGTTCCATGCACCTTGAACCGTACGGTAATGCTCACGGGCACCGTTCAGGAAAGCATGCATGTCAAAGCCCGGAGGCAGGTTGAACGGCACATCGCTGTCGGTTGACGTGTAAGCTGGCTGAGACGAGAAACCGCTTGGCTGCGCTTCCGGCGCAGCTTGACGGTACTGATGCTGCGAATTGCCGGCATACGCCTCTTGATGCCCCATCGGCGTACGCTTCGCGCCACGCATGGTTTTAAACAGTTTAAAGATCACAAATGCAATCAGGCCGAAAATCAGGATATCCATGAACTGGATCCCTTCAAACGCCCCACCGAAGAACGCCGCCAGCAGACCACCGGCCAGCAAGCCTCCCAGCAGACCGCCCATCAGGCCCTTCTTGCTGGATTTACCGGCAGTGGGTTGTTGCTGGTTCAGCGTGTCCGTTTGTTGTTTTTGTTGTGCCGGGGCCGTTTTATGAGTCTTACCGAACGACTTACCACCGCCAAATTTCTTTGCATACGCATCCGTCGGGGCCATAAATGAGACCGTCAGGATCAATGCAAAAATCGTGAAAAAGCGTTTCATTGAAATGCATACCTTTGCCAATTAGATAGTTTTGCATCCTAACGCTAACCTCCTGAATGTCAACTCAACCGCTCAGGCAAATTGTTACGAACATTTAACTGCGTCGTTTCTGAAGTTACATTTGCCAACGCCACCGCCCGATGCAATGACAACCTGCTGATTTGCCATGCATTCCTTTCAGGGGCAACCCCAAGGAAACATTTACTGACATCCCCGCTTAAGACTATCCTTAGATCACTTCAGTCACAGGTAGAAGATAATGCAAGATACTCACAGCAAACTGATTGGCTATTTATTGTGGATTTTCGGTTTTACCGGCGCCCACCGCTTTTATTACGGAAAACCAGTAACCGGGACGATTTGGTTTCTGACACTGGGCCTGCTTGGCATCGGCTGGCTCATTGACCTGTTTTTAATTCCGTCCATGGATCGCGAAGCCGATCTGCGCTTTCAAAGCGGAGATATCGACTACACGGTCGCCTGGTTGCTGCTGACATTTCTCGGCGTGTTCGGCGTACACCGGATGTACATGGGCAAATGGCTGACCGGGATCCTGTACTTCCTGACACTGGGTTTTTGCCTGATTGGTGTGCTCATTGATTTCTGGACACTCAACGATCAAATTTCCATCCGCAACAGCGAAAACGCCAGCCGCAACCCTGCGTAGGACCACAGGCTTTGGCTGGCTCTCCGGCCGGGTCACTGTACGGGATATGACAGAAGTCACATCCCCTTCAGCTCTCCCGGCCCGGTCCGGGTTTCAGCTTGACCCCCGAAACAGGGAGCCACTAGAATATTGAACATCGTTCTATACTATTTTTGCTGCCCGTCAGCAGCGTATCCCCTTTTGCTTACTCTGGGACCGCTCGTGGTCTGTACTCATATTACAATTATCAGAGTAAGGCACTTTAGCTTAAGAGAAATGATTCGATGGCAAGACGAAACGACCATACTCGCGAAGAGTTGGTAAGTATGACACTGGAGCAAGTCAAAAACTTTCTCGACCAACATCCACACCACGAACTGAGTCTGCGTAAAATCGCCGCCATGATCGGCT
This sequence comes from Photobacterium sp. MCCC 1A19761, assembly GCF_037389125.1. Lineage (NCBI taxonomy): Bacteria > Pseudomonadati > Pseudomonadota > Gammaproteobacteria > Vibrionales > Vibrionaceae > Photobacterium > Photobacterium sp. MCCC 1A19761. The sequence goes on from NZ_JAZGTF010000002.1 coordinate 472,138, forward strand.
ATGTTCCCAGCACTCTGGTCAATGTGTTCGGCAACTATAACCTGTTGTTGCTCCATGCCGTGGCTCAAACCTTAGATGAACTGTTCGCTGAAGCTGCCGCCGAAATGCAGCATGTCACCGCGCCCGAAGACGCCTTGCGCCGCCTTGCCTATTGCTATCTGGATTTCGCCCAACGTCATCCGTACCGCTGGCAGCTGATTTTCCAGCATACAATGAACGGTGAAGAATTGCCGGAATGGCAAGCGGAGCGGATTGATAACATGACCGGCATGCTCGAAGCCCTGATCCGCCAGATCTCCCCGAACAAACCCGATGCGGCGATCCTCGAAGTCAGCCGGGTCTTGTGGGCCGGCGTTCACGGCATCACCCTCCTGAGTGTGGACGATAAACTCTTTACCGACACACCGGTCGACGGCAAAGCCTTGATCGATAACCTGATCGACACTTACCTTCATGCCTGGCAGGCAGAAGCCTAACGGAGACGGACATGAGCAGCAAGCCCCAGGCACGTCTGTTGACCCAGCAACGCTTTCTTCCCTATTTCCTGACCCAGGCTTTCGGTGCGTTCAACGACAACGTCTACAAAAATGTGCTGCTGATCCTGATCGCGTTTGCTGCGCCCGGTGCCCTGCCGGTTGATTCTGATTTGGTGATCAACCTGGCGGCCGGGCTGTTTATCCTGCCGTTTTTCCTGTTCTCCGCGTCCGCCGGGGTGCTGGCCGACAAATACGACAAAGCGCTGATTATGCGCAAAGTCAAATTCGCCGAAATTGTGATTATGTCGTTGGCGGCCATCGCCTTTGTCACCGAAAGCTACACCGCACTGCTGGTCCTGCTGTTCCTGATGGGTACGCAGTCTGCGTTTTTCGGCCCGGCAAAGTATGCGCTGCTACCGCAGCACCTGAAAAAAGAAGAGCTGGTTTCCGGCAACGCCCTGGTCGAAACCGGAACGTTTCTGGCGATTTTGATCGGCACGCTGCTGGCCGGGATCATTGCCAATCAGCCGCATGCCCATACCATTGCCGCAGTCAGTGTGGTCGCGTTTGCCATCATCGGCTATATCAGCTCGCGCTGGATCCCGGATGCGCCACCCAGCAAGCCGGACAGCCACTTTCACTGGCACCCGGTGCGCCAAACCCGCCATACGCTCTCGATCGCCCGGCGCAATAAAACCATTTTTCAGTGCGTACTCGGGATCAGCTGGTTCTGGTTCTTAGGAGCCTGCTATCTCACCCAGTTTCCGAATTTTGCCAAGCTTCACCTCGGCGGGAATGCCGCCTCGGTTTCATTCCTGCTCACCCTGTTCTCGGTCGGGATTGCGATCGGCTCCCTGCTGTGTGATCGCCTCTCGGGTCATCGCATCGAGCCGGGGATCGTTCCGCTCGGGAGCCTGGGGATCACTCTGTTCGGTGCCGATTTGATGTTTGCCACTCCGGCGATGATCCCCGTCACCGATTCAATCACAGCGTTTATCACTCAGCCGGAGTTGTGGCGGGTCTTCTTCTCGCTGGCCATGCTCGGTGTCTCCGGCGGGATTTTTATCGTGCCCCTCTACGCCATGATGCAAAGCCGGGCCAAAGAAGATGAACGGGCTCAGATTATCGCCGCCAATAATATCTGGAATGCCATTTTTATGGTCGCCAGCGCCATTACTGCTATTGTCTTCCTGTCGGTACTCGGCTTGTCAATCCCGCAGTTTTTCCTGTTCCTGTCGGTAGTAAACCTGATAGTGATGCTGTACATCTACACCCAGGCGCCGGATTTTTTCTGGCGCTTTATGGTCTGGCTGGTCAGCCACACCCTGTACCGGGTACGTCATAAGGATCTGAGCCATATCCCGGCCAAAGGTGGTGCGCTGATCGTCTGTAACCATGTCAGCTACATGGATGCGCTGTTACTGGCCGGGGCCTGTCCCCGCCCGATCCGTTTCTTGATGGATAAAGATATCTATAACCTGCCGTTCATCAAAACCTTCTGCTCGGCGTGCAAAGTGATCCCAATTGATGCCACCGACCGACGCTCCGTGATGAAAGCTTTTACCCATGTCAATCGCTATCTGGAACAAGGGGATATCGTCTGTGTGTTCCCGGAAGGGCAGCTGACCTATGACGGCGAAATCGGCCCGTTTATGCGCGGCATCGATCTGATCATCAAACGCGCCCAGGTGCCGGTGATCCCGGTCGCGTTACAAGGGTTATGGGGCAGCTATTTCAGCCGGGAAGGCGGACGGGCACTGTTGAAAATACCGAAGCGATTCTGGTCCCGGGTCCATATCATCGCCGGGCCGCCAGTCGAAGCAGCGCACGCCAACAGCGCGATGCTAAGGGAACAAATTCTGGCCCTGCGGGGCGAGAACCGCTAGCGCCCCTATACGAGCCAGAACGATCACCGAACCAGCTCCATTACAACACAAGTACCACAGCTCGGTGCGTTTCCGAACAAATCCTCTAGCAAAGGGGCTGATGGGCCAGCCAGTCAGCCAGTTGCCGCCGGGATATTTTGATCCCGGTGCCGGATAAGTGCTCCGGCAACCTCAGGTAATGCACCGGACGGCGAAACGCCGTCACCTGCGCCGCCATATATGCTTTCAACGCTTGCGTGAAAGGTTCGCTCAGCGTGGTCGTTGCGGTTTTCGTCTGAATCAGGGCCACCGGACGCTGCCCGTATTCCGGATCGGCGATCGGCAGCACGATAGCCTGCGTCACCTCGGGGTGGGCCAGCAGGACCTGCTCGATCGATTCCGGCTGCACATTCTCGCCACCAGAAATGAACATGTTGTCTGCCCGCCCGCGAATCACCAGCTCCCCGGCCTCCCAGTGAGCCAAATCTTTGGTGGCAAACCACGCCTGTGCCGACAGCGGCTCAATGTGCCGATGGCGATAATAGCCCAGCGCCAGGGTCTCACCACGCACGCAGATTTCGCCATCCCGGATGGTCAGCTCCCGGTGCGGCAGCAACGTACCGACTCCAGAACGCCCGTCGGCCCGTTTGGCGGTCACCGTCGAGGCCATCTCCGTCATGCCGTAGCCGCACCAACAGCGGATCCCGGCTTGTTCCGCCTGCTCGGTCAGGCTGACCGGGATCATCGCCCCGCCGAGCAAAACTTCTTTCAACGGGAACCCCGGCTTCGCAGCCTCTGAACCGGCGCTTGAACGTCTTTCAGCGCATTCATCCGAACATTCAGCCAGCAGCCGCTGAAGCTGGGTCGGTACCAGAGAAGCATGCGTCACCTGCAACAGCGCCTGGTTCAGGGCGCTCGCATCTGCGACCCTGAGCCGGGCGCCGCGATACAGCCAGCGCCAGAGGATCGCCATACCGGAGATGTGAAACAACGGGAGTGACAACAGCCAGCAATCATCGGTTTGATAATCCATCCGGGTCAGCAAGCCCTGCGCGCTGGCCAGATGCGTCTTGGCAGCATGCACCACGGCCTTGGGGACACCGGTTGAGCCCGAGGTCAGGGTCAGGGTCAGCGGCCGCTCCGGCTGCCAGTCAACGTCAATCGGCGACGCAGCGTCGACCGTACGAAGTTCAATGGCCGAGTAACGCTCTGAAATCTCAGAGATCGGCGCAGGCGTCCAGAGAAAATCGCAATCGAGACGGCGCAGTTGGGCCGCCAGCTCCGGCGAGCTACTTTTCGGGTTCAACCCCACTGAGCGGGCACCGACACGCATAACCGCCAACAACAGCCACACCAGCTGGATCGAGTTCGGGGCAACAATCGCCACCAGTTGATCTGGTTTAACACCCTGCGCCACCAGCCCGGCGGCATAGCGTTCGACTTCACGGGCCACGTCGGCCCAACGCCACCAGCGCTCCCCTTCGGTCAGGGCAAGCGCATCCGGCTGCTCTGCCGCCCAATGCTGCCAGGGCCAAGTGGAAAACTTGGCGGCTGCTAGTGCTGCTGCCATACCACCTCAAGCGAAGACAATGGTGTGATCGGCAACGGACACTCCGGCCACGGGGTTTCTAACTGGGCCTGAAACAGTTGCATGGTATCCAGTCCCGGCACCACCTCAGGGGTTTGCCAGGCTGCAAACCGGGCCAGTTGGTTCAACCCGAGGCTCGATTCCAGACTTGAGCTGATCACCGGGATCAGCCCCGCCTCCCGCGCCGCCGCGACCAGCTCCAGACAACGCTGCACCGAGCCGACTAGGGTTGGTTTGATCACAATCGCCACCACACCCGGCTCGGCTTTCACCGTAAATCCCGGATCACGCACCGTTTCATCCCAGGCAATCGCAATCCCGGTCACCTCGGCAAACGCCAGGCTTTCTGCCGGCGTGCGGCAGGGCTCTTCCAGAAAGGCGATCCCGGCCCGGTGTTGCGGCGCGACGTACTTGGCAAACTGACGCGCTTTGAGCGGGGTCCACTGTCGGTTGGCATCCAGGCGCAGGCGTATCCCGGGGATCGCTTCGATAAACATATTAGCGATCATCCCATCGCGCACCGCTTCGTACATGCCGACTTTCATTTTGGCCACCGGCTGACCTGAGTGTTGGCTCAAGCGTTCCACTAATTCGTCCGGATCACCCGAGCACAGCGGAGCAACCTGATAATTCCCCTCAGCCGGTAAATCACCCGTCAGCTCAAGAAGCGCCATACTGAGACCAAACGCCACGGAAGGAAACGCGCCGGATAGCTCCCAGGAGCCGTCGGCCTGCCATTGGGCCAACAGCGCTTGGGCCTGCTCACCGGCTTCCGTCAACGACTCGGCACTGAACTCCGGCAAGGGAGCGATTTCGCCATAGCCTACGCGGTCCCCATCCCTGAGCTCAACCACCCAGCCTTCGCGGGTTGCCAGGCGCTGGGAGCGCAGAATCACCCCCGAGTCCATCGGTAACTGATATTGATAAAGTGTCGCGTGACGTGTCATATTTATCTTCTACTGAATTAAGTTTAAAAACTGCTGCAAGACCGCGGAAAATGCATCCGGGCGCTCCACATGCACATTGTGTCCGGCCCCCGGGATCACACTGACGTCCAGCGCGCTCGCCTCGGCCAGTGCCCGGAACTTGGTATCCTTGTCCCCGCAGAGGTAGTGGATCGGCAAATTCAGCGCCGCCAAGCTGGCCAGCAACATCGGCTGGTTCGCCAGCGACGTTGCCCGCAGCATCTGCGCGATGCCCGGACCAAACAGATCCTTGCGTTTGCTGATCAGTTGCTGTCGTTGCGCGAGATTAAGCGAGGCAAAAACCGGTTGTTGATACCAATCCCTCAGGACCTGCTCCGGCAACTCGACCATAAAGCGCTGCGCCCAGTGCGAGTCATGTGCTAACCGGGCTGATCGCTGCGACTCAGGTAAGCCGAAATGCCCCCCTTCAAGCACCAGCCCGACCAACGTCGGTCCGTTCGCCGGACGCGGCTGACAGGCGTGATACATCGCTAGCCGCGCGCCCATCGAATAGCCAATCAGGACATAATGTCGGATTTCTCGCTGGCGCAAGGTCTCGATGATTTGCCGGTTAACGTCCTCAAAGCCCATGGTGGTGATCTCCCGGCTGTGGCCGTGACCGGGCAGGTCGATGGTCAGACACGGATAGGCCGCGCACTGCTGGATCACCGCCGCCCAATCCCGGCAGGTGCCGAGCAGTCCATGGAGAAATACCAATACCGGCGGGGATGACGGGCTGTGCTCCGCGCGGTCACTCACATGGCCAAACACTTCAGAGTAAAGGGGCATCTTTGACCTTCGCAAACAGGGCTTTCAGCAGTTCCCCGCTTTGCCCCGGTGGCGTTTTTACTTCGATCAGCGTGGCTCCGGGACGACTGAGTCCCTGACGACAGGCCAGTGCCGCTGCTTCCAGCGTGGCCGGACAGTGATATGCCAAACCAAACATCGCGGCGGCATGGTCAAACGCCAGCCCATGAGACATCCGGTACAACGGCTCGCGTTGCTGGTCCGGAACCGGCAACAAATCAAAAATGCCGCCGCCATCATTATTGGTCACGATGACCACCATCGGCTGCTCACTGCGGCCCAGCAGCGCCAGGGAGTTCAGGTCGTACAGCAACGAGGTATCCCCCAATGCACACAGCAATGGGGTCTGTCTTGCGCGCTGGACCCCGGCCGCGGTGGCAATCAGACCATCGATGCCCGAAGCCCCGCGATTGGCAAACACCGCGGTATCGGGCAACTGACCGCACATATCCAGCAGCCGGACAATCAGGCTGTTGCCCAGAAACAGTTCGGTGTCCGGCGTCAGCCAGCCCGGCAGGTGCATCGCCAGCGTGACTTCATCCAGCGTATCTGCACGTTCGGCCAGTTGACGAAAATAGGCTTTTGAGGCCTGTGCAAGCGGCGCGGCCCAGCCGTGATAAGGAGACTCATAAATCTGCTGCGCAGCGGCTTCGGCCCAGGCTTTCACGTCTGCGACAATGCGTCGGCTGCGACGGTGCGCGGGGTCCAGCCGTTCGGTCAGCGGATCCACCAGCCAGTATTGTTGCCATTGACGGGCGGCAATGACCCCCATCAGCCGTTTTGACACCAGCCGGGCACCAAACTGGACAATTACCTCGGCCTGATTGAGATACCGGCGACAGGCATCATTTTGCAACCACGCATCATAGCCCGCCCAGTCACTGGAACCGCCGGACTGAGGATCGGCCAGCAACGGCCAGCCCAGTCGCTCAGCCAATGCCTTGACCGCACCCAGCTCCCCCGGTGCCAGCCGCCCGGCAACAATCACGCCCTTCTGGGCCACCAACGTTGACCAGAATGCCGGTTCGACCCACACCGCACCACTGTCGGCACGCTGGAACCGGGTATAGGGCTGGGTATCCTCCTGCCAACTCCCCAGCGCGGCCAAGTACGAAGTAAAGTTGCCGCCTTCTCCATACAAAGGCTCCGGATAGTGACAATTGAAATGAACCGCGCCGCCCCGCTGGAGTTGCTGGAACATTGCGGCGTCAACGGTCGTCAGCAACCAGCTCGGACAGATATCCAGACTAGGTGACGGAATATCATGGCAGGCCGTGACATGGTCTGAAAAGATCCCCACCTGCTGGATCGCCTGATTCGCGCCGCACTGGATCAGCTCCGGGGGCCGGTCTGAAGTCAGCAGGACCAGCTTCTCGCCGGTCAGACCGGCCTCTGCGACTGCCGGTAACAGGTTCGCGACCGCGGTTCCGGAGGTGACAATCACCGCCACCGGGGCCTGAGTCGCTTTCGCCAGCCCCAGCGCCATAAATCCGAGTCCACGCTCATCAAAATGGGTGTGAAGCGTCAGCCGGGGGTGACGGTCGGCCGCCAGAGTCAACGGCGTCGAGCGTGAGCCCGGTGCAATACAGACATGCTCCACCCCGAGGCGGGACAATTCTTCGAGCATCAGCTGTGCCCAAAGCCGGTTCAGCCCGGCCCGGTGATCGGTCGTGGCATCAGGTTGTAATGCCGGTGTCGCTTGATAAATACTCATGCAGTATGACGCTCCCGGTGTTGTTCACGGGTTGAAGACTCACCCGAGTTTCCGGGTGCTGTGCTCTCCGCACCAAGCAGGTGGCTGAGGGTCTCGGTTTTCCGCTCCAACTCCTGCCATTCGCTGGCCGCGGTTGAGCCGGGCACAATGCCGGCGCCGGCAAACAGGTGTAATTCATCGCCCTCCAGCAAGGCACTTCGGATTGCGACGCAAAACTCACTCTGCGCGCATCCGATATAGCCGACCGCCCCGCTGTACCAACCGCGGGCAAATGGCTCATGGGCCGCAATAAATGCCAGGGCTTCATCCCTTGGCAGACCGGCAATGGCAGCCGTCGGCTGCAGGGTGTCCAGCAGCGCCGCACTGGCCACCTCAGCATTCAGTACGCCGGAGATTGCCCGTTTAAGGTGCTGAACCTGCCGCAACCGAACCAGCGTCGGCGTCTCGGCCACGTCCAGCGTCGCACCACAGGCAGCCAGTCGCTGGACAATATCATCCACCACCAGCTGGTTTTCATAGCGATTTTTGCCATCTTCCAGCAACCACTGCGCCAGCCGGTAATCTTCCGCTTCGTTCTGGCCCCGGGCGATCGTTCCGGCCAGGGCTTCAGTGCGGCAATGCGATTCCTGGCGCAGAAACAACCGCTCCGGCGTCGAGCCGACGAAACCATGCCGGGCATCCTGGGCCATCATAAAATGAAAGCTATGGTGATTTTTCTGGCGACTGGCCTGAAGCAACTGGGCCGAAGACAGTTCGCCATCCAGCGACAAGGTCGTCCGGCGTGCCAGTACCACCTTATCCAACGCACTGGTTTCAATGGCATGCAGGGCTCCATCCAGCATCATTGACCACTGGTCGAAATCCGGGCTATCGGTCCGCTGGCGGATCCCGCTTCGAATTGCCGGAACCCGAGCAACGGATGGCACCAATCGCCGCAATTGTCGCACTGTCCTGGCCTTGTCCGCCGGATCCAGGTTGGCAGCCAACTGCCAGCCCTGATGGGTCTGGATCAGCTCCATCACCGGCAGGAAAAAGAAAGCAGACAGGCAGTGACGGTTACGCGGCGTACGCCCGTCGAATGAACGCCCGCCCCACACACGCTGTTGGCCGTCAATCGACTGCTCAGCCAACGCCGGGTCGGAAAAAGTCTCAAGTTGACCCAGCGCCACCACGGTTTCCTGCGTGTCACGCGCTTGCCAGAAGAATTTCGGAAAAATAGGTTGCGAGTCCATCCAGCCGATCATATCGGCATGAACCGGCCAGCAGACCGGCACGCTGACACGGCGTGTCGACGGACCGGCACCTTGAATCAACTCGATGAGAGATGTAATGGCAGTTTGTATTCCGGTCAAAAAAACCTCACTCAGCGCTCTGTCAGTCACGGCATATCTAAAGCGATTATAGAGAGGCAACTCACTTTGGATATTGTTCCAGCTCAATATTGGCCAATACTTTAACCACATAATATATGTGCTATTACCGGACGCCAAATGCAATTTGACTAGTATGTTTTCAATTGCAGGAGCCATCTCCTTCACCGCACTCGACTGGCAGCAGAGAATCATGCCAGTAAAAAAAGAACTTAATTATATATTCCCCTTTTTTTCATTATTTTTTCCTGTTGACCCTTTATTTATCACAATTCCTTAGTGTAATTTGTTGTCATTAGATAACAATTCGCGCAGGAAAATCGCAATGCACAACATCGGGATGTCATCCAAGTTAAATAACGTTTGCTACGACATACGGGGGCCGGTTCTGAAACAGGCTAAGCGTATGGAAGAAGAAGGGCATAAAATCCTGAAACTGAACATCGGGAACCCGGCCCCGTTCGGTTTCGATGCCCCGGATGAGATCCTGGTCGACGTGATCCGCAATTTGCCGACCTCACAAGGCTACAGTGACTCCAAAGGCATTTACTCGGCACGAAAGGCCGTGGTACAGCACTACCAGAAACGCGGTTTGCTGGATATTGATGTTGAAGATGTCTACATCGGCAACGGGGTGTCCGAGCTGATCATGATCGCGATGCAGGCGTTGCTGAACAATGGTGATGAAATCCTGGTCCCGGCACCGGACTACCCGCTGTGGACTGCGGCTGTGTCGCTCTCCGGCGGAAACGCGGTGCACTATACCTGTGACGAAGAAGCTGACTGGTATCCGGATCTGGACGATATCCGCAGCAAAATCACCCCCAATACCCGCGGGATTGTGCTGATCAACCCGAACAACCCGACCGGCGCCGTGTACAGCCGGGATTTTCTGCTGGAAGTGGTTGAAATTGCCAGACAAAATAAATTGATTATTTTTGCCGATGAGATTTACGACAAGATCCTGTACGAAGGCGCGCAGCACCACTCCATCGCACCGCTGGCCGAGGATGTCTTCTGTGTGACCTTCAACGGCCTGTCCAAGTCTTACCGGGTGTGTGGCTTCCGCGCCGGCTGGATGATCCTGTCCGGACCACGCCATCTGGCCAAAGGCTATATCGAAGCCCTGGAGATGCTCTCGTCCATGCGCTTATGTGCCAATGTGCCGATGCAGCATGCCATTCAAACAGCACTGGGCGGCTACCAGAGTATTAACGAGTTGATCCTGCCCGGCGGGCGGTTGCTGGAACAGCGGGACAAAGCCTATGACATGCTGACCGCGATCCCCGGGGTCTCCTGCGTCAAGCCGAAAGGGGCGCTGTACCTGTTCCCGAAACTGGATCAGAAGAAGTTCAATATCGTTGATGATGAACGCATGGTGCTGGATTTCCTGCAACAGGAGAAAGTCCTGGTGGTGCACGGCACTGGTTTTAACTGGAAACAACCGGATCACTTCCGGATTGTTACCCTGCCCCGGATTGATGATCTTGAAATGGCCATCAGCCGACTGGAGCGGTTCCTCCATAACTACCGCCAGTAACCCGTTCTCGCCCCGGCACACCACCGGGGCTTTTCTTTATTTTCTGCTACCTTAATAATCCTGAACTGAATCCGGCGTCATCTCCCCTGAACGGATACGCAAGACGAGACATTGCGTCCTGCCGATTGAAGTCGTTTGGGTATATCCTAAAAACACGCCTTGCCGCTGAGTAGTACACATATGAAACAAAGTCATTTTTTTGCCCACCTGGCCCGAATGAAACTGATCCAGCGCTGGCCGCTGATGCGGTGTGTGTCGAGTGAAAATATTTCCGAGCACAGCCTGCAGGTTGCCTTTGTCGCCCACGCACTGGCGCTGATCAAAAACCGCAAGTTCGGCGGCAACGTCAATCCGGAGCGCATAGCCCTGCTCGGCATGTTTCATGACACCAGCGAAGTGCTGACCGGCGACATGCCCACCCCAATCAAGTATTTCAACCCGGCCATTGCCGAGGAATACAAAAAGATTGAGCTGGCCGCGGAGCAAAAGCTTCTGTCCATGCTGCCGGAAGAGTTTCAGGATGATTATGCGCCGCTGCTCGACAGCGAACGAATTGATCAGGCAGACTATGCCATTGTAAAACAAGCGGATACATTATGTGCTTACCTCAAGTGCCTTGAGGAGCTCAATGCCGGCAATCATGAATTCACCCAGGCCCGAAAACGTCTCGAGGACACCCTGGCTGCCCGAAAAAGTCCTGAAATGACCTATTTTCTGGAAACATTTGCCGACAGTTTTAACCTGACGTTGGACGATATCAGTTAATGAAGGAATATAAGCACCATCCCGAGTGGGAAATCCGCATCAGCAACGAGCAGAAAATGCGGCGCAATGATCACCGCTCGCCTTTCCAGCGTGATCGGGCCCGGATTTTACACTCCGCCGCGTTTCGCCGCCTGCAGGCGAAAACCCAGGTCCATGGTGCCGGCCACCACGATTTCTACCGCACCCGGCTGACGCACTCGCTGGAGGCCTCCCAAATCGGAACCGGCATTGTGGCCCAGCTGAAAATCAAGCAACCCGATTTCAAAAGCCTGCTGCCGTCCACCAGCCTGATGGAAAGCCTGTGCCTGGCCCATGACATCGGCCATCCGCCGTTCGGCCACGGCGGTGAAGTGGCACTGAACTATATGATGCGTGAGCACGGTGGGTTCGAAGGCAATGCCCAGACATTCCGCATCGTCACCCTGCTTGAGCCGTACACCGAACACTTCGGGATGAACCTCTCCCGCCGCACCCTGCTTGGCCTGCTGAAATATCCGGCGCTGATCAGCACCACCCGGGCGCAGGAACAACCTCCGGAAGTCAGCCAGTTCCGCCATCTGCGCGCCAAAGACTGGCATCCGGCCAAAGGGATCTACAACGATGATCAAACCACACTCAACTGGGTACTGGCCCTGCTGTCGGAGCATGACCGCCAGCTGTTCAGCCAGATGCGCCAGCCGCGCAACCACCCGACTGACCAATTAAAGACCCGGTTCAAATCGCTCGATTGCTCCATCATGGAGCTGGCCGACGATATCGCTTACGGTGTCCATGATCTGGAAGATGCGATCGTCATGGGGATTGTGACCCGCGAGCAGTGGCATGAGGCGGCGGCCAGCCAGTTGGCCGAAAGCGATGAGCCCTGGCTGGAAACCCATATCGGCCACCTCAGTGAACAACTGTTCGGGACCCATTATGAACGCAAAGACGCCATCGGCGCCCTGGTCAATGCTCTGCTCACCGCGATCCACATTGCTCCGTCAATTCAAAATGGCGTCGACAGCTTTGCAGAGCCGTTGTTGCAGTGGAATGCTTTTCTTTCTGAGCCCATGGAGCGGGTCCTCGCCATCCTCAAGCACTTCGTCAGCGAATATGTAGTGAAAAAGCCGGAGATCCAGTTGCTGGAATACAAAGGCCAGCAACTGGTGATGGAGCTGTTCGATACGTTCGCCGCCGACCCCGAGCGCCTGTTGCCGGGCGATACCCGCGCCCGCTGGATGGCTGCCGCGGATCGGGGGGACAACGCCCACCGCGTCATTGCCGATTATATTTCCAGCATGACCGATGGCTACGCCCAGCGACTCTACAGCACCTTATTCCATCCCAACGCCGTGGTCGGGTTCAACCATGAGGGGCAAGGGTTTTAACTTACCCTCTCAATCAGCGAGCAGGCGCCCGGCAAAAACCTGCGCTGTGCTCGCTTGAAGCCTGTTCGTGTGACTTACACCAGATCGCTTCACTCGCACCAGTTCGCCTCACTCGCATCGCCTCATTCACAATAGTTGCGCTCAAACACCCCCGGTGGCATATGGCGGATCTGATCGTCAATCATCTGCTCAAACGCCTCAAGCAACGGGTGAAACTTGCCTTCACCTTCCAGCGCCGTTAGGGCCAGATAGCCGGCCTCAACTGTGGAGACACCCTGTGCCTTGGGCGATTTTCGGATCCGGTAGTTCCCCTGCTCCACGTTATCCAGCGTAACCGTTGGCAACGCCTGCAAGTTTGTCGACAACTGCCAGATCTTATAGGCTTTCTTCCAGGTACCGTCGAGCAGGATCAATGTCCGGAGCCGGGTGCCAGTTTGGGACTCGTCAGCCAGCCGGGAAATCGGCATCGCCATCTCACCCGGATAAACCAGATAAGTATCTCGCTCGCGTTGCGCCAGCAATGTATTCAGCTCCGGATGTTCAGAGAAGTCCTCGCCCACCCACAGACGGGCGTTGGGGAGCGACAGGGTCAGGATCCGCGCCGTTCCGATTGCCCGCTTCACCTCAGAAGGGTGTTGTAATATCCACAGTTCAGTTTTAGCATCAAGAACTTGAATCCAACGGCAGATACAGGCCTTTTTCGCCTTACCACACTGCTCACAATATCGGCTCATTGAGGTAACCTTGTCTCTTCGAATTTATCTATCACTCGCCGCCCTGCTGCTGGTCATCACCCAATGGCCGGATATCCAGTTCTGGCTGGCCTGGGATCGCCAGGCGATTGTTCACGGCGAAATCTGGCGGATCCTAACAGGAAACCTCACCCATACCAATTGGCCGCACATGATCATGAATACCCTGGCACTGGCCATCATCAGTTTTATTTTCCGGGCACATATTCGCCTCAAGCCCTTCACCGTGCTGTTACTGGGATTGTCCACCCTGGTCGGACTCGCCATTCTGGCCAGCGAGATTCGCTGGTATGTCGGTTTGTCCGGAGTCCTCCACGGTGTATTTGCCTGGGGTGCAGTCAAAGATATCCAGACGCGACAACAAGGGGGTTGGCTGCTCTTACTCGGTCTGGGGGGGAAGATTGGCTGGGAACAGATCGCAGGCGGCTCTGCCAGCTCTGAGGCGCTGATTGGGGCCCGGGTTGCCACAGAAGCCCATTTGGCCGGCGCGCTGGCCGGGGTGGCGATCGCCGTGAGCTGTATCGCCTGGCAGCGTTACCGAAAACGACGTGACACGCAGCACAACAACATCTGAAGCCAACGCGACAGGCGCCGTTCACTCACCAAACCGTTCGCGACCCAGCCATTCTCTGACCAAACTATTGTTTGTCCAAAGTATTATCTGATCAAAAAAGAAGCCCGGCGATGCAGGTACACCCCGGGCTATGGTCACAATCTTACTTTCCCATCACAAGCGAGTCCGGGTTCGGGTCCCAGCCCATCTTACAATTGAATCCGATCGCGGTTTTTCTCAACCGTCGCTGTCCCAATGCCGTTGACCTTAGTTAAGTCCTCCACCGAGGTAAAGTTCCCATGCGCTTCACGATAAGCAATGATCTTCGCTGCCTTATCCGGACCGACCCCAATTAAGAGGGTATCGAGCTCTTCCGCATTGGCGGTGTTGATATTGACTGTAATGGAGATCCCTTCATGGGGATCCTGTTCGGCTTGGGCGAGTGGAGACAGACAAAGTGTCAGAGCCAGCACCAGGCTGTGTATCAGCTTTTTCATTTCAAACCTCGTGTATTAGATTTCAAAAGAACTGATCCGCAGATTAATACCTCAGGCCACAGAAACGAGCTGAAAATGACAGGCAGACGCCGAAAAAACGACGGGCCGCACAAGGGCGGCCCGTCAAGTAATCGCTCGATTACAATTAGTTTTCAACTGCATCCAAAGTTGGGTAGCTGACATCGGCGGTATCACGCAGCACTTCCAGGGTCGCCATAATATCGCGCTGTGCGTTCATCTGCTCAACCTGGCCGGCCAGTTGGCTATCGGTTGCCACCGGCGCCACGCTCGCCTCAACGACCGCATCGAGTGCAATGATCATCACATTGCCCTGCGCATCACGCGTCATGCCGTAAACCGGCTGATCTGCTTCTGGCTTCGCCAGACCAAAGGCAACACGAGACAGCATCAGGTTCGCTCCGGTACGCTCAATCGTCTGTGCATCACTAAAGCTCAGATCTTCCTGCGCCAGAATGCCGGTATTGCCCTCACGCAGTGCAGCAATCACTTCATCAGCTTTATCCTGCGCAGCCTGCTCACCTTTTTGGGCCGCCAGCTGCTGACGCGCCGTCTCTGCTACATCTTCAAACGGCAGCAGGGTCTCTTCACGAGCGTCATCCACCCGGACAACCACCACATGCTCAGGACCGACTTCAATCACTTCTGAGTTCAGACCGTCCTCGCGCACTTCCGGGCTGTCCAGCGCCTGCAGGACTAAAGGATTGGCCAGAATCCCCGGTGCTTCATCATGGGCAAAGAAGTCTGTGTGATGCACTTCAGCATCGACAGCTTTCGCAGCATCATCCAGAGAATCCGGCATTTCGAAAGCCTTCTCCGCCAGTTGAGTTTGCAGATCGTAGAAAGCTTCAGCAGCGCCTTGCTCACGCAGATCAGCCAGGATCTCGTCGCGGACATCGGCAAACGGCTTCACTTCTGAGTTCTTAATGTCATCCAGTTTGATGATGTGGAAACCAAAAGACGATTGAACCAGCTCGGAGATTTCTCCCGGGTTCAGAGCAAACGCAGCATCTTCAAACGCCGGATCCATCACCCCGCGCTCGAACCAGTCTAACTGGCCGCCATCTTTACCGCTGAAGGTATCATCAGACGCAGTTTTTGCCAGCTCAGCAAAATCATCCCCTTGCTTCAGCTGTGCCAGCAGGGCTTCCGCTTTCGCCTTCGCCGCTTCGCTGTCACCCTGGATCAGGATATGGCTCGCTTTACGCTGCTCGGCCGTTGCATATTTATTGCGGTGCTCATCGTAGTAAGCTTTCGCCTCAGCTTCAGACACGTTCAGCGTCTCTGTCAGCCCCTGGCCGGACAGTTCGATGTAAGCCACCTTCACTTGCGCCGGGCGGGTAAACTGCAGCGGGTTCTGCTCGTAATACGCTTTGACTTCTTCGTCCGTGATTTCGACACGTTTTTCGAAATCCGCCAAATCCAGGGTCAGGGAGCGCACCACACGCTGCTGCTGCTCCAGCTTCGTCAGGGCAGTCAGCTCATAGTTCAGGGCAAAGTCACTGCTCTGCAGCGCACCCAGCAGTTGCTGGCGCAGCATATCGGTGCGAATCGTCTCTGCGAAGCGATCCGGGGTATATCCGGCGCGGCGCAGCAGGCTGTTATACAGTTCATTGTCAAACTGACCTTCACGCTGGAACTCCGGCATCGCGACAATCGCTTTACGAACCTGCTCGTCGCTGATGCGCATCCCCAGCGCATTGGCGCGTTCTTCAATCAGCACATCGTTGACCAGACGGTCGAGCACACTACGACGGAACTGTTGTACATAAGCCGGATCACCCATCAGGGTATTGAAGTAATCGCCCAGCTGCGACTGCATCCGGTTACGTTCATTCTGGTAAGCCTGCTCGAACTCACGCTGGCTGATATTCCGGTCATCAATTTTCGCGGCAACCGGCTCACCACTACCGGCGAGATAGCCACCGACACCGGCAAAAATAAAAGAAAAAATAATCAGGCCAAGAATGATCTTAACCCAAATGCTGCTAGCGCCTTCGCGCATACGCTCCATCATAGTCTGCCGTATCTCCTGCTTAATTCGATCGGGCTCGGGGTTGTGAAGAATGCTTTAGGTCCCGGAAACCAGGTCCAGACACAACAAATATCACACAGTTTCAAAGTAAAAAAAGCGCATCAACCTGATGCGCCTTCGTTTTCATGCCAGGGTGACACAAGGTGTGACAACCGACATCGATCATTGTTCAATCCTAACAGCGCTAAAATCGCGGCAATTAGTTTACAGAATCTTTCAGCGCTTTACCTGCTTTAAAGCCAGGAACCTTCGCTGCAGAAATCTGGATCTCTTCCCCGGTTTGTGGGTTACGACCAGTGCGCGCGGCACGTTCGCGAACGGAGAAAGTACCAAAGCCGACCAATGCAACCTGCTCACCCGCTTTCAGCGAGTCAGCTACCGCGTCAATGAAGGCATCCAGCGCACGGCCAGCAGACGCTTTAGAAATATCTGCATTTTCAGCGATTTTATCAACTAACTGAGTTTTGTTCACGATTTCATCCCCTCTATGAACCTCGTCCGCAATCCACGGTGACCATCACTTGTCTGGTACGGACAAAAAAAGATATCAGGCCTAAGTATATCAGTACCGAACACCTGAGATACGGGTAAGTATTGATATTATTGGGCTCACAGCCAAATCAGACCTAACTTATAGCGATACAAAAAAACGCTGACAAGGCTTTTCGCGCTTGAAAGCGTTTTTTCATGAGTTAACTTTGCTGCATGTCACTGTTTTGCGCGTTGACCAGCTCGATGCCTGTCGGGTTGTTCTGCAGAGCAACCGTCAGAACTTCATCAATCCAGCGAACCGGGCGCACTTCCAGGTCAGCAATCACGTTATCCGGGATCTCTTCCAGATCACGTTCGTTCTCTTTCGGGATCAGGACCGTTTTGATGCCACCGCGATGCGCTGCCAGCAATTTTTCTTTCAGGCCGCCAATCGGCAACACTTCCCCACGCAGGGTGATCTCACCGGTCATCGCCACATCTCCGCGGACCGGGTTACCGGTCAGGCTGGACACCAGCGCGGTACACATCGCAATCCCGGCACTTGGACCGTCTTTCGGCGTTGCCCCTTCCGGAACGTGCACATGAATATCCCGCTTCTCGTAGAAGTCTTTATCGATGCCCAGACGCTCAGCACGGCTGCGTACCACCGTCATCGCGGCCTGAATCGACTCTTGCATCACATCACCCAACGAGCCGGTGAAGGTCAGTTTGCCTTTACCCGGCATGGATTCTGTTTCAATCGTCAGCAGATCGCCGCCCACTTCAGTCCATGCCAGTCCGGTGACCTGACCCACACGGTTGCTTTCTTCCGCCTTGCCGTAGTCGAAGCGCTGCACACCCAGATAATCCTTCAGATTAACCTGACTGATAGACACTTTCTTGGTTTCCGGATTGAGCAGGATCTCTTTCACGGCTTTGCGGCACAGCTTGGAGATTTCTCGCTCCAGGCTCCGCACACCCGCCTCACGGGTGTAGTAGCGGATGATCCCGATCAGCGCCGAGTCATCGACCTCAATTTCGCCCGGCTTCAGGCCGTTACGCTTAATTTGTTTATCAAGCAGGTGACGCTTGGCAATGTTGAGCTTCTCATCTTCGGTGTAGCCCGACAGACGAATCACTTCCATCCTATCCAGCAACGGACCCGGAATGTTCATCGAGTTCGAGGTTGCTACGAACATGACATCCGACAGATCGTAATCCACTTCCAGATAATGATCGTTAAAGGCGTTGTTCTGCTCCGGATCCAGCACTTCCAGCAGCGCAGATGCCGGATCGCCGCGCATGTCTGATGACATTTTGTCGATTTCATCCAGCAGGAACAGTGGGTTCTTCACCCCGACTTTGGCCATCTTCTGGATCAGCTTGCCCGGCATTGAGCCGATATAAGTCCGGCGGTGTCCCCGGATCTCGGCTTCATCACGCACGCCACCCAGGGCCATCCGAACATACTGTCGGCCGGTGGCAGCAGCAATCGACTGTCCCAATGAGGTTTTACCGACCCCCGGTGGACCCACCAGACACAGGATCGGACCTTTCAGCTTATTGATCCGGCTCTGAACGGCTAAGTACTCCAGAATCCGCTCTTTGACGCGCTCCAGACCATAATGGTCGGCGTTGAGCACCTCCTCGGCCTTGGCCAGGTTTTTCTTCACCTTCGAGCGCTTGTACCAAGGCACACTCAGCATCCAGTCGATATAACCGCGCACCACAGTGGCTTCGGCCGACATCGGCGACATCATTTTCAGCTTTTGCAGTTCTTGCTCGGTTTTCTCCCGAGCCTCAGCCGGCATCTTGGATTCGTCGATCTTTTTCTTCAGCGATTCAAATTCATCCGGCGCGTCATCCAGCTCACCCAGCTCTTTCTGGATGGCTTTCATCTGTTCATTGAGATAATACTCGCGCTGGCTTTTCTCCATCTGCTTTTTCACGCGGCCGCGAATGCGCTTCTCGACCTGCAGCAGATCAATCTCGGATTCCATCATCGCCATCAGGAACTCAAGACGTTCCGTGATCTCGATAATTTCTAAGACTTTTTGTTTGTCCGCCAATTTCAACGGCATGTGCGCCGCGATGGTGTCTGCCAGGCGGGCCGCTTCGTCAATGCCATTGAGGGACGTCAGCACTTCCGGCGGGATCTTTTTGTTCAGCTTGATAAAGCCTTCAAACTGATTGATCGCGGTGCGAACCAGGACTTCCTGCTCACGCTCGTCCATCTCCTGGGTCACCAGAAATTCAGCGTCCGCCACGAAGAATTCATCATCGCGCAGGTTATTGACCTTGGCGCGCTGCTGGCCTTCGACCAACACTTTCACGGTGCCATCAGGCAGCTTCAGCAACTGGAGAATCGTGGCAACGGTACCGACACTGTACAGGTCTTCAATCGCAGGCTCATCGGTTGCCGCTTCTTTCTGGGCAACCAACAGGATCTGCTTATTGTCGTCCATTGCCGATTCCAGGCAACGAATAGATTTATCCCGGCCTACAAACAATGGAATGACCATATGAGGGTAGACCACCACATCACGCAGTGGCAGAACGGGGATCTCAAGGCGTTCCGAACGCTCCAGGTTCATATTCTTCTCTCTTCCGTTCAATCTCTTTAACTGAGTATATGGGGGTAAAGCGGCAAGATTCAACGGGGTAAGTAGCAGAAAATAAAAAAGGAGGCCAAAGCCTCCTTTTTTTCAGCATTATGAACAGTTATTCACCAATCACTCAGCGCCAGCTGCTTGATTTTCGGTGTTTTCGTAGATCAGCAACGGCTCAGACTCACCCTTGATCACGGACTCGTCAATCACGACTTTGCTCACCCCTTCCGCAGAAGGCAGTTCATACATGGTATCTAGCAGGACCGCTTCCACAATGGAGCGCAGACCCCGGGCACCGGTTTTACGTTCCATCGCCTTACGGGCAATCGCAACCAGTGCATCATCGCGGAATTCCAGCTCAACGTTCTCAAGCTCCAGCAGTGCTGCATATTGCTTGGTCAGCGCATTCTTCGGCTCACGCAGGATCTGGACCAGTGCCTGCTCATCCAGTTCGTTCAGGATGGCGGTCACCGGCAGACGACCAATGAACTCTGGGATCAGACCGTATTTGACCAAATCTTCCGGTTCAACCTGCTCAAACAGAGCGCTCAGGGTGCGAGATTCGTCTTTCGAGCGGACCTCCGCCCCGAAACCGATACCGCTGCCGGTCGCGACACGCTGCTCAACCACTTTATCCAGGCCGGCAAACGCACCGCCACAGATAAACAGAATCTTTGAGGTGTCCACTTGCAGGAATTCCTGCTGCGGATGCTTACGGCCACCTTGCGGCGGCACCGAAGCCACCGTCCCTTCAATCAGTTTCAGCAAGGCCTGCTGAACCCCTTCACCCGAGACGTCACGGGTAATGGATGGGTTATCTGATTTTCGGGAAATCTTATCGATTTCATCGATATAGACAATACCACGTTCAGCTTTAGCGACATCATAGTCACACTTCTGAAGCAGTTTCTGAATGATATTTTCAACGTCTTCACCCACGTAACCGGCTTCGGTCAGGGTGGTGGCATCGGCCATGGTAAATGGCACATCCAGCATGCGGGCCAGGGTCTCTGCCAGCAGTGTTTTACCACTCCCGGTCGGGCCAATCAGCAGGATGTTACTCTTGCCCAGCTCAACCCCATCACTGGTGGTATCGCCGTTACGCAGACGTTTATAGTGGTTGTACACCGCAACAGCCAGGACTTTTTTAGCATGGTCCTGCCCAATCACGTAATCATCCAGGTTCGCACGAATTTCCTGTGGTGTCGGAAGCTCGCTGCCATCACGCTTAGGCATCACTTCTTTGATTTCTTCACGAATAATGTCGTTACATAAATCGACACATTCATCGCAAATATAAACCGAAGGGCCTGCAATCAGCTTGCGAACTTCATGTTGACTCTTACCGCAGAAAGAGCAGTACAGCAGTTTTCCACTACCACTCTCTTTTCGCTTATCTGTCATTCGCTAACCTCTTTTCGGGTTTCACCCCATCATTGCCTTGTTTTGAGTGTATAACAACTCTTGCCATTTTGCTCCGTCACCCGAAATTCCAAGGTGACAGAACAAAAACAATGACATTAGTCGCGCTTACTCAAAACAGCATCGACCAGACCATACTCAACAGCTTGCTCAGCTGACATAAAGTTATCACGGTCTGTATCGCGTTCAATAATCTCCAGCGGCTGACCCGTATGCTCTGCAAGCAAATTATTCAGCTTCTGTTTGATCGTAAGAATTTCTTGTGCATGGATCTGAATATCAGATGCCTGGCCCTGGAAACCGCCCAACGGCTGATGAATCATCACCCGGGAGTTCGGCAAACAGAAACGCTTGCCCGGTGCACCACCTGCCAGCAGGAAGGCGCCCATGGAGCAGGCCTGACCCATACAGAAAGTACTCACGTTCGGCTTGATGTGCTGCATGGTGTCATAAATTGACATCCCGGCAGTGACCGAGCCACCCGGAGAGTTGATGTACAGAAATATATCTTTGTCTGGGTTTTCAGACTCGAGGAATAAAAGCTGCGCAACCACTAGGTTGGCCATCTGATCTTCAACCTGACCGGTCAGAAAAATCACACGCTCTTTTAGCAGTCGGGAATAGATGTCGTAAGAACGCTCACCACGAGAAGTCTGCTCGACCACCATAGGTACCAGCGCGTTCATAATTGGCGACATGGCGTTGTTGTCTTGGTAGCTCATAACGTTTTTTCCCTAAAATAAATGGCCCGAATGAAATTACTCTCACACGGACCATTGTTAGCAGAAGATTTGAAACAAAGTCAAATCTCTACAGTAATTTCAGCAAATTAAACCGCAGGCTGTTGCTGGTTCATCAGCTCGTTGAAGCTCACTTCTTTTTCAGAAACCTGAGCTTTGGCCAGCAGTGCGTCAATGGCTTGCTCTTCCAGAGCAACGTTGCGCATGTTGTTCATCATCTGCTCGTTTTGCTCGTAGTAAGCAACAACTTCAGCTGGATCTTCGTATGCAGAAGCCATCTCAGTGATCAGCGCTTTCACACGCTCGTCATCAGCTTTCAGCTCTTCAGACTTGATCACTTCGCCCAGCAGCAGACCAACAACAACGCGGCGCTTCGCTTGCTCTTCGAACAGCTCACGAGGCAGCTCAAGTGCGTTTTGCGCATTACCGCCGAAACGTTGTGTCGCTTGCTGACGCAGCACGTTGATTTCCTGGTCGATCAGGGCAGCAGGAACTGTGATGTCGTTCTGCTCAACCAAACCGTTCAGGACTTGATCTTTGATGCGAGATTTAACTGCTTGCTTCAGCTCACGCTCCATGTTCTTGCGAACTTCAGCTTTCAGACCTTCAACAGAACCGTCTTCAACACCGAACTTAGCAACAAACTCTTCAGTCAGCTCAGGCAGTTCCTGAACTTCAACTTTGTGCAGTTTGATGGCGAAAGAGGCAGCTTTACCTTTCAGGTTCTCTGCGTGGTATTCTTCTGGGAAAGTCACTTCAACAGTAAACTCGTCGCCCGCTTTCTTACCCACGATACCGTCTTCGAAACCTGGGATCATGCGGCCCTGGCCCATAGCCAATGCGAAACCTTCAGCTTTACCGCCTTCGAACTCTTCACCGTCGATAGAGCCAGTGAAATCGATAGTTACGCGGCTGTCTGCGGCAGCAGCTTCTTCAACTTCTGTCCAAGTTGCTTGTTGCTTACGCAGGGTATCCAGCATCGCAGCAACGTCTTCGTCTTTGACTTCAACCGCTGGCTTTTCAACTGCGATTTTGTCCAGACCAGTCAGTTCAACTTCTGGGAACACTTCGAAAGATGCTTTGAAAACCAGGTCCTTGCCTTCAGCGATTTCAACTGGCGTGAAGGTTGGCGCGCCTGCTGGGTTGATTTTCTCTTTGATGATTGCTTCGATGTAGTGACGCTGCATCACTTCACCCAGGATGTCTTGACGTACAGATGCGCCAAACATACGAGCAACCATTTTCATCGGAGCTTTACCCGGACGGAAACCATCGAAACGACGATTCTTAGCAATTTTCTTCAGTTCAGCAGTTACAGCATCTTCAATGTTTGCAGCTGGCACTGTGATAGTGAGTTGGCGTTCTAGACCTTCAGTGGTTTCAACGGTAACTTGCATTTTATTTAACCTCAAAACTTACTCAGTATTCTCTGAGTGATGTTGCCGATCAGTTGAACTGACGGTGGCATCCTTTCGTGTTATGGCAGGCGACCTCGCCAACACCATAACGCCTTAATTCTGATAGTTCCTGTAACTCCAGGTCAATTGGCCACTGAGCCAGAAACTAAAAACGCGGTATTATAGCGATCCTGCGCCCTGTCGTCGAGACAGCGTCTCTTCAGAAAAGTACGTCATCATCAAACCTTTCACACAAGATAGGGGCAAAAAATCCATTTACAAGGGAAAAACCCAAAAAAAACGCGCATCGTTACGATTTTTTGACCATGAGCTGAATTCTTCGGTTTTTTTCACAGCCGATTGATGGTTTTTACTGCACCCACAGCGCCACACGTATGCCGCCGACCTGCCCCGGTAAGGCTTACCGGGGTTGATCGTGTCGCCCCCGGAATCCGTATCTGTATCATCATTCACTCATCGGCCAATAAAATGAAAGTCATGATTGCCGGCGGTTCAGGCGGTATCGGCCAGGCACTTGTTACGCGGTGCCTGGCAAACGGAGACGCCGTGACTGCCATGACGCGCTCCCCGTCACACACCCTGTGCCAGCTGCAAAAAGCCTACCCAAATCAGCTCGCCGTGATTCAGGGCGAACTCTCGCAGGCGCCGGAATCGACCCGCGCTGCTCTGGCCGCATTATTTGACCGCTACGGATATCCGGATTGGGTGATTAACGCGGCCGGCGTGCTCCATCAGGCACATGTCCCCCAGCTCACGCCTGAGAAGCGTTTATCCGAGATCACGCCGCGCACATTTGAGCTCAACCTAACTGTGAATACCTACACCAGTATCGTGCTGGCCCAATGGCTCGCCGCCTTTTATCCACGTCAGGCCCGGTTTCGTTTCGCCTGCCTGAGTGCGATGGTCGGCTCGATTTCGGATAACCGCAGCGGCGGCTGGTACAGCTACCGGATGAGCAAAGCAGCCCTGAATATGTTTATCAAAACCCTCAGTATCGAGTGGCGGCGTCAGTTTCCTCAGGCGAGTGTTGCTGCCATCCATCCGGGGACCACAAAAACGCCGCTGTCAGCCCCGTTCCGGGACGGGATTGACCCAAGGCGCTACTACACGCCAGCGCAATCGGCGGAACGTATTCTGCGCATTGTCAGCACCTTGACGCCCGAGCAATCCGGCCGTTTCTTTCACTGGGATGGCAGCGAGCTGCCGTGGTAGCCACTCACAATGTTGCTTGCAGCGCCTGCCAATAGCGCGGACTCTCCAGCTCCAGCCGGGCCGCATCCATACACCGCTGGGCAACCTGCGCTGGCGTCACACGCTGTGTGCTGCGACTAAGGTTATCCAGCATCGTGAATTCGCCCCATCTGTCAGTCAGTCGACGTAAATGATGCTGAAGATCGGCCAGAGCCGCGCACTGCGCCGGGGCGGTCAGTGTCTGCCTGGCCAGCTCACACCAGCGAACCTGCAGTTTTCGCTGGGTGAGGAAGATCCAGTGGCCAAAGATATAAAACGGCTGATTCAACGCTTTCACCTGTGCCATGCCCTCAAGGTAATGCTTGACGGCGGCCATACCGGCCTCGCTCTGGCCCGTGGTCAGGTGAGCCACATTCTCGCCGACATCCTGACAGATCTCAGCCATAGATAGGTACGGTGACGGCACCCCGACCCGCTTCACCTGGTAACAGTTAAACACTCCTTTCAGTTTCAGCATCCCATCAAAGCAGGCGCTGACGTCCTGCATCGCCACCGGATCATCCTGGACATCCTGATCGCTGAGCAGGAACCGACTCTGAGCCGGGCAATACTGGGTCAAAAAGACGATGTGCTCATAGCCACGGATCAGCTGATACTGATATCTCGACGGGATGTAGCCCATATCAAAATCACACAACACCGGGCGCTGACGACTGAATCGCTCACCGATGTACTCGAGCAGCGCGGCAAAATCAGTAAACGGGATCACCTCAATTTCAAGCCCGCATCGCTCACGCAGTAAATCTGCCATTTTCCCGTCGACATGACGGGCATGAACATCCAGATACGGCCCCGTCTGATCGCGGAAAAACTCAAATCGGGCAAACCGGGTTTCAGGATGGATCAACGCCGGGTGCGAATGGTGATCCGGCCGGAAAGAGAAGCTGTGCTCGGCGAATAGTTTAGCAATGGATGGCACCGGCGCCTCTACCGAGGCCAGTGTATAAAGGCCGAAGATAAAACAATTCGGTGGCGATTCCAGGCTGTTCGGATCGAAGGCAAAACGGGATTGCGCCAGCCGCGCCAAATCCGTCGGGGCAACATTGATTTCTGTATGCATATCTATCCTCAGAAAATTCGGTAACCGCCATCCACAGTAATGACATCGCCGGTGTGGTAACGGCTCTCCTCCGACATCAGATACACCGCCAACGGGGCAATCTCTTCCGGTGTGGCCCAGCGGCCGAGCGGGATCCGCAATCGGCGGATTGACTCATACTGACGGCGATCCGCCAGCACATCCCGGTTCATCTCCGTTTCCACCCAGCCGGGTAAGACACTGTTCACCGTAATCGCTGAGGCAGCCAGCTCTAACGCCAGGGAGCGGCACAACGAGGTAATGGCTGCCTTCCCCGCGCCATAGTCGGCAAAGCCTGCCGTCCCTTTAACCGCGGACAAACTCGAAATCGCCATCAAGCGCCCCCCCTTCCCCTGACGACACAGATGCTTTGCCGCATGCTGCAGCGTCGCAAACGTGCCGTGCAGGTTGGCCCCGACATGCGCCTGCCACGCATCCCAATCCATATCGCACACTGCCTGCCCGCTGCCACGGCTGCCGGCATTGGCGACACAACCATACAGCGTCCCCTGCCAGGCCAGAGCCGATTCAAACAGCGCCGCGACCGACTCGGGAGAGGTGATGTCACATGGCACCAACCGGACCCGCTCCGGCGCCGTGGCAAACGTAGCCAGAACATCCGGATATTGCGCCGGTTTACGGGCCGTGATCACCACATTCGCCCCCTGCCCATGGAGCGCCCTGGCAATCGCCAGCCCAATTCCCCGGCAGCTGCCGGTCACCACAATGGTTTTTCCAGTTAAATCGAACATCACTTCCCTTCTCTAGCTCGTGGCACTTTCATAATGGCGAATTGCCCGGCGCCAACACACCCGCGTCAGCGCCAGCAGCAACACAGGGGCGGCAATCCCCCAGGCCAGCTCCCCACCGGACAGGCGATCCAACACAAACAGCGGCGACCAGTTGGTCACCAGGAAGATCGGGATCAACACCGTGCAGGCCAGCTGAACCGGCCTGAGGTGGATCCGATGCGGCAGATTATTGAAATCCCACATCGCCCAGTAAAACGCCTGCAAGGCGGAGATATTTTTAAACTTGAACGCCAGCATCAGCGGCAGAACGAAGATGGCGTACATGGTCACCACGCCCAGCAGTAAATAACCGATGAACCCGAGCAGATTGACAGCCGACAACGCAATCGCTGACGCTTGCCAGCCGTACACAATGAGCCCCAGCCCGGCAATCACATTCGGCAGGGTGATCCAGGTATCGACATGCCGGAGGGTAGCCATAAACTGGGATGACACCGGCTTGGTCAGCAACACATCGAAATCACCGTTCCTGATTTGCTGATCAAAACCGATGATGTTGAATTGCAGCATACTGACGAAAAAAACCGTCATCAGCATATAGGTGCCGATAAACAGATAAATACTGCTGGGCGGCAATCCCGCAATATGCACACCGGTGTCATGGACGATATAGGCATAGAGCAGCTTCACCCCCAGATATCCCAATTCGACCATCACGTTCAGGACAATGTTGACGCGATACTCCAACTGGCGCATCGCATTGACCTTGAGTAAAAAAAGATAGATTTTCAGGTGTTTGATCAGTTCACGTCCCATCCTCATCCCCCGAGTGCAATAAAGTGTTTGCAACCCCGGCTCCAAACCAGGCGTGACAAGCTAAACAGCCCGATGATCCAGGCCCCCTGGATCGCCAGTCCGATCATCAAATCGCTCCCGGTGACCCGCCCCAACACCACTTCGATCGGAAAAAAAACCACATACTGGAACGGCAGATAGCGAAGCACGGCCATACCGGACTCACCAAACACCGTGAGCGGAAACACACCGCCGGACAGCACCAGGCCGACGATGCGAATCGACTCGAATACGCCCCACACTTCCTGCATCCAGAAAGCCACCAGCCCAATGAGGTAAAAGAGGAAGAACTGAATGAAGAACGCCCCGCACAAGACACACAGCATCCGGACATAGTCAGACAAACTCACCGTCATCTGGAGCCAGTGATTAAGCAGCACCGCGCATCCCCCGATCAGCAACAGGGTCGCCGCGAAATAGCCCAGGTTCTGCCCCACAAATGCCGCCAACCGGTAGGCCGAATACGACAAGGGCTGGGTCAGAAAGCGATTGAGCCCCCCTTCCTTGATATCCGTCGCCACCTCATACTCAAACCCGGTTCGCAGCGCCTGACTGACCAGCGCCGCAAACAAGGCATAGGCCATCATTTCCTCATAACGATAGCCATACACTTGCTCGGCCTGGGTGTAAGTGAAAATGGCATGCCAGAACATCACTTGCAGCAGCAACGGAAACCCTGCCGCGAATACACTGATCAGATAGTTCAGCCGGTAGGCCAGCGACATTTGCAATCCCATCTGGCTGACAAACAGATACTTCCTCATGCCGGAACCTTTTGCGCCAGATACAGGCTTTCCAGACAATGCTCCAGCGGCGGCTCTTTGATCTTGATATCCGCCACATCCGCCTGCGCCAGGACCCGGGCCAGAATGGTTTGAGACTGCGCTTTGCTGATCTCAACCACAATCTCATTCCGATCCGCAGCAATGATCCGGCCGTACTGGGCAAACGCCTGTTTTTCGATGGGCGTATGGCTGTAAACATGCAGGTGGCGCTTGGCACCGACCACATCCCCGAGCGCCTCAAGACTGCCGTCATAAACCAGCTGCCCGCCGCTGATCACAATCCCACGCTGACACAAGGTGGCAATGTCGACCATGTTATGGCTGGTCAGCAACATAGTGGTTCGCTTCTCTTCTGCCAGGGTTTTCAAAAACGCCAGGATTGCCCGCTGCGATAAGAAATCCAGCCCCAGCGTCGGCTCATCGAGAAAAATCACCTCCGGCTGATGCAGCAGCGCAGCGATCAGCTCGAGCTTCATCCGCTCTCCCAGCGAGAGGCGTCGCACCTGGATGTCCAGCAAATGCCGGACGTTGAGAATTTCACTCAGCTCCCCCAGCATTTGCTGATACGCGCGATCCTCGATTTCATAGATGCGTTTATTGAGCTCAAAGCTGTCGATCGCCGGGAGGTCCGGCCACAGTTGCTGCTTCTGGCCCATGATGATCGAGAACTTGAGCTTGAACGCTTTTTCACGCTCCCAGGGCACGTACCCCATCACCCTGGCGTGCCCGGTGCTGGGATGCAAAATGCCGGACAGCATCTTCATGGTGGTGGTTTTTCCGGCCCCATTCGGCCCGATAAACGCGACAATTTCGCCTTGTTCGATTTCAAAGGACAAATCACGCACCACCTGCTTGCTGAGCTGCTCCCGGCCCCACAGGTTTTTGAGCGACGCCATCAGCCCGGATTGCTTGCGATAGTAGAAGAATTCCTTGCCCAGCTGGTGCGCAGAGATATAAGCCATACCGGTCACCTTTTATTCGGATCTGCATAATAGCGAGCGCAGGAGCCGCAGATGGGAAACAACCCGCCTTGGCGCAGCAACTGATGGCGGAAATTTCTCATATGGCCGCCGTTCCAGATCTCGGACACACTCTGCTCATAGATATTGCCGAGCGGGACATCATAGAAGGTATGACAAGGCGTAATGTCGCCATTCGACGCCACTTCCATGTAGATCCAGGGGAAAAAACACTTGTCACGTTGATCCGCCATGTCCGCGTACTGTTTGGTGAAATATGCCCGGTAATTCTCGCTGGCAATGGTTTTGGGGTAACACACAAAGTAAATGCCGCGCTTTTTACACGCCTGCTCCACCCAGCGGATCTGGGCCTGAATGGCTTCGAAATCCATCATTTCAAACTTGCGCGGATCATCCTGCATCCCGGCGGCACAAGGTGTTTCCTCAACTCCGAACAAACGGCGGAACAGCTGACGATGCTGGTCATGCTCATGCGCCGTCGCATACGTCTGAAATTCAATACTGATGTGATCCACCATGTCCAAATCCAGACAGTTTTCAAAGAATCCTTGAATATAGAGGTGGGTCAGCGGCGTCACGATAAAGGTATAGCCGATCTTCGGCTCTTTCAGCCCCTTGCGCTCGCGCAGCTCAAACAGGGTTGCGACCCCTTCCTGCACGTTGCGATACACATTTTCGCCGCGCTGGGCGTCATTAATCTCCTCCGGACCGTCCAGCGACACCCACAACCGGTTCGGCGGGGTCTCAACCAACATCTCCGCCTTGCGCTTTAAAAAGGTGCCATTGGTCGGCACATCCACCCGGGCACCGCCCTGACGGATCCGGCCGACGACATCCTCAAACCACGGATACATCATGGGCTCACCGCCAAACAGGGCAAAGTAGGGTTTGACCGGTAGGCATTCATCGATGACCCGCAGCACGGCGTCTTTATCCAGCCGGGAGATTTTCCGCCCGTGATAGGCACCGTTTTCTCCCCACTCGTAACACATTTTGCAACGCAGGTTGCAGGCATCCGTGAGCTGGAGGGTGACCCAGACCGGCAGTTTATTTTGTAAGATATTTGTATTCGACATCACGCTTCCTTTCCTGATTGGCTCAGCCGGTGCTGTAAAGTAAGGTGCACTTGGCACAGACGGGCATCAGCCCACAATGCAGCTGTTTGCGAAAAGCCTGGTACGCCGCGCTGTGCCAGACTTCCCGCACCGGCAGCAACTGCAGATTCCCAACCTCCAGCTCGGGAAAAAACTTGCATGAGGTGACGTCCCCGTTGGGCAGGACATCAAGCCGGTTGCGAATCGCACTGCAAAACGTTTTGTTTTCAGCGGGTTTGGTGCTGCCAGCGACAAAATCAGGAACTTCGTGGGGTTCAAGATTGGGATGAAAACGAACCCGGCAATCCCAGGTTTGAGCACTGATACGAGCGATATCATCAAGCAACGCGGGGATGTTGCTGTCGCTTAAATGGTAGGTATAACCGTGCCAGCTGTATTCCTGGGTCCCGGCCGGCCGCGCCTGCTTCCAGGGCAGTTGCTCCCCGACCCACTGATCCATCTGCTCGGCAACCTGAGGCGGGATATACCAGGGAAACACCAGGTACACACTGTCGATGCCCAAATCGGAAAAGTGGCGGACAAACTCAAACAGCTTGCCGACCGTGCTGTCGCTGATCGTCAGACACAGCGACACTTTACCGGCAAACGCCTGCCGTTGGCGCTGTTCCAACAAGGTGCGAATGATACGCTCCACCCGCCGAAACACCCCTTTGCCGCGGATCGCATCATTTTCGGCCTCCAGACCATCCAGGCTAATGAGCAGCGCCAGCCGCTCATCAATCCGGGAGAGTTGCGCCAGGTGCTTTTCAATCAGCAGGCCATTGGTGCAAATGGTGACCCACCTCGGATGCTCGACGAAGCGATCCATCAGAGCTTCCATCTGCTTGTACATCAGCGGCTCACCACCCCAGAGATAGAACGGCGCCTGGGTCGATTCCGTCGCCCGCAGCAGTTTGTCGATGATTGCCAGATCAACTTCCTGCGAGCGGACATCTCGCTCCATTTGGTGGTGATACCCTTCATCATTCCACTCAAAGCAGTGCTGACAGCGCAGGTTACACTGATTATTCATCTTCACCCCGACCTGATGCGGCATCTCAGCCGCCCAATCTGCCCGCTGTCGCAGCCCCCGCTGGGTAGACGAAATCTGCTTCACCCGCGCCTTCAGCCGGGCAAAACTGTGTTCATCCAACTTCTGTTGCGTTTTCGTTTGCATATTTCTCTCCGTAAACAGACCGATTGCCCCGCATCACCAGCAATGCCTGATGACAGCGATAGAGTGGCGCCTCAGCAAAGCCCTGGGCTTTCCAGTCATCAAAGCTCAGTGCAAAACCGCGTGAGATCCAGGCCCGGCCATTGGCCGCTTCATAGTCGCCGAATGGTGACAGCAGCACGAGCGGCGTCGCAGTTGCCATACTGTCGATCAGGCTTGCCCCGCCGGGCTTGGTGATCAACGCCCGACAACGGGATAACAGCTGCTGAAAAGGTGGCTCGTCCGGACACCGTGCGTTTATGGCTCGACTCTGCTCACCAGTCCTTGTTTCCGTCTGGCCGAGCAGCGTCTGCGCAGGATACTGCCCTCCGGCAGCGCAGCCGTGCTGCCAGGGGAGCCAGTCCGGATCGGTCAACAGCTGCCAGTTTTCGGCATCGGCATCGGCATCGGCATCGGCATCGGCAAGCGAGGATTGACCAAGCAGCAAGGTATAGCGCGAGCGAAGCAGGGCGATACATGCGTCGAGATCCCCGATGTCCCAGCCACCACCATGCACCGCGACCCGTGACTCCCGTTGTGCCCAGTCCACCACAGGTGGCGGTGGCACCAGATACTGCTCGTCGCCCTCGGCAAGCAAGTGATGGTGTTGTAGATCACCAATCTCACCGGGCTGCCAGGAGAGAGACGCCGTTACATCCACATGTACCCCATGGTAAACCGGTTGATTTTCACCCGTTGTTCGCGCGCCTTGCGCTGCCTGAAGCTCAGAAATTAATGACAGCCAGAACCCACTAAAGATAAATACTTGCTCCGGCGGACAATGCTGCCACTGCGCCTTGAATGCTTGCCATTTCTCAGCATCAATCGCCTCGCGGATCGATCCCGGACTGTGGCTCAGCCAGCGTTGGGTTAGCAACGCCGTGCGCAAGCTCCGCCGGCATTGCGCCTTGGTCTTTTCCAATCGGACCAGGGCCTGCGGTGTGTAGAGTTGCTCTAAGGCATAAAAGCGAACAGACCGCTGTTGTCGTTGAAACCATTTGGACAGTGCGACGGCAGGGACAAAACTTCCCAGCCCACTGCTGGCAGTTAAAATCGCAATCGTGCCAGATGTCATAACAATCGGGCTCCCTGATCCGCGAGTGCCGCAGCAAGCTGTGCTTGCTGTACATCGCCATCAGCTCCCACTTGCAACAGATAAAGCCGCCCAATCCGTGGCATTTCGCCCGGCAATTGCACGCAGCGGCTGTTCAGCGGAACATACCCATATCGGTGCTCACCGGTGACCAGGCAGCCTCGCCGCGCCAGTCCGTCCAACAGCTGTTGGATATCGAGTGGCTGGCTGTATTTGACACTGACTTGCTGAAACCGCACCTCGCCGCCGACGGCCAGCCGGGCGAACCAATCATGTGCAATGCCGCCCATCGATTCTCGGGCATTGATCTCGACAACCGGTACGATTTCCCCACTCGTCAACAGCATGGAATCCACGCAGACCGGTCCCCAATAGCCATCCTGATAAAGCCGGGCAAGTAATGGTCGCAACAGCTCGGGATACCCGTGCGCACGGATGCGCTGTAACAATCCATCCCCCATCGCTTTCACCCCGGAGAACTTCAGGTTGTCATTGATGATTTCTGATAACCCTAGCAAAGCAATATCGCCATCCCGGCTGATCTGCCATTGGCTGGAAAAATCGATCTCTTTATCCACAAACGGCTCGGCAATGAGCCCCACCTGCCGGCCAGCCTCCACCTGACGTAGCAAGTGCTCCCTGACGCGCTCCCAAATGGCCGGATGACGCACCACCAGGCTACCTTTACCGGAGACACCAAACGGCTCTTTTAAAATCATCGGCAGGGGATGGGCGTTCAGCGCCAGCAGCGACGATCGCGTTGAAACGATCTCTCCCAATTGCGGGATATTCAGCTGACGACAAACCTCGACGGCGTAGCGCTTGTCATTGACTTTCACCACAGCGTCAAAAGATGGCAGATGCGCCGAACTTGCCGTGCACTGATAAGCAGCCGACACACAGGCAAACGGCCGTTGCAAGCCTTGGTGGGGTAACCCGTGGCACAGTGTTTCAGCCGCTTCCCCCCAGTTGGGCATTCCGGCTGCCTGCCAGTCCTCAGGATGCACAAAGGCAGCATGACGCGAGGACACAATACCCAAACTGGCGTGATAGCGGACTAACGCCTGATCCGGCGCAATCACGGTAAAGACCTGCTCCGTGGCGGTGCGGGCAACCAGTACTTCATCCAGGCAATACAGCTGGGGATCAACACGCTCTGCGGCAAATCTCGGTAGCGTCACGAGGGAGGGATCCTGCCATAAGGCTTCGGCCTCAAAGCTGGCCCATCGGATCTCAGTGCTCATCCGCGGCCACTTCGCTCTGCTGCTCGGCAATAAACGTCATCAGCGCTTGCACACTTTGCATAATTGAAAAATCCAACTGGTCAAAATCAAGCCGGAGGTCAAATTCGGCTTCCAGTTGCAGCAGAAAGTCAATGATATCGAGCGAGTCCAGGCCCACATCTTCAATCAGGTGGCTCTCTAAGGTGATGGTCTCTTTCAGGGAAGGATCTTTTTTGATTTCGGCGATCAGGGTGGTGATTTGCTCAAACATGGTCTTCCTTTGCACGCTCAGTAACAGATTGCTCTATTTTTTTCACTGACAAAGAAAGTTGTCTATTGATGAATCAGCCAAATATTCGGTTTTTCGGCTGACTCTTCATGAATATGAAACCCTGGAGATCGTCAGGTAATTAATCCGTGATATCACTCGATTACACTGCAAAACCCTCAGCGAGCGACGAGGAAATCTGCTACGTCTGGCGCGAAGCCCATGCGAAAAAGCCCCGACAAGCAAAGGCTTATCGGGGCTTTAGAAGAATGGCACGCCCTACAGGATTCGAACCTGTGACCACATGCTTAGAAGGCACGTGCTCTATCCAACTGAGCTAAGGGCGCGCGGAGTGTGTAACAAAAGTTACGGGTCGGGATTATACGTTGCCCGTCCCCCACGTCAACGCTTTTTCCTTGAATTTTCCATTCGATGCACTCAAGCGGTTAAAGGAGCAACAATTTGATTCAATTCACGAAATTTAAGCCCTGCTCTCACCAGCAGTTCCAAGCTTTATTTTGTTGAAATGACAGCATGCATCACGCCGGCAGGCCCCGAGTCATATTGGCATCATTCCGGCAAAAACCAAAAGGCAAACGTTTGCGCTAGACCTATTCTCTATTCTCTGCGACAATAACGCCGCTCAGTTATTAACAGCTCAAAGGATAAACATGGCCGCTCAAATTATTGATGGAAAACTGATCTCACAAACTGTTCGTCAAGAAGTTGCTGCACGGGTAAAAGCGAGAACCGAAGCTGGGTTGCGTGCCCCTGGGCTTGCCGTTGTCCTTGTCGGGGATGACCCTGCGTCACAAATTTATGTCGGTAGCAAGCGCAAAGCCTGTGATGAAGTCGGCTTTACCTCGAAATCGTTCGACCTTCCGTCGACCACCAGCGAAACTGAGCTACTGGCGCTGATCGATGAACTCAATGCCGATCAAAGTATTGACGGGATTCTGGTTCAGTTACCGCTCCCGGCCGGGATCGATGCGACCAAGGTTTTAGAGCGAATCGATCCGGAGAAAGACGTGGATGGTTTCCACCCGTACAACGTCGGTCGTCTGTGTCAGCGGATCCCGAAACTTCGTTCTTGCACCCCGAAGGGGGTGATGACCCTGCTGGATCGTTACAATATTCCGGTTCGCGGCAAACATGCGGTAATTGTCGGCGCGTCCAATATTGTTGGGCGACCAATGACGCTGGAACTGCTGCTGGCCGGTGCGACCACCACCACCTGCCACCGTTTTACCCAAAATCTGGAGCAGCATGTTCGCCAGGCCGATATTCTGGTCGTTGCCGTGGGTAAACCGAACTTTATCCCGGGCGACTGGATCAAAGCCGGTGCAACTGTGCTGGATGTCGGCATTAACCGTCTGGATAACGGCAAACTGGTCGGCGATGTCGAATATGACATCGCTCGTGAAAAAGCCCGTCATATCACCCCGGTTCCGGGCGGCGTTGGCCCGATGACGGTTGCTACCCTGATCGAAAACACGATGCTGGCCTGCGAGCAATTCCACAGCGAAGGTTGATGGGTGCTCACCCCATCATTGAACGCTGATCAACGATCAATCACGCACACACAAAAAAAGCGAAAGGTCTCCCTTTCGCTTTTTTAATGTTCTTTGGCCGGCGGATAACTTGTATCAAAAATGCTGAACACAGTGCTGTGATCAGCGCGGTACAAAGTGATGGCATCCCAAGACGAACAATGGGACCACCGCCGCCGCTAAGCCGAGCTATGACAGACTTTTTACGACAGTTTTAAGATACTTGGTAAAATCTTCACCCAGAGTCTCGTGGCGCATGCCGTACTCGACAAAGGCTTGCATATAACCCAACTTGCTGCCGCAATCATGGCTCTTGCCGGACATATGGAACGCATTCACCTGGGTCGATTCCATCAGCATATCAATCGCATCGGTCAGCTGAATTTCATCCCCGGCACCCACTGGCGTTCGCGCCAGCAATTTCCAGATTTCAGCCGGCAGCACGTAACGGCCGACGATCGCCAGGTTTGAAGGCGCCTCTTCTACAGCAGGCTTTTCAACAACCTTGGTCATCGCAGCACTTTCACCCGGGTGCAACTCGCTGCCGTTGACATCCGCAACACCATAACTGGACACTTCAGACATCGGCACCGGTTCAACCATCACCTGGCTGATCCCGGTTTCGGCAAAGGCTTTCACCATGGCTGCCATATTTTCCTGGCGCAGGTCGCTGGCAACATCATCCAGGATCACATCCGGCAACACGACGGCAAACGGCTCATCCCCGATCAGCGGATACGCACACAATACGGCATGGCCGAGACCTTTGGCCTGTCCCTGACGGACATGCATGATGGTGACATCCTTCGGACAAATACTTTGTACTTCTTCCAGCAACTGGCGCTTAACCCGCTTCTCAAGCGTGGCTTCCAGCTCAAATGAGGTATCAAAATGGTTTTCTATCGAGTTCTTCGACGAATGGGTGACCAGCACGATCTCTTTAATACCGGCCGCCACACACTCATTCACCACATACTGAATCAGCGGCTTGTCGACAATCGGCAGCATTTCCTTCGGAATGGCCTTGGTTGCAGGCAGCATCCGGGTACCCAGACCAGCAACTGGGATCACCGCTTTACGGACAGGGGAAGTTGTAGGCATTTTTTATTCCATTAATCAAGATTCGGGCAAACTATATCAAACCACCAAAAAAGTAGCGACCGTTCACCCCGAAGAAAACACACCGTATTATTTTTTCACAATATCTTCATTTTGAACGCTGACTTTCACCGGCTTGCCCAGCAAATTGATCAACATAAAAGATCGTTTTTCGCCATCCGGCTCCTGATAAATCGCTTCAATACCTTTAAACTGGCCTTGCGTTAGCTTCAGGCTCTCACCCGGTTGCGGCAAACTGGAAAGTTTGGCCTGATGCTCCTCGCAATTTTCATTCATCATCAGTCCGTAGATGATATCCGGCTGCACGATTTGCGGTTTGGCGCCCTGGCTGATGAAATTGGCGACCCCCCGGGTCGAACGAATAGTCGTGTAGCTGATATCTTCCGGATCAAAGTAGACAAACATATAACCGGGAAATAACGGCTCACAACTTTCTGTGCGTTTTCCCCGAACAATCTTCTGTACCGTAACCTGCGGGTAATAACATTCGACACCTTGGCGATCAAGATTGATCACGGCGCGCTCCTGTTCACTGCGCTTACAATATAGAAGGTACCAATCTTTCATCTGCTTCTCTTTTTCATTGACGCCAAACCCCAAGATTATATACCGAAACAACCTCAAGGTGCAGAATTCGAAATCTCACGACAGGCTTCACTGCTAGTCGCCGGAGCTTGGACTCACTTCAGCCATGACCGGCACACGCTCACACAACAACAAAAATTGAAGCGTCATCAGGCCTGACCCGATGCAATCATACGCATAAAACCCCCGCCTTTGTGTGCCACACTCGCCCCGAGAAATGTAACAAATATGAAAAAAAACGATCGGCAACCATTATCAACCAAGCACTCAATAGTAAATCGACATATAATCCCAAAAGTAATATCAACTGCAGCAAATAAAACCAACTCAAACCTTTAAACCTAAGATTTCACTTTTGAGCACATTTCACCCACTCACTTACAGATCAACCACTTACACTGATAATAAATTGTTCTGATTTTGTAAAAGTTTGCAGTTTAAAAATTTGTAGATTATAAAATAGGCCAAATTTGCAAACACACTGACAATGGATTACAGAGTAAAATCATGAACAATGGAAATAGTGGTACCCTGTTAGGACATCCGAAAGGGTTATTTTTGCTGTTTGGCACCGAGCTGTGGGAGCGGTTCTCCTACTACGCCATGCGTGCCATTCTGGTCCTGTATCTCACAGATAAAACCATCAATGGCGGGTTGGGATGGACAACCCAGGAAGCCTTAAGCCTTTACGGGATTTACACCGGTCTGGTCTACATCACCCCGCTGATCGGGGGCTGGATTGCCGATAACTTCCTGGGCCAACGCCGCTCAATCATTATCGGTGGTGTACTGATGGCTTTGGGCCAGTTTACGCTCGCCCTGCCAAATAGCATGGTCGACCCGCATGCCGTCACCGCTTTTTATCTGGGCCTTGGCCTGCTGATTATCGGTAATGGCATGTTCAAGCCGAACATTTCGACCATGGTCGGCGATCTTTACCAGGAAGGGGATAACCGTCGCGATGGCGCCTTTACGATTTTCTATATGGGAATCAACCTGGGCGCGCTCTTGGCTGGTATTGTTGCAGGTTCTGCATCCACCGCTTATGGCTGGAAAGCCGGCTTTGTTGCCGCAGGGATCGGGATGGTGATCAGCCTGATCACGCAAATGATTTTTGCTGAGCGTCTGCTGGGCGATGTCGGGAAGGTGCCTGCAGCCAAACGCGCGGCAAACATGAACGCATCCGGCAAGAAAGAGCCCCTGACCAAAAAGGAAATCGATCGTCTGAAAGTGATCATGATCATGGGTCTGTTTGTGGTGGTTTTCTGGGCCGGCTTCGAACAAGCAGGTGGCCTGATGAGCATCTACACCCAGGAATATGCTGACCGGATGATTGGCAGTTTTGAAGTCCCGACAGCCTGGTTCCAGTCACTGAACCCGTTCTTTATTATCACCATGGCGCCGGTGTTGGCCTCGCTGTGGGTGAAAATGGGGCCGAAAGAGCCAAGCTCGCCGGTCAAGTTTGCGATGGCCCTGTTTATGCTGGCGATTGGTTTCGTCTTTATGATGGGCGCCGTAGTGCAGCAAGGGGGAGACCTCACCGCGAAAACGTCCATGCTGTGGATTATCGCCGCCTACTTCTTCCATACCATGGGTGAGCTGTGCCTATCACCAATCGGCCTGTCAATGGTGACCAAACTGGCACCACTTCGTCTGGCGTCCCTGATGATGGGTGTTTGGTTCGGGTTTAATGCCGTCGCCAACTACGTCGCCGGGATCATTGGTTCGCAAGTCGGTGAAGCCGGTCCAATGGCCATCTTCAGCGGCATTGCCATTGCCGCAGGGATCTCCGGGGTTGTGCTGCTCCTGCTGTCGAACCAACTGATCCGCTGGATGCACGGTGCCGAAGGCAAAATCGATCAAGCTGTGCTTGAAGGCGCTGAGCCTCAACCAGCCAAAGCATAAACCATTTCCGGTGTAGCGCCCCGCGCTATTACGCCCCGAAATGAACAAAGCGGAGCCCCGGGCTCCGCTTTTTTGATCGTACTTTAGCTCGTAGGGTAAGTCGTGATTGAAGAAAAACGGCGGAAGTGAAAAAGCGACCCGGTTATAAGCTCACCTTTAAAGCTCACCTTTAACTAAAACCCACATCGTTTGATGGTCAGGCTGAAACTGGCTGCGCCAATTTCACTGAGCGACAGTCGTCCGCCCGACTCAGAGAGCTGCAATTCAATGGTATCGTTTTGATAAGCCTGAGTGCCGAGCCAAGGTTGGGCGACAATCTCTTTCCGATCATCACTGGTTTGCAGGACAGCCGCCAATCCGGTTGAGGTTACACTCAGACTTTTATCGCAGGCATCAAAAATCCCGAACAGAGCCCGGATGGGCGATGCATAACCCGAATGTTTCATCCCCTGCTCAATCAAGCGCAGTAAACCGCGGATATCCCGCTCATCGGCCATCCGGGTACGCAGATAATCATTGAAAAATGCCCGGATCAGCAACGTAGTTGCCGTGCCGTTTTCAGTATCCGATGAAGAATCCACCAGGTAAAATGCCAGCCTGCCGTCGATCAACCAAGTGTAGTCCAGCAAGACCGGCTGTACATCGACCGACTGCAACACGCAATAGCTGAGTTGCCAATCCCCAAGTTGCGACTCAGTTTCCGGCATCAACCCCAAGAGTAACTCTCTCGCCGCTTTCGGATTCGCTTTCAGCTCCTCGATATGCCATTCCAACTCTTCATCAATGCCGGCACTTTCCCCCCCGACCTCAAACCACTGGCTGGCAAAATCCCGGTTGTCGGCAATCGAATCCTCGGTTCGCAGCACAGATAAAATGGCTGATTTAAGCACCATGATATTATCCAGTGGCTTGATCAGAAAGTCTTTCACGCCATGGCGTAACGCCGTGGCCACATCCGCCATATCACCAGTCCCGGAGATCACAATCACCGGCACCATGGGATACTGAACCGACACCTCTTCGACAAATTCCATCCCGGTCAGCACGGGCATCGCCAAATCACACAGCAATACATCGGGAATATTGTCCCGTAAGGCCTGTAATCCTTCCAGACCATCTTCGGCTTCACGCACATGGCAGCCCTGGCTTTTCAAAAAACCAGTGAGCATACTGCGAAATACAGGGTCATCTTCAACGACAAGAACATCTTTATCCTCAAGCAAAGTCTGTGCCCTCCATGAGTGATGATGAGTCGCCTCCTGAGTGGTGTCAGGCGAGTTAGCAGTATTGTCTGGAGAAGTGCGCATGAAACCCCGGTCAGCAAATGAACCTATCAAAAGCATAGGTCGGAATTGATGCCCCGTCACAAGGATCACTGTATCCGAGACGGAATTTATTGGGTTATGCAAACAATATCAAATTTTGCGTCATGAATTTGCCGCAAGTCGATCTCGATAGCGACTCTGGATGGATTTTGATTTACCGCAAATCATCTAATGATAATGACATGTTTAGACACAGTTTGTTATACAATTCTCATTTGTTTAATTTCAACCGCTGTAGACCTATGAAGCTTGATGATCTGAACCTGTTCCGCCTGGTGGTTGAACATGGCAGCTATACTGCCGCCTCTCGAAAAACCCAAGTGCCTGTCGCCACCCTGACCCGACGTATTCAGGCGCTGGAAGAGTGTTTAAGTATTCGCTTGCTCAACCGCCACGCCCGTAAACTGTCTCTGACTGAGGCCGGGCAGAAATTCTATGATGACTGTAGCCCACTGCTCCAGCAGCTGGTCGACACCACCGAGCATATTAGCGAGGAATGTAAAGGCGCGGCCGGTAAGCTGAAAATCGCAGCCCCTTCCAATCTGACCAAGGTCATGCTTCAGCCGATGCTCAACGCCTTTATGCGCGAACACCCGGCCATCAGCATTGTGCTGCAAATGAGCAATGAGCCGGAACAGCTGGATCCAACCGACTGGGATATTATTTTCCGCGTCGGGCCGCAGCGGGATTCGACGCTGATCGCCCGGCGGATCAGTAGCGTAAAAGATATTCTCGTCGCCAGTCCGGATTACCTGGCCCACCAGCCGGAGCCGAAGCACGCGCAGGATCTCTCCCAACATTCGCTACTGAAAGGACGTCCCTTGATGCGCTGGCGCCTGACCGATCACAATGGTGAGACGGTGACCATCAGTGAACGAGGACGCTTTGAAGCCAACCAGCTCAATGTGGTGCGCAAAGCCTGCGTCAGCGGCCTAGGGATCACCCTGATGCCGGATGTGATGCTGGAGAAATACATTGCATCCGGTGAGCTGGTCCAGATTCTGCAAAACTGGTCGGCAAACCCCCGTGATGTCTACCTGATGTACAACCATCGCGATTATCAACCGGAAAAGCTGCGGTTGTTTATCGAGTTCACCAGCAGCTATTTCAAACTCTGAACCGCGCCGATTAACCCAAGGAAAGCCCGTGAAACGACAGGTGAATTTCTTGCCAAGCCTGTCAACCCAGACTAAACATTAATAGACCGAATAGAGCAATTTTTGCCTGCTCCACCCGGCGACCCGCCGTCACAACGAACCCAGGCATTCAGGACAGTACATTTCTGTTCGGTTTGACAGAAGAGCACATACGGAACATGTGGGATGTGTTCTTGGGAACAATAACCTTATGATGCGCTTGATGCGCCGAGGAATGAGGAAACGTTATGATTCTGGGACATTTATTCGGGCTATATACACATCCGAAACAAGAGTGGCGCACCATTGACAAGGAACATGAAGGGGTTCAGAGCAGCGTATCGCATATTTTGCTGATTGCCTTGCTTCCCCCGATTTTTGCGTTTATTTCCAGCGTCTTTATCGGCTGGCGGATCGGGGTCGGTGAGCCGATTTACCTGACTCAGGGCAGTGCACTGGGTATGAGCGTTGCGATGTACTTTGCTTTAATCGCCGGTGTGTTCGCCCTCGCCTACCTGACCTACTGGATGAGCCACACGTTCG
The DNA here is from genome assembly GCF_037389125.1 of Photobacterium sp. MCCC 1A19761. Taxonomy (NCBI): domain Bacteria; kingdom Pseudomonadati; phylum Pseudomonadota; class Gammaproteobacteria; order Vibrionales; family Vibrionaceae; genus Photobacterium; species Photobacterium sp. MCCC 1A19761. The sequence continues at coordinate 513,865 of NZ_JAZGTF010000002.1, forward strand.
GTTCAACGCCAACCTACACCCAGGCAGTAGAACTGGCCGCCTATACGGCAACACCGCTCTTTATGACCAGCATCGCGGCGATCTATCCGCATGTGTGGTTTTTGATGGTTGCCGGCTTAATCGGGATTGCCTACTCGGTTTATCTGCTCTACACCGGAGTACCGATTCTGATGCATATTCCGGAAGAGCGTGGGTTCATTTATGCCAGCTCGATTGTGACCTGTGGCTTGGTGTTGCTGGTGTCGATCATCGCCAGCTCGGTCATTTTGTGGAATCTGGGGCTGGGACCGCAGTTCAGTCACTAGCGGTAGATCCTGGCATCACAAAAGATTGCAGCGCAGTATAAACGCCCATCACAGCTCGACACAGAACATCGACAACAAAAAAGCGAGAGGTAACCCCTCTCGCTTTTTAACGGTGTTTATCGGTCTGGCTTCAAAACCGGCGACAGCACGTTAGCCGTTCTGTACCGCCTTAAGCGTCTTCATTGTGCAGTTCAAGGTTGGCCAGATCCTGCTGGATTTCACGCTGGGTTTTCGAGTCTTCACTGCGCAGCGTTTCCAGGTATTCCAGATACTGCTGGCTGACGTCCCCGGTGACATACGTGCCGTTAAAGACCGAACTCTCAAATTGGGTGATATCCGGATTACCTTCGGAAACCGCTGCCACCAAATCTTCCAGGTCCTGGAAAATCAGGCCATCGGCACCGATCATCTTGCAGATTTCATCCACTTCGCGGCCATGAGCGATCAACTCATTGGCACTTGGCATATCAATGCCGTAAACGTTCGGGAAGCGCACTTCCGGCGCCGCAGAAGCCAGGTAGACTTTCTTCGCGCCGGCTTCACGGGCCATTTCGATAATCTGCTCTGAAGTGGTGCCGCGCACAATCGAGTCATCCACCAGCAAGACACGCTTGTCCTTGAACTCAGAACGAATAGCATTCAGCTTTCGGCGTACCGATTTGCGGCGCATCTGCTGACCCGGCATGATAAAGGTCCGGCCGACATAACGGTTCTTCACGAAGCCCTGGCGATACGGCTTGTCCAGCGTCCGGGCAATTTCCAGTGCGCTGTCAGTGGAGGTCTCCGGAATTGGGATCACGACATCAATGTCCAGATCTTCCCATTCCCGCTTGATTTTTTCACCCAACTTCACGCCCATGCGCACCCGGGCACTATAGACGGACACCTTATCAATAAAGGAGTCCGGTCGGGCAAAGTACACAAACTCAAAAATACATGGGGTCAGCAGCGGGTGATCTGCACATTGCTCCGTGAACAGTTCGCCGTCGAAAGTAATATAGACCGCCTCGCCCGGCGCAACATCACGGACAAAATCAAAACCGACCGCATCCAGGGCGACGGATTCCGACGCCACCATGTACTCGATCTTCCCATCCACTTCGCGCTTACCCAGACACAGCGGGCGAATGCCGTTCGGATCACGGAAGGCCATGATGCCATGACCAATCAACATCGCGACCACAGCATAGGCACCTTTGACAATCCGATGCACTTCACGAATGGCAGCAAAAATTTCGGCGGGGGTGATTGGATAAGAGGGGGCTTTTTCAAGCTGGCTGGCCAGCACATTCAGGAGGATTTCTGAATCAGAGGTTGTATTGACATGACGTTTGGTCTGTTCAAACAAGGTCTCTCTGATTTCAGCAGCATTGGTCAGGTTACCGTTGTGCGCCAGGGCCAGGCCATAAGGCGAGTTGACATAAAACGGCTGTGCCTCCGATGCACTTGAACTACCGGCCGTCGGGTAACGGACATGGCCAATTCCCACCTCTCCCTGCAGGCGCTGCATGTGTCTGGCTTCAAACACATCCCGCACCAGTCCATTTGCTTTTCGCAGACGGAAACGATTGCTTTCCAGGGTAACAATACCGGCGGCATCCTGGCCGCGATGCTGTAGCACAGTCAGTGCATCATAGATAGACTGGTTGACCGGGGATGAACCCACGATTCCGACAATACCACACATGTCCTAAATCCTCGTCACGCATTAAGTGCAATGATAGCAGTATGACGCAGTTCTTAATATTCAGCGGGAACCCGGCTGCCCGGATCCCCGCTGATTCAAGACACCATCAGTCAACTGCCTGATTTCCGATACTAGAATGCACCGGGCAAAAAGCTTGATGTTTCTTTGAGGTAAGTGAAGAACCACTCGATCACAACACCAAATTGCGGGATTAGCTGCGACTCTTTCCACCAGTCAGCATCCGAAAACCCGGTAAAGGCGTCAATGAAGAACAACAGGGCCGCCACAATCAAAACCCCGCGCACTCCCCCAAAGACAACGCCCAGAACCCGATCCGTTCCTGACAGGCCGGTCTTCTGGACTAACTGTCCGATCACATAGTTCACGACGGCCCCGACAACCAGAGTCGCAATAAACAATGCGGCGATGGCACTACCTTTGCGTAGCATCTCATCTTGAATATTGGTGAAGAATGCCGCCAGCTCAGTGTAAAAATTACTGGCAATAAAAAAGGCAGCAAACCAAATCACAAGTGACAAAGCTTCTTTGACAAAACCACGGATCAAACTGACCAGTGCCGAGAAGCCGATGACGCCTAAAATTACGTAATCTATCCAGATCATCATTTGTTGTATTCGTCTTGTTGGTGCGTATTCTAACAGAAAAAATGAGAACGCAAACGTTTACCTAGGGATTTAGTGGGTTAAATCTGAGCAACTGACCTTTCAGGCCGGTTAATTTTTCCAATTCTTTGATCTGGGTAGACAGCTTGTCTTTCGAGAGATCCGGTCCGACAACCACCCGGGCCAAATCCCCCGGCTTGGGCTTCTTGGGAAATACATGGGCCTGGTAACCGGCATCCCGTAACGTCGCCACCAGCTGATGGGCGTTATCAAACTGACGGAACACCCCGAGCTGTACCACCCAGCCGCTCTCCTGGTTACCGGCTTTCGGTGGCTGAACCGGCTGCGGAGCAACCTGCAACGGTGCATCCGCCGCTGCGGACTCATCTTCAATTACGACCGTCACCGGATCCGGCGGCAATTCTATTTCCGCAAATTCAGGCTCGGGAATGGTCTCGTACTCCACGGCCGCTTCCATTTCCGGCTGAAGCGGGATACTGGCAAACTGCTCCTGATAATGCTGTTTCTTCCCGTCGAACAGGTCCGGCAGAAAAATCACCCCGATCGCGACCAGAATAATGGTCCCGACCAACCGGCTTTGGAATTTACTTGCCACGTCTACTCCTGTGTTGCTGCAATATGGCTGGAAATCTGACCGACAGTGTAAAACGAGCCAAACACGATTACCATATCCGCTTCGGTCGCCTGTGTCAGCGCTGTGTCATAAGCCTGTGCCGGCGTCTCACAGGCATGATAAGTCTGCCCTGCCAAGTGCCGAACAATCTCATCCGCCGAGGCTGCCCGCGGGCCTTCCAGCGAAGCGGGATACCAGACATCAACGATTGATTTCAATTCGGCAACCGTTGCCGCAATGTCTTTGTCATGCAGCATCGCGACCACAGCGTAGATCCGCTGCTTCTGCTCGCGCTGCTGAATTGCCGTCAGTTGCTGCGCAAAATACTGGGCTGAATGCGGGTTATGCGCCACATCCATGATCACCAAAGGGGATTCCGAAACCCGCTCCATGCGCCCCGGTAATCTGGCTTTAGACAACCCGGCAGCAATATGCTCATCACTGAGTTCAAGCTCGGCCACGCCCAGCGCCATCAGGGCGGTGGCCGCATTCGGCAGCGGCAAAGACGGTAATGGCAAGTTTTTCAAATCAAACGCACCGCACTGCCAGTCCCAGCCGCCGTCATGTTGCTGGTAATCAAACTGATACCCGACTTGATACAGCTGGGCACTAATATCATCGGCATGGGCTGGTACACTGGCCGGCGGATTCGGCTGACCGCATACTGCGGGTTTGTCGGTGCGGAAAATTCCGGCTTTTTCATACCCGATCACTTCAATGTCGTCCCCCAGCCAGTCAACATGGTCGATAGCCAGGCTGGTGATCACAGAGACATCATGATCGACGATATTAGTCGCATCCAAGCGTCCGCCAAGACCGACTTCCAGGATCGCGACATCCACCTGATGGGTCCGGAACAGCTCCAGCGCCGCCAGGGTGCCGAACTCGAACAGGCTCAGGCTGGTTGCTTCACGATACTGTTCAATCGATGCAAAAGCGCGACTGTGCTCGCTATCTGCCAACTCCTGGCCGTTAATCCGTACCCGCTCGTTATAACGAACCAAATGCGGTGAGCTGTACACCCCGACGCGATAGCCGGCTTCGAGCAAAATCGCTTCCAGGATAGCGCAGGTGGAGCCCTTACCATTCGTCCCGGCGACGGTGATCACCCGCGGCGCTGGTTTGGTAAGGTCGCCACGACGGGCAACAGTCATTGCGCGATCTAACCCGAGATCGATGGCACTGGTATGAAGGTTTTCTAAATAGGTCAGCCAGTCGGCTAATGAATCGGTTGCTTGTGGTGCTGTCAGTCCGGACATTCTTTATCGTTCTAATAAATCACTGTAAGGGGGACTAATTTACCACTGAATCGGGAGGAAGTTCATGCAAACCGACGAATAATTTGCGGGAAACGCGCATCGGTCTGCATGTTTTACGCCGGGTCAGAAGACACCGGCGTAATACGGTCAGCAAGAATTACTCTTTATCCTGACCGCTTTCTTCTTGAGGGGCGTTGGCATTGGCGTTAGCTTCATCTTCAACCGCCACAGCTTCCGGCCGGATCACCGGTACCACCATCGGTGATGGTGACTGAGTCAGTTTCGCCACCATTCCGCCGATGCGCTGGCGCATCTCACGACGGTCAACAATCATATCGATGGCACCATGCTCAAGCAGGAACTCACTGCGTTGGAAGCCTTCCGGCAGTTTCTCACGCACGGTTTGCTCAATCACACGCTGACCGGCAAAACCAATCAGAGCCTTCGGCTCACCAATGTTGATATCGCCCAACATCGCCAGACTGGCAGACACGCCGCCCATGGTCGGGTCGGTCAGGACGGAGAAAAACGGCAGGCCTTTGGCAGACAGGCGCTCCAGGGCTGCACTGGTTTTGGCCATCTGCATCAGCGACATCAGCGCTTCCTGCATCCGGGCACCACCACTGGCCGAGAAACACACCAGAGCACAGTTGTTGGCAATGGCTTCATCCACGGCGCGGACAAACTTCGCCCCGACGACAGAACCCATAGAACCGCCCATAAATGAGAATTCAAAAGCACAGGCAACCAGCGGCTGCGACAGCAAGGTGCCTTTCATCACAATCAGGGCATCTTTTTCACCGCTGCTCTTTTGCGCAGCAGAGAGACGATCTTTATATTTCTTGGAATCGCGGAACTTCAGCTTGTCTTGCGGCTCCATATCACCTGCAATTTCGACCTGACCTTCGGTATCCAGGAAAGTTTCCAGGCGGCGACGCGCTTTCATGCGCATGTGGTGATCACACTTCGGACAGACTTCCAGATTACGTTCCAGTTCCGCGTGATAAAGCACTTGCTCACATGATGTACACTTGGTCCACACCCCTTCCGGGATAGACGCTTTACGTGAGGAAACAATATTGCTTTTCGTGAGGATCTTTTCAAGCCAGCTCATGAATGACCTTTCATCTTTTTCATATCCCCGCTCACTCGCAGAGAATTATAAATTCGTTAAATTTTACCGAGGTGGAATTAAAGCACAAAGTTGTCTGGCTGTAGATAAAAAACTGGTTGTACTAGTTGAGATTAGGCGGTTGATCCTAATATCGACCCTGAACGTCTCAGGGCCTATCCCAGCATTCACTCCGGCAGAAACAGCGGTCCAATCGGCGCTTTCGGGATCCCAAACGCTTGCGGGTAATCCACTTCCACCAGATACAAGCCCTCCGCCTTTGCTGTGGCTCCAGCGAGGGTCCGGTCTTTCTGTGCTAACAGCCATTTCATCCATTCCGGCTTCTCTTCACCGCGGCCCACTTTGATCAGGCTGCCGGTGATGTTCCGCACCATATGATGAACAAAGGCATTGGCCTTGATATCAATAATCACATAGTGCCCCTGACGGGAAACGTTCAGATGCATCAGATTACGCCAAGGACTCAGGGATTGACAATACACGGCTCGGAAGGATGTGAAGTCATTCTCACCGAGCAGGTACTGACCGGCTTCGTGCATCTTCTCTACATCGAGTTCGCCGTGATAATGACTGACGCCGGAGCCCAAAATCGCAGGTCGCAGTGCATGATTATAGATGATGTAGCGGTACCGGCGTGCTGTCGCACTAAAACGGGCATGAAAGTCCTCATTCACTTCGACAGCCCAGCGCACAGCAATATCTTTAGGAAGATTTGCATTGGCCCCCATGGTCCAGGCAACCATCTTCCGCGCAACATGGGTCTCAAAATGGACTACCTGGCCCGTCCCATGCACGCCGGCATCGGTCCGGCCGGCACATTGCACTTCAACCGGGTGATTGGCTATTTTACCGAGCGCTTTTTCAAGCCGCTCCTGAACACTGTCAACATCACGCTGACGCTGCCAGCCATAATACTTGGACCCATCATACTCAATGCCTAAAGCTACGCGCATCATCTACTTTGTTCTTACTGTCTGTCGGCATCACAGGCCGGTTAATCGAGATGCGGAATTATAGGGAAAAAGCGGGCAGGTTTCGAGGGGGAATCACGGCCGGGGCTCGGGCCCTCCGGATGAGGGCCCTTTCCCAGGATGAAGATGGCCGTTTAACGACTCATTTTGTGTAGCAGGGTCTGTGCTTCTTTCTGGCTCTGGGCATCGCCATTACTGACAATATCTTCCAGCAGCCCCTGCGCACCTTCGCGATCATTCATCTCCAGATACGCCTTGGCCAAGTCCAGTTTGCTGGCGTACTCCCCCTGGCTGTCGACATCAATGCCAGCAACATTATTCAGGATATCCGGAAACTCATCGAGACCAACATTCAGATCCAACGGCTGCTCTTCCAGCTCTTCCGGTGCGTCAGCTTCCATATCTTTCATCAGTTCATCGATACTGATATACGACGGTGCCGGCTCCGGATCATCGACCAGCTCACTCTCACCGACCTCATCAGTCAACATTTCTGAATCCGCTTCCGCCAACAGAAACTCCGGATCAAACGCAGCCACATCATCGATATCCATTTGTGGTTGCTCTGCCCAGTCTTCCGTTTCCAGCTCCGGCTCCGGATTGCTGGTACCCCAGATCTCCGCATCTTCTTCCGGATACGTTTCCGAGGCCAGGGCATCATCGTCAACAGCGGATGACCAAAGCTGATCCCGCTCAGCATCTTGCTCGTCCTGCAGGCCTAGCTCATGCTGAGCAGCGGTCGTTTCGGCGACCGACGGTGCTTGCTGTCCCGATGTTTCGGCCTCACGAAGAGAATGTGCATCTTCAACTTCGGTAGGCTCAAATCCGGCACGCTCCAAAGCTTCACTTACCGAGGGGTTCGATGCTACCGAACGCTCTGCCGCACTGGCTTCTGCCCGTGCCTGCTCAGCCAGCAAACTGTCTGCGGTCGCGACATCCATGCCGACAAAGTGATCATTTTCGAAGCTGTCATCTTCGAAGCTATCATTTTCGAAGCGGTCATTTTCAAAGCGGCTATCCGCAAAATGTTCGTCCGGATCGCTGAGCAATGCGGCCATATCGAGCCCGGCCGAATCGACCAGCTCATCATCAAACATATCTGCAGGCACCTGAGCAGCATCCGGTAGTGTTGTCTGCCCAGAAGCCTGATGAGCCTGAGCCGACGCCGGAGTTGATGCTGCAGTTGACACCGGTGCTAATGCAACCGCCGACTCTTGGGCACCCGTATGATATTGATCCAACTCCATTTGCTCATCAAACGACGCCTGCAATGCATCATCTTCGCTGAACTCAGCAATACTGGCCGGATCAATCGTTTCAAATTCAATCTGTTGCTCGCCATGGATTGAGAAACGCGGCTCTGCGGACACAACCTCCCCCATGGCTTCCTCCGCGGCCAGCACCAGTTCGTCCGGTGTCGGCTCAACGTGTGCAGACTCAGGATCTGATTCAGGCTCCTGCTGCTGTGTTTCTTCCGGCTCGGCCGCTGTCACGGCGTCCTCGGATGCCAATGCCTTATCCAGATCCAGCGCTGGCGCTGATTCATCCTCAAACGACGCCTCCGATTCAGCCCCGAACTCCGCCATTGCTGCGGCCTCATCGAACTCCGGCCAGTCCTCAAGCGACAGCGGTGCATCCGAAGCTGGCTTCTCAGCAGTTTCCAAGGTCAGTGTCGGCTCGGCTTCGAAGTCAGACTCAGCCAGGGCAGCTTCTTCATCAAACTCGGGTAAATCTTCCAGATTCAGCGGTGCATCCGACTCTGGGTCCTCAGCAGTCTCCGGGGTCAGGGTCGACTCGGCGGCAGATTCAACCGGTGCCGGTACTGCTTGCAACTCAGCTTCAGCTTCCGGCTCGAGCGCTGCCAGTGCATCGGCCTCTTCAAACGCCGGTGTTTCATCAGGCTCAGATGCATCCACCAACTCTTGCACATCCGCAAGCAGCGCATCAATCTCATCATCTGGTACGTCTGCGGCAGGTTCGACGTCTGCAATTGCTTCAACGTCTGCGACTGCTTCAACGTCTGCGACGGGCTCTGCCTGCTGCTCATTCAGCGCTTCATGCAACGCATCCGCAAACCCCGTTTCACGGGTTTCCGGGAAGTCCGCATCAAGTGACGTGTCCAGGTCATGCGTGCCGGTTTGCGTTTCCACCGGCTCAAATTCCGGATCGTCAAACAACAACGCGTCGACGGCCGAGTCTGTAGACTCGGCAATCGCTGGCTCAGTCGCCGGTGCCGTTGACATCAGCGCATCAGCGTCCCAATTGACATCATCATTGCGCTCTGAATCTGAGGCAGAATCCAAACGGTCCGTAGGCTCCAACGGCTCACGGACCTCTGACGTCATCTGAAGCGCTTGAGGCTGATGTCCCTGCTGCGCGAGAATATCATCCAGCAAATCGGTGCTGTTTTCATCGATGACGACCTCATCCAGGTTCAGGACCGGCTCATCGTCGGTTTCAACATCCGCGACATCAATACGGCTCTCGTCACTGTCGTCATCGTCCGCAACCAGTTCATCAAGCAGGGCGGTACTGTTTTCATCGATTGTAATATCGGACCGATTGAAAGTGTCCTCGCCATCCTCGAGGATCTCATCCAGCAATGCAGTACTGTTTTCTTCCAGCTCAATATCCGGGGTATTCAGCTCATCATCATCAATGAATTCATCCAACAACGCCGTACTGTTTGCATCAAACAGTGCGTCCAGCGCCTCTTCCGGCAACGCATCTTCTTCTACTGCAAACAACGCGTCTGCATCAGCCAGGGCTTGATCCACAGCGGCCTGTTGCGCTTGCTCCTCCGGCTCATCAACTTGCACTTGTGCCGGTTCACGGACTGGCTCATCCAATCCGACCGTCTCAAATAACGAATCCAGTTCATCCTGATCCACGACCTGGGCCATTGCAGCTTCAGGCTCAGCCGCTCTGGCAGGTTCTGCTTCCGGAAGATCATCCGTTAACCCGCCCGCTTCGCTCAGCAAGTCATCCAGGATGGACTGATCCAGCAACCCATCTTCAATATCTTTGTCGGCATCACCGGCCAGTTCCGCATCCGCCAGATCAAAACTGTCGTCGTCATCATCATCGCCCTGCAAGGATTGCTCCCACATGGCTGCCAGCGCTTCGTCCGAGCTTGGCTCTGAGGATTGCTCAATCTCATCCAGCGCCCGCTCCATATCCTGGAGTCCAATCGCTTCTTCACCGCCTTTCACCGAGATGCTGCTTGGCGTCAGGCCACTTTCAATTTCGAAGTCATCATGACCACCGGCGGACAAGTCAAGCAAGTCATCCTGCTCACCCAACGGGTTACTATCATGCTCCGGCCCAAACAGGCTGGTTTCCGGATCATCGAACAGAGAATCATCCCCGGCAAACAGATCATCGACGTCTTGCTTATCGCCATCCAGATCCGGGATCGCCTCAGCGTCCCCTTTCGGCGGTGCCGGGATCGCCGGTTCCTGCGTTTGCGGACCTTCCAGCGATTTCACTTCTTCATCTTCTTCCTTACGACGCATCATGAAAAATGCAATCGCACCGGCAATCAGGGCGCCGGGCACAAGCGCGGCAGCCGCCATCGCCCATGGGTTAGCCACCAAATCATCCACCCAGGAAGTTTCAGGCACCACCGGCGCGACCGGTTGCGCTTTTTGTTGCTGAATGAAGTTCAGGATTTCATCGCGCAGCCGCTCGTCGTTGCTGATCTGATCTTTGAGCGCGCTGACCTCATGCTGCATTTCTGCCAGACGAACGCGCAACAAGTGGTTACTCTCCACCAGCTTGGTCATCTGCACGTCGGAGGCATCCAGTTGCGTCTGCAAAGCGCTCGGCTTCACGGGGATGCCTCCCTTATCCGCATTGCCGGTCGCTTGGGCTGTTTCACTTGCCGGTTGAGCCGATGCAGCCGGAACGGACTTAGCCGTCTGTGTCACCTGCTCCTGAATAGCAACTTGCGGTTTCGGTTGTGGATTCGCCACAACGGTCGGCGCTGGCGCGGGCGTACTTGGTGCCTGAGTTCTTGCTACCTGTGTTCTTGGTACCGGTGCTCTGGAAACCGAAGTACTTGGCGTCGCCGACTGGCGTACCTGGCGACGCTGGTCGGCATCTAAACGACGCCGCACGCTGTCCACATCTTCCTGACGGATCTGATCCAGGGTCGGCATTCTCAGCACGCTGCCCGGGATCAGACCGTGGATATTGTTCTGCTCAAATGCCTGCGGATTCGCCCGGTGGATGGCGCCAATGACCTGATAAATCGAGATCTGGTTATTCGGACGGTAGCGAGAGGCGATCGACCACAGAGTTTCGTCACTTCCGGTCGGACCGTAGCGATTGATGGCATTCTGGTTCGAAGCAAAAGATTGAGCAGGCTCAGTCGAAGCTGCGCGCACCTCATCTGCGGATGGGCCGATAATACGCACCGCATGGGCTGACAAGGGCATCTGAAGGGCGGCTCCGGCAATGACGACCGGTAAAATAAAACGTTTAATCATAGTCGATAAGTCAGACACTGCCTGCTGTCCTCTCTGGCAGAGATGAGAAATTGGTTTCGAGTATCGAAAAAGTCGCGTCGAGCTTCGAAGTTATGGCGCTAAGCATAATGAATCTATCGGCCATTCATCAAGACTCTTGAACGGTAAATGAGGGATGCTGCCTAATTCGAAAGACGAACCGGTTTGCGGGTTCAGGCGTTCTGGTTGAATAAAAACAAATGCGGCCCATCCTGCCGGAAGACAGGGTGAGCCGCACCAGAAGCAATTACAGGTATTCTGCAATCAGTTTTTCGGCAATCTGCACACTGTTCGTCGCAGCACCTTTGCGGACGTTGTCGGCCACAACCCACATGTTCAGACCACACGGGTGGCTGATGTCTTCCCGGATCCGGGCAACCATAACGTGATCTTTCCCGGTTGCATCACCAACCTGGGTCGGATAATCGTTGCCATGGAAAACTTCTATCCCTTCGGCATTTTCCAGCAGGCTGATCACTTCTTCGATATGAACCGGCTGGCAAGTTTCGACATGCACAGCTTCAGCATGACCGTAAAATACCGGCACCCGAACACAGGTCGGATTCACGCGGATATTGTCATCTCCCAGGATCTTCTGGGTCTCCCACACCATTTTCATCTCTTCTTTGGTGTAGCCGTTATCCATAAAGGCATCGATATGCGGCAGGCAGTTGAACGCAATCTGCTTGTCATACGCTTTATTTTCTACCGGCAAGCCATTCAACAGCTTCGCGGTCTGTCCGGCCAGCTCATCGATCCCTTTTTTGCCGGAGCCGGATACCGACTGATACGTGGCAACATTAATGCGCTCAATGCCGTACGCATCATGGATTGGCTTCAGGGCGACCAGCATCTGAATGGTCGAGCAGTTCGGGTTGGCAATGATATTCCGGTTCCGGTAATCCGCCAGCGCGTGCGGGTTCACTTCCGGCACCACCAGCGGAACATCGTAGTCGTAGCGGAAGTGTGAGGTGTTATCGATCACCACCACGCCTTGATCCGCCGCAATCGGCGCCCAGTGTGCAGACGCTTCGGCGCCGGCCGAGAACAGTGCCAGCTGAACCTGACTCCAGTCAAAGTCTTCGACGTTGGTCACACGAACGCTTTTACCCTTAAAGCGCAGCGTTTTACCCGCGCTGCGTTCCGAAGCCAGTAAATAGAGATTGCGAACCGGAAAATCACGCGATTCTAATACCTCTACGATCGTTTCGCCCACGGCACCTGTGGCGCCCAGAACGGCAACATCAAATTCCTGACTCATGGCGTTTCCTCAACTGTAACTGTAAAACCTAAATTAGCCAGCGACTCTAACCCAAAACCAGCCTGTCCGGCTACTGTAATCGCACTGTATTCGCGCCGATCCCAGTAATTTTTCCGCATTTGATCGAAGGCCGATGCCATCCGGGCAGTATTCTCTCCTGCGGCGGTCATTTCGCGGCGGAATAACCCGTCATCCTTACGCACATCATAGACGAGCTGGATCAGACTAAACAGGGTATCTTCCTGCCAGGTGCGGCTGAGGGCCACCCGCGGCAGCGGCGCTTCCGGCAGCAGGCTGGCGGCCGATACCGGTTGCCCCTGGCCAAAAAACTCGCAATAGCGGTTAAAGACCATGGTCGTCCCCCGAGCCTTGCCTTCCAGACCGTAGCCCGCCACATGCGGGGTCGCAAACGCCAGCAACGGCAGCAATTCAAGATCCACCAACGGCTCTTGCTCAAACACATCCAACACGGCCGTCAGGGCTTTGCCTTCGCCGGTCTGCGCTTGATGCAGCGCGACCTTCAATGCGGTGTTGTCAACCACTGGGCCACGGGCTGCATTGATCAAAATCGCACCGGGTTTCAACTGCTGCAAAAACGCTTCATCCACCAGATGATAGGTCGGGTATGCGCCGTCACGGGTGAGCGGCGTATGCATAGTGATAATGTCACACTGCTGCTGTAGCGCTTCCAGCGAGTGAAATGCCCGGCTGTCGCCCTGTTCGGCTTTCAGCGGATCGTTCAGCAGATAACGGATCCCAAGCGCGTCCAAACATTTCGCCAGATAGCTGCCGACATTGCCCGCACCGATGATCCCCACCGTTTTGTCAAAAATAGAAAAACCCTGCTGCTGGCCCAGCACCATCAAGCTACTCAGCACATACTCGGCCACGCCTACCTTATTGCATCCCGGCGCTGCGGTGAAGGTGATCCCCTTTTCCGCCAACAATGCCTGATCGACATGGTCCTGCCCCGCCGTGGCTGTACCGACAAAACGCAACCGGTTCGCCTTCACCAGTAAGTCAGCATTCACTTTGGTGACCGAGCGAATCATCAGCGCATCGATATCCACCAGGTCATCGGCCGTCAGGTTACGACCGGGTTTGGCAATCACTTCTCCGAGCTGGCTGAAGAGGTCGTGCGCATAAGGCATATTTTCATCAATGAGGATTTTCATGGGTCCGTTCCTGTAGCATCGCGACCATTACAGATCTCGCGACAATTGCGGCCTGCGCGGCGATGGCTCACGTTGCGGCGGCAATAAGAATAAAAGTGTCAAAATAGTATTGAGTTGCCTGGGAAAGTACAAGCCTATTGAGGGATTAGGGCTGGCGTTCATCAAGCCGTTGGGCCGTTGCCTACCCCGAACGACCAGCATAAAAAAACCCGGCATCAAGCCGGGTAAAAAATTCCAGGATTAAAAACACCTGCCAGTGCAATAGACAGCTCCCGCAAAAGAAAATACTATTCACACCAACAAGTGCCGCGTCTGTTTTCGGCACTGGTTAACCGGGCCTGTCTTTGAAGTCTCTGCAAAGCCATCTCAGTGCAGTCCATTAGCCAGTGCCACTCCCGGAAAAATGACAAAAGTCATGCGCAGAGACAAGATCCTGCTGTCGAGCGCCGGGAATGCCTTCCCTGATTGAATCTCGTCTCTGATAATTGTGACCGCGAATTGTTGCCGCGGTGACCCATTAGCCTTCGTACTTCTTGATCACCAGCGTTGCATTGGTGCCACCGAAACCAAAGCTGTTCGACATCACGGTCTTCAGCGCTTGCTCCCGGGTTTCCGTGACGATATCCAAACCTTCCGCAGCCGGATCCAGATTCTCGATGTTGATGCTCGGGGCAACGAAACCATGCTCCAGCATCAGCGTTGAGTAAATCGCCTCATGCACACCCGCCGCGCCCAGCGCGTGACCGGTCATGGCCTTGGTCGCAGAAATCGCAGGACTGTTGTCACCGAAGATTTCCTGGATCGCGCCCAGCTCTTTGACATCGCCGACCGGCGTTGAGGTTCCGTGCGTGTTGATGTAGTCAATTGGCGCGTCCAGATCCTGCATCGCCATCTTCATACAACGCACCGCACCTTCACCTGATGGTGCCACCATGTCGTAGCCATCGGAGGTCGCGCCGTAGCCAACGATTTCGCCGTAAATTTTCGCACCACGCGCCAGCGCATGCTCTAGCTCTTCAACCACCAGCATGCCGCCACCACCAGAAATCACGAAACCGTCACGATCGGCATCGTAAGTCCGGGATGCTTTCGTCGGATCATCGTTGTACTTGGTCGACAACGCGCCCATGGCGTCGAACATCATGGTCAGGGTCCAGTCCAGCTCTTCGCCGCCACCCGCAAACACAATATCTTGTTTACCCAGTTGGATCAGTTCCAGCGCATGGCCGATACAGTGTGCAGACGTCGCACAAGCAGAACTCATGGTGTAGTTTACGCCACGAATTTTAAAAGGTGTCGCCAGACAGGCAGACACGGTTGAAGACATAGTACGCGGGACCATATAAGGACCGACACGCTTCACGCCTTTCTCGCGCAGGATATCCACCGCTGCGATTTGGTTGTGCGAGGATGCACCGCCCGAGCCAGCAACCAGGCCGGTACGATCGTTGGAAACTTGTTCTTCAGTAAGACCGGCGTCTTCAATTGCCTGCTCCATAGACAAATACGCAAATGCTGCGGCATCGCCCATGAAACGCATTTTTTTACGGTCGATATGCTCAGACGGGTTCATTTTCAAATCACCCCAAACATTGCTGCGCAACTTCATTTCCGCAAACTGTTCGGAGAAATTAATACCGGATTTACCGGCTTTCAGAGACTCCAGCACCTCTTTCACATTGTTACCGATGCTGGATACAATACCCATGCCTGTAATTACGGCTCGTTTCATGATGAATTCCTACTGTCATTTAACGATGCTGATCATAACGGGTTTATCTCGGGAAAGTGGTCAGCTTTCCCGGCAAACGGTACAATCAGCACCAAGATCATCTGTTTGATCGGTCATTGCCCGCGAATCAATCGCTTATCAAGCATTCAAAGACCATGACCGACCCTTGTTACAGCACTACATGAGGTTTCCCCTTGTCCGAGCAGTCTCCCCATCGCATTGAAAATGCCGTTCTCGACTGGAATTCGTCCGGCACCCCGGTCTCCAATGACTTTGACGATGTTTATTTCTCGAATGCCAATGGCTTAGAAGAAACGCGCTATGTATTTCTCCATCAGAACGGACTCCCGCAGCGCTGGGAAACCTCGACGCGTCGCCGATTTGTGATTGCCGAGACCGGCTTTGGCACCGGCCTGAACTTTCTGGCCGTGTGGCAATGGTTCAAGGCCTTTCGCCAGGCGAACCCGGATGCAGCCATCAAAGAATTGCATTTCATCAGTTTTGAAAAATTTCCGGTGACGCGTGACGATTTAATCAAGGCGCATGCGTCCTGGCCGGAGCTGGCGGATTTGGCGGAGCAACTGCATGCGCACTATCCGCCTGCCGTCGCGGACTGCCACCGGATTGTGCTGGAAAATGGCCTGATCACCCTGGATCTCTGGTTCGGCGACATTAAAGACTGTATGCCACAAGTATGGACCAATGATGACGGGATCGTGGATGCCTGGTTTTTAGATGGCTTTGCCCCAAGCAAAAACCCGGAAATGTGGAACCAGAATCTCTTTGACGGCATGGCCAAACTGGCACGGGAAGGTTGTACCACCGCGACCTTCACCGCCGCCGGATTTGTCCGCCGCGGCCTGATTGAAGCCGGTTTCGACATGAAGAAAGTCAAAGGATTCGGCACCAAGCGAGACATGCTGGCCGGCACCATGACTCAGCGCCAACACCCAGCCAACTTCAAGCCCTGGTATGCCCGCAAACGTGCCGACCAGCCGCAAGACGTAGCGATTATCGGGGGCGGCATTGGCTCGGCCACCACCGCACTCGCGCTGACCCGACGCGGCGTCGATGTGACACTCTACTGCGCCGATCCACTGCCGGCAGAAGGTGCTTCCGGCAATCGCCAGGGGGCCGTTTATCCCCTGCTCAATGGCTCGAACGATGCTCTGTCGCGCTTTTTTGGCCCGGCATTTTTGTATGCCCGGCAGTTTGTCGAACAAGCGGCACAGCATAAAGCCTTTGCCCATGACTGGTGTGGCGTCACGCAACTGGCCTGGGACGACAATGCACAAAAGAAACTGGGGAAAATGCTGGAAGGCGGATTCCCGGACACGCTGATCCGATTTTTGGATGAAGGCCAAACCCAAACCGTCACCGGCGTCGAAACCGGCCATACCAGTGTGAACTATCCGTTGGGCGGTTGGCTGTGCCCGCAGGCTCTGACCCGGGCCTTGATCGAACTGGCGAGTGAAAGTGGTCATCTGACGCTCAGAACTAACACCGAAATCCGTCAACTCGAGCTGAGCGACCCAGTTGACACAGACTCAACCGATAAACAATGGACGCTGATTGCCGATGAAGCATGTTTTCAGCACGATACCGTGATCGTCGCCAATGGCCATCGTTTTGAAGACTTCCCGCAAACCAACCAGATCCCGGCCTACTCGGTCCGGGGCCAGGTGAGCCATATTCCAACCAACCCAGCGCTCTCGCAGCTCAAAACCGTTCTGTGTTACGACGGCTACCTGACCCCGGCAAATCCGGCCTCCCAAAGCCACTGCATCGGCGCCAGCTACCGCCGGGGCAGCACGGACCTAGGCTTCTGTCCGTCAGAACACGCGGACAACAAACAACGCCTGGTCAACTGCCTGCCGGGTGTTGAATGGCCACAAGCCATCAATATGGACGATAACCAAGCCCGGGCTGCTGTGCGCTGTGCCAGCCGGGATCATTTACCGTTCGTCGGGGATGTGTGCGAGTACGAACAGTTACTGACGCAATATGCCGAGCTTAAGACCCAGCAAACTACAGCGGAGCCAGTGCCGGTTTACCCGAACATGTATGCCATGATTGGATTGGGCTCTCGCGGGTTAAGTTCAGCGCCATTGTTGGGAGAGCTGCTTGCCTCGCAAATCTGTGGGGATCCATTACCCTTACCGAATAGCGTCTTAGATGCGCTCCATCCGGGCCGGATGTGGGTGAGAAAATTGGTGAAAGGGAAGAAAGTGTAACAACACGCAGAACCACACCTGAAGTGGTGAGTTGTCACCCATCACTTCAGGTTTCATATGGCCCGCGACTGCCTGGCAGTCTATTCCGCCTGAACCGTCACCGGTGGTGCCGGATCGTCGCCACCACCAGTATCTGAGACGGCAACCCCCACCACTAAAGCCGCGACACCAACTGCTAATACCGTGGCAGTGATCCCACCTGCCGAGGCAGCCATTGCCGTATCAATCCCCGCAGCTTTTCCTGTTTTTCCGACTTGATTTGCCGTTGTCGATGTCGAATTGACAGCAGATAAATTCTGGGCGGTTGTTTGAGGAGCCTGTTTCTGAGGTGCCTGTGTTTGAGACGCCTGTGTCTGAGGTGCTTGGCGCGCCACCGAGGGCTGCACACTGGTGCGCTCAGCCGCGCATGCCGACAAGCTCACCATGCCAGCAAAAATACCGGCGCAAAATAGTGCAAGCGTTGCTCTTTTCATATCATTCCCCGAACCACAAATACGAGCTGATAGATATGTAAATAAGTATAGGTCAGCTTACAAAAACGGGAGATGAGGCCAGAGAAAGGATGCAATCAATCTTAGAAGTGAGAAAGCCGCACAGCGGGTCAATAGCGGAAAAAGCGAAGGAAAAATCATTGTTATTCAGACAGTCAGGGGTGCCTCAATGACACCCCTTGAGTTCAGATTTTCTTGCTGTGCAAGTCACCGCAGAGAATAAGCTTAATCAGAGCCAAACAAATCCCGGGTATAGACTTTATCGGCAACATCCGCCAGTTCAGCAGCCATCCGGTTGGAGACAATCACATCAGATTCTTGCTTGAACGTTTCCAGATCCGTCATCACACGAGAGTTAAAAAACTCCGGCTCCTTGAGCACCGGCTCGTAAACCACCACTTCAATCCCTTTCGCTTTCAGTCGCTTCATAATGCCCTGAATAGATGAGGCACGGAAGTTATCGGAGCCGCTTTTCATGATCAAGCGATAGATACCCACTACTTTCGGCTTGCGGCTCAAAATCGACTCCGCCACGAAATCTTTCCGGGTCCGGTTTGCATCAACAATCGCGCCGATAATATTGTTCGGCACATCCTGGTAGTTGGCCAGCAGCTGCTTGGTATCTTTCGGCAGGCAGTACCCCCCGTATCCAAACGACGGGTTGTTGTAATGCGAGCCAATACGCGGGTCCAGACCAACCCCTTCAATGATCTGGCGGGTATCCAGTCCGTGCGCTTCGGCGTAAGAATCCAGCTCGTTGAAATACGCAACACGCATGGCTAGGTAAGTATTGGAGAACAATTTCACCGCTTCTGCTTCGGTTGAATCCGTATACAGAACCGGAATAACTTCTTTCACCGCACCCTGAACCAGCAGCTGGGCAAACGTCTCGGCCCGCTCAGAGCGCTCCCCGACAATAATTCGGGAAGGATACAGATTATCGTAAAGCGCCCGGCCTTCACGCAAGAACTCCGGTGAGAAAATCAGATTGTCGCAACCCAGCTCCTTTTTCATCCGCTGAGTATACCCAACCGGCACGGTGGACTTAATCACCATCACGGCGCCCGGATTGACTTCCATTACTTCTCTAATAACCGCCTCTACAGAAGAAGTATTAAAGTAGTTTGTCACCGGGTCATAATCTGTTGGGGTTGCAATCACCACGAATTCAGCGCTCTGGTAGGCTTTCAGTTTATCAGTCGTTGCAATAAGACTTAATGAACTCCCTGAAAAAAAACGTTTAATTTCATTGTCATCAATCGGGGAGATTCGACGATTAATTAAATCAACCTTTTCAGACAAAATATCAAGCGCGACAACTTCATTGTGCTGTGCTAATAAGACCGCATTCGATAAACCAACATATCCAGTTCCCGCAACAGTAATCTTCATTACTATCCCCCAAAGAATCAACTGAAAGCAGTGTTATTATGTCCGTTTCAACTTCAGTCACCTTAGCAGCAAAGTGTGACACGAATATTGAAACAGCATCTCTCTAGCTATCTAAACGGATAGTGCAAAATGAATATTGTTGCTAAGTAAATGTCGTAATTATTTCGCATTCCGGGCGCAATATTGACAAATTCTGGGACAGAGCCTGTTGCGAAGAAGGCTCGCCATGAACCAACCGGATTTGCTGCGGACCCTGTTGAATGCCCGCTACAAACTGAATCAGATCGTGCTGATCCGCATGGGCTGAGTACCCGGACATGGCGTGAATCGCAGCCTTAACTTCGACTGAATTCTGATCGATCTCAACCAGCTCGGGTTGAGCTAATAACTGACGCCCCAGCGTTCCTTCCGCCTGATAGCCCACCAAAATCACATCGGTTCGGGGATCCGGCAGTAACGCCTGTAAATAATTCATAATCCGGCCGCCGCTACACATACCGCTGGCTGCAACAACGATTGCCGGCTCCCCCGTTGCTTTCAAGCGATTGACCAAGGCCAAGTGATCTGCGTGCTGGGTGATGGTGATACATTGATCAAACGATAACGGATGCCGACCCCGATAGACCCGCTGCTTGGCTTCTTTCGCCCAAAGCCGCTGAAAATCCAGGTATTGCTCGGTGACCCTAGCTGCTAACGGCGAGTCCAGAATGATAGGAATGTTTGGCCAGTTTGTCTGATTCGAGGGATAACCAAATTCGGATTGCATCGCTTTGGCGAGCAAATTCTCAAGATCAAACAAAACTTCCTGAGTCCGACCCACTGAAAAAGCAGGAATCAAAATCGCCCCGCCATCCTGCAAAGAACGCTGAATGATTTCAGATAAACACGCTTCCCGTTGAGTCACCGCATGATGACGTTGGTCGCCATAGGTACTTTCAAGCACTAATGTGTCGGCACGAACGGGCGACACCGGGTCAACATGTAACGGTGTATGGCAAGGTCCGAGATCGCCGGAAAACACAGCGACATGGCCATCGGGCAACACGATCTCGATATAAGCCGAGCCCAGAATATGGCCAGCCGGTCGAAAGCAAACATGAATCAACTCGCCACTGGGCCAAGTCAAATCCACACGACAGCCAAAAGGGATCGGTTTCAGTAAAGATTTGATCACCCGGGTAAACTGCTCGCACTGCTCTTGATTCAGACCCAGGTTGATCTTTAAGCCATCTTCCAGCATCAGCGGCAATAAGGCAGCCGTCGCTTCCGTGGCATAAATTGGCCCGCGAAATCCTGCCGCCAGGAGCCAGGGGATCCGCCCGACATGATCGATATGACAGTGGGTCAGCAACAGCGCACGAATATGATAAATAGGAAAATCAATATCATGGCGTGATGGGGCTTCACGGCCCTGAAACAGACCGCAATCGACTAATAAGCTGTGCTGCCCCAACTTGAGTTCATGGCATGAACCCGTGACACCTGAACTTGCTCCATGATGTATGATCTCCACAACCTGCACCTATCCCATTGCACCAAGAAGAAATCATGACAAAATCGGCGGGATATAAAATAGCGGCAATCGAGAGTCTAGAAATAAATCACTATAAAACGCCCTGACAGATATAACGATTACCTAAAATAGTTTATCTTCCCCATTGCACTTTCTTATAAGATTCACACTAATTTTGACAGTCTGAGGACAAACTCACTACACTCAAAAGTGATGGGATAACGTTTAGAAAACTATTAATGATAGTTATAAATTTACCAATTACACAAAAAAATACTAATTTTGTTATCTTAATTCACGTTATGCAACAACAACAAAACAGATTGCATATGTAACTTTAATGTCACCGTCTCTGGGTATAACATAACGAAAAATTTTTGCTTCTTTGAAAAGGCAGAATGATGGATATGGAACTCCCAATACTCTTTAGTTTCTCTTTAGTCAGCTTATTTGCGCTTCGAGTCATGGCTAAAAAAATTCAACTGGTTGACATCCCCAATGGCCGGAAACAACACCAAGGCGTGATCCCGCTCGTCGGCGGTATTGCCATTTTTGGGTCTGTATTTGTCGGCATCCTGCTATCTCCCGACATCCACACAGCACCCGCGCTGTATCTCAGCTGCGCTACAGTCCTCGTTCTGATGGGCGCGATTGACGACAAGTTTGATATCAGTGTCAAAAGTCGCCTCTTCGTTCAAA
The DNA here is from genome assembly GCF_037389125.1 of Photobacterium sp. MCCC 1A19761. NCBI lineage: Bacteria > Pseudomonadati > Pseudomonadota > Gammaproteobacteria > Vibrionales > Vibrionaceae > Photobacterium > Photobacterium sp. MCCC 1A19761. The sequence continues at coordinate 535,481 of NZ_JAZGTF010000002.1, forward strand.
TCCTGATGTCTGCTGTGATGATTGCTTTTGGCAACCTGAAATTAACAAACTTAGGCAATATCAGTGGCTTCCAAGAACTAACCCTCTCAACACCACTGAGTTACTTGGTCACGATTTTCGCAATTCTCGGGGCAATTAACGCCTTCAACATGGTCGACGGCATTGACGGATTATTGGGTGGACTGGCTACCGTCTCATTTACGGCATTGGGATATCTGTTCTGGACCGGAAACCAAGTCGACTTATACCAGTTTTGCGTCATCTTTGTCGTTGCAACCATTCCCTATATCATGATGAATTTAGGGCTGCCCTTCGGCCGCCGATTTAAGATTTTCATGGGGGATGCAGGTAGTGTCTTCATCGGTTTCACCATCGTTTGGCTGCTGGTGCAAGGCACACAAGGTGAAGAAACATCATTCCGCCCGGTAACGGCACTATGGATCATTGCCTTGCCGCTCATGGATATGGCCACCATCATGATCCGTCGGATCCAGAAAGGCCAGTCCCCATTCAAGCCAGACCGCGAGCACCTGCATCACATTTGCCAACGGGTTGGACTGTCTCAAAGAATGACGCTGGTCACCATCTGTAGTATCGCTGGCTTATTTGCCTATGTTGGAATTCTAAGTGAGCAATATCAGATTCATGAAGCGGTGATGTTCCTGAGCTTTCTACTCGTCTTTACCCTGTACTACTTCATGATTTCTCACATCTGGCGTATCACAACCTGGATCAGAAAGCTGTCGTTTCGACGGACCCCATTTAAAAAGTTGTCCATCAAGACACAAACTCATCTCAAATCACACAACCTTAAACAAAAATTAAATACCTTTACCAACCAGAAGTAACTTCCTTCGGCTTACAGTAACCCGCTGTAAGCCGAAGATTTCCCGCTCGTCGCAAAAAACGTGCTCAAAATCAATCCCTTCCCCAATAAATCAACTATACTCAACATTAGAGTCACCTTTCTAACATACTGATTTCATATTCAAGGAGATAACGTCGCCTTACCTGTTTACAACACCCGTTCATTGCAAGGAGGATGTATGCAAAAAATTCATTTCGCAGCAAACCTGATTAGCGACGTCTACCATATGGCGACGCAAACTTGTATTTTACTCGCGTTGCGACTCTCCTTGTTTTTTGATGAATTAGAACAATACGACCAAATGTCGAAGGCAATGCGCCGGGAAGATCGGTTGAAAGGGGTTTGAAGCAGGAAGCACAAAAGAAAATATCGTGGCTATCAAACTTGGATATAAAAATGCCCTGTTGCGTAATGACAACAGGGCATTTTTCATTTGTCGATATGCGTTAATCGTGCTACGCCTTCTCCCCAGAAGATACCGGACTACAGTTTTTTGGCCCAAGCCTCGGCGGCTTCTTTTATCAGACTATAGGCGAACTCAAACGCTTCGCGACTTTGGCGATAAGGATCCGGAATATCTTTCTGGCCAATCCACTGACCAAATAACATCGTTTTACCGCGCGCTTCCGGCGCTATCCTGGTCACCGCCTCGATATGACCTTTTTCCATCACCAGAATCAGGTCGTATTGCTGACACAATTCACTGGTCAACTGCTGAGCTTCGTGCCCTTCCAGGCAGATTCCCTGTTCTGATGCCACATCCGCAGCCATCTTATCGGCAGGCTTTCCGACCAATGCACCAACACCAGCAGAAGCAATTTGCTTTGCAGGCAACAGCTGCTTCAGTAAATACTCTCCCGATGGTGACCGGCAAATATTACCCACACAGACAACCAAGATTTTATGAAACATAAGGCTTTCTTTTCCTCATACACAAACGTCAGAAACAAAAAGTGCTGCATCCAACAGATGCAGCACTTCATACCAGCTACCCAATTGTAAACTCGCCTTCAGACAAACCGAATACTATTTCTCGACGTGAGACTGACTCATCTCAAGCTCAAGTTCAGATACTTTCTGCCGACCCATGAGTTTGTGGATAAAAGTCGTAATACGCCAGATGTAGCTGATCGACAGGAAGTAGCCGACAAATACAGCCAGGAAGCTGAAGAACATCACCGACTCGCTGATCTTGTTCACATCAGACCAAATGCCGATCCCGGCCAGCACAGAAGCCAAGGAGCAGATCACCACCAGAGACATCCCGGAAGACAACCCAATCCGCTGGCAGATATGGTGGAGGTGCTCACGATCCGGCTTGAATGGCGACTGGCCTTTGCGGATCCGGCGGATCATGATGGTCGCCATATCCATCAGCGGTACAGCAATCACCCACAACGCTGTGACCGGACGAATATGGGTTACCCGTTCGCCCTGAGTCGCTTCAATCAAGAGCCAAATCACCGTAAATCCGATAAAGATGCTGCCGGCATCCCCCATAAAGACTTTAAAACGACGGCCCAGCGGAAAACCAAGGTTGAGCATGATATAAGGCACCATTGCGGTGACAATCAAGCCACACACGGCTGCCAACTCAGCATTGCCATCAACCCAAAACATATAGCCCAATGCAGCGAACGTTACGGACGCCAAACCGCCCAGTAACCCATCAATGCCATCCACCATATTAAAGGCATTAATCGCACCGATGACACCAAAGATAGTGACTAAATAGCTCATGGCAAGCGGCAACTCAATCGCTTCGCTGCCCATCAGGAAGCCCAGGTTATGCAGGCTTTTGCCTGCAATCTGGATCATTGCCAGAGACACAGCAGCCTGAATCACCAGCCGGATTTTAAAACTAATATCCAGGCGATCATCAATGACCCCCATCATCACAAGAACAGCAGCACTGCCCAGATACAAAATGGTGTCTTGAGCAATAGGGGTAAACAAGAGAAAAGCAATAGTTAGGGTGGTAAAAATAGAGACCCCACCAACCAGCGGAATAACGCCCTGATGAAGTTTTCTGGCGTTAGGCTTATCCACTAAACCTACTCTCTTTGCCAGCTTACGAAAAACAAAGAGACTGCAGAAAGAGAAAACAAAAACGAAAACAAATGCGGTAGCTGTCATAGCAAACTCTTATGGAGTAATTGGTCTAACAAGCACTGTTCTAACAATCTAAAAACAGCGCTTTGCTCCTTAACCGACTAGCTTTAATGTTACTTCAGAAGCCGTTAATTCTTTTAAGTAAAGGGCAAATTCGTCACCCAGCGCATCATGGCGCAAGCCATATTCAACGAAAGCCTTCAGGTATCCAAGTTTATCACCACAATCGTGGGACTTTCCAGACATATGGAACGCTTCAACAGGCTCTTCAGTCATCAACATGGCAATCGCATCGGTTAATTGAATCTCATCCCCGGCACCAGGCGGGGTAATCGCCAGCTTGCTCCAAATGGTCGATGACAGGATATAGCGGCCCACCACAGCCAGATTGGACGGTGCATCTTCTAACGCAGGTTTTTCCACCAGCGCCTTCAGTGGCTGGGATTCGCCTGGGCCAAAAGAAACCCCATTACAATCAACCACACCATATTTCGAGACATCTTCCATCGGGACCGGCTCGACCATGATCTGGCTCGCCTGCGTCGCTTCAAAACGCTTCAGCATCGCTGCCATATTTTCCATCGACTGATCAGCCGTGTACTCATCCAAAATTACATCCGGTAAGACCACCGCAAATGGTGAATCCCCAATCAAGGGTTTCGCACAGAGTACCGCATGACCTAACCCTTTCGCCTGACCTTGACGCACATGCATGATTGTCACATCCGGTGGACAAATAGACTGCACTTCATCCAACAACTGACGCTTGACCCGTTTCTCTAAAGTTGCCTCAAGCTCAAAAGAGGTATCAAAGTGGTTTTCAATCGCATTTTTGGAAGAATGCGTCACCAGCACAATTTCCTTGATCCCTGCTTGAATAGATTCATTAACGATATACTGAATGAGTGGCTTATCCACTAAAGGCAACATTTCCTTTGGAATCGCCTTAGTCGCAGGCAACATTCTCGTCCCTAGCCCCGCCACCGGAATGACGGCTTTTGTTATTTTTTTCATACATATCCTTAAATATTAGGGCCAACTGCGCCTTCATCACATAACGGCCAAACAGTGTCCTGGGCCCAGGGTGAGAGCATGAATGCTCATTTTTTGCTCACCGCCTTAAAACCAGCCAGTAACACCTTGTCCAGATAAGCGGTATTCATCGCTGCAATGTTCTGTTTACGTCGGATGCTAGCCTTTTTCGAGGTTTCGGCTCGCAACATGTTCAGTGCAATGTGCCGAAAACAGGCCATGATCTCAGCTGCATCTCCGCGATAAATCTGGCAAGCATCCTCGTTCATTGATGCATCAAGTACCCAGTGCAGGCTGTTTTCAATTCCCCAGTGGCCACGCACTGCGGTGACAAAACGCTCTGTCTCCAATTCAGCAGAGCTGATGTAATAACGGTGTTCGAGTGACTCTTTACCTGATTTATCAATGCGATAACCAATGGTAACGCCGATGCTCTTTAGCCCTTTCCAATCAGGAAACTGTTGTACCAACTCACCAGCAGGTAGTACATGATATTCTCGGGCTTCGATTCGTCCGTGGCTTTGCTCCACCGTGACATTTTCAGGGGCGCTCTGAATCGAAGTCTTCGCAGACAACGCCTGACGTACAGCTTTAGCCAGTGTTTCCTGGTTACCTTTAACTGCAAGTAAATAATCACCACCGTTATCAATGATGGTCGAGGCGATGTTGGTCTGGCAGGCTATTGCGTCAATCGAAATCAGGCAGCCTTTGATGTCCAGCAAGTTAAGCTGTTCCGGTATTGCCGTGATCTCGTTCGACTTCGCATTGGTTTTGAGTTGGCCCATAACTACGCCGTTGGCCGTGGCGAAGGCACTAACCATATGAATCGTGGATTGCCTGCTTTCGCGGTTATATGAGCCACGCAACACCTTACCATCGATAGCGATCAACTCACCGTCTGAGCGCTCAGTGACGACTTGCATCCAGTTGATAAAACACTGCTGAAACTGACTTGGATCTAGGCGCGAGATAACGCGAGCAATGGTGTCGTGAACAGGAAGTCCGGATGCAAAAAGTCCTTTTTGCTGAAACCATTGAAAATGTGCTTCACCGAAATCTTCAATGTCTTCCCAGCCCTCAGCTCCTGCAATCGTCGCACAAACAGTAAGAAACAGAACATCGAATAAGGGATAGCTGATTTTCGCAGACTGACGAGGGTCTTGCAGATCGCCAAAATACTGAGAAAAAGCCTCGATACTCACCTTAGAACTCCCGAAAAAGAGAGTATAAGATCATAATTCGATCGGCCGTTCAAACTCACAGAATTTGGTCACAAAACGTTCGTGATCTCACCCTGGTCCTGGGCCCCTGCAATGACAGAAAGTGTGCTAAAACCAATCAAGCCTGTCCACCTGAGCAGTTAGAGAAACATTTTATTTAAAAATGAGACCACCAAAGCATCTCAGCATTGGCTAGGCAATGGTTCTTAGAATACAAGCACTTGAATAATCGAGCCATTGCACTGCCGGGATTGTCCCTGCTAATAGGCCAAACTATTTGAATTCATGCTCAATCATAAGCTTCAACCCTTCCTCTAAAGTGTAAGGGGGAACAAAACCTGAAGACATGGCAGCACTGGAGTCAATCGTGGTATCGGCACAAAATTTTTGAATACGGATTGAGCTCACAGGGAACTTCTTACCTGTAATTTTCGACAAAACATCAAACGCATATCCTCCCAAAAGACCTATGCTGTATGGCACCTTAACGTTACTAGCGGGGATATTCATCTCGTTACGTACAATAGATACAATCTGCGACGAAGATAAATCGGCTTTATCAGCATAGTTGTATCTGTAGTAACCGGGGGCTTGATCTAACTGGTACTTAAGGAATTCAGCCACATTACCAACATAGCCCATCGACTTACAATTTGTTCCATCACCTATCATAAAAAATCGACCAGAAACGATTTGATTTATTAGGTTATAAACGTTTCCTCGATTGCTTTCTCCAAAGACAACCGCTGGCCGAACAGTTACAAGCGTCCTTTCGTTATTCTGGGAATACCATTCATTAAACACCTGCTCAGCTGCTAGCTTAGTTCGACCATATTCATTAAAAGGTCTAGGTTCTGTGTTTTCATCTGGTGTACCACGATTTAATCCATATATTGCAACTGAACTAGTAAAAACAATCTTATTAATATTATTTTCTTCTGCAGCTTTAACTATGTTTTTAGCACCACCAACATTTACATCATGATATAAAGATAAAGGTGTTACATTATCTGCATGTTCGGCGGCCAAGTTATATAAAACATCAACCCCTTTACATGCTGAATTCAAAGAATCGAAATTTTGAACATCTCCTATAACTGATAAATCTGGATATTTGGCGCTAACATTTTTATCAAAAATAATTACCTCATGAGATTCTTTCAATAGTAGATCGATTAATCGTGTACCAATGAACCCACTACCACCAGTTACTAATATTTTCATTTTATAGCCCATTATTTTGCTGAAAGCGATTCGATATATTATTCAGTAAGTGACCAACGCAGCCACAGAAAATCAGGATTTTTCCACTTAACAAAGAATTGAGGGGTTAAAATTCCTTCCAGAGAAACTGGAGACTTATTAGGTTCCACAAAAGCTTAATAAGCGCCTAAGGCACTAAGCTCAGAAATTCATTTTTCTAATTGTTCACCTTATTACTCTTCAATTCTAACTTAATTTAATGTAAACTTTCATAGAGCGAAAGTATGAAACAAAATAGTCCTTAATAAAATTATCACCTATAAATTTTATAGTTTTAGTTAAATCTAACTTTTGTATCAAGAATAATGTCTTATATATTTCTCTCAACTTTCAAAAATCATACCGCATATAACGAATAACATGGACTCCCCCTCATCAGGCTTTGCCACACTTAGTAAGTCTGATCCCATTTAAACCGGAGGCCACCATGTCACCCTCTGTCTATGGCATTGATTTAGCCAGACATAGCTTCAGTATCCACAGAGAAGATCACCGAGGCAAGGTTTTGATCTACAGAACAATATCATGATCGAAAGTCCTTTCGACTTTTGCCAATATCCCGCCTGCCATCATCGGGATGGAAGCCTGCGGCGCTTCTCATTACTGGGCACGAGAGCTGGCCAAACTTGGCCATACGCCAAAGATCATGGCATCAAAATATGTGGCGCCCTTCAGAACGGGGGCCAAAAACGATCTCAATGACGCCGTCGCGATTTGCACCACTGTCACCCGTCCTTCAACGCGCTTCGTCCGGATCAAATTGGCTGAGCAGCAGGCGATTTTGCTCCTGCACCGTGCACGTGATCATTGGGTCCATGAACGGACAGCATTGATGAATCAGATCCGTGCCAAGCTGGCTGTAGTGGCATCATCGCCACGAAAAAATCATGAACATCCGCGCTATTTAAGGCTTCCAGCTCGTCCAGCGCCTGCTCCGCGGCATTCTGTGTTGCGGGCCTTGTAGACACTCTTGAGATCAGCCATAAAGGCCTTCTGGTTCTTGCTGGCGACGTACTTCATGGAGTTGCGGATATGGTGAATGACGCAGACCTGCACCTCTGTCTCGAGATAGATGGTTTCGATTGCTTCGGGGAAGCCTTTCAGGCCATCTACTGATGGCGATCAGGATGTCTTTGACGCCGCGGTTCTGCAAGTCGGTCTGTAGTGGTCAAGTAAAATTGGCCACAGTTTTAGAGTCATTCCAGAATAACCGTTCTGACTCATTTGGCGTCAAACCACCGTTATATTGATGTGGCCTGACCTTGCTGTAATATTCCGTGATGT